>DATDMG010000560.1:0-11307 GCA_036518955.1 Kineosporiaceae bacterium | reverse complement strand
CGAGGGCCTGTCGAACGCGGCCCGGCACGCCCGCGCATCACACGTCGCGGTGAACGTGCGGATGGAGGGCGAGCAGGTCGTCGTCGAGGTCATCGACGACGGAGTGGGACTGCCGGCCGGGAACCAGCGCCGGAGCGGGCTGGACAACATGGGCGAGCGGGCGCGGCGCCACGGCGGCAGCTCGCAGGCGCGGCCCAACCAGGAGGGCGGTACCACCCTGCGCTGGACGGCTGAGCTCAACTCCTGACACCCTCCGCCGCGCGGCGGAGCCGCGGGACCGGGCCGGGCCCGGCAGAACCCATCAGGCGCCGGCGTTCCAGCCGGTGCCCTGCCGGTGGGCCGCCACCCAGGCGGCAGCCTGGGTGCGCCGGCGGAAACCCATCTTGGCCAACAGCCCGGTGACGTGGTTCTTGACCGTCTTCTCGGCCAGGCCCAGCTGGTCGCCGATCTCCCGGTTGGACAGGCCGTCGCCGATGAGCTCGAGCACCTTCTTCTCGGTCGGCGTGAGCGCGTCGGTCGGGTCGGTGTGCGAGGCCCTGCGCCGGGCGAGCGTCCGCTCGTCGAGCAGGTTGCGGCCGGCGGCCACCTCCCGGACGATCCCGGCGATCTCCGAGCCGCGCACGGTCTTCAGCACGAAGGCGTTCGCTCCGGCGTCCTTCGCGGCGGCCACGGCCTCGTCGTCGTCGAACGAGGTGAGGACGACGCAGCGTAGGCTCGGGTGGTCCGCCTTGAGCTTGCGGACCAGGTCGATCCCGGTCCCGTCGGGGAGCTTCAGGTCGATGACAGCGATGTCCGGCCGCACCGCGGCGGCGCGGCGCACCGCGTCGAGCACGGATCCCGCTTCGGCCACTACCGTAAGTGTCGGGTCGGCGTCCACGACGTCGACCACCCCTCGCCGGACGATCTCGTGGTCGTCGACGACGAGCACCCGGATCTGCGCATCTGCCACGTCGACAGGCTACCCGTGAACTGCAGTTCGGTGACTACCACCGGCCGGCGCGTGGGCGGGGCTGGCAACCCGGGCAGGTGAAGCTCGACCGGTTCATGAACGCCTCCCTGCGGATCGGCGCACCGCAGCGCCGGCAGGGCAGCCCGGCCCGGCCGTACACGGCCAGGGCCCGCTCGAAGTACCCGCTGGCGCCGTTGACGTCCACGTACAGGCTGTCGAAGCTGGTGCCGCCCTCGGCGAGGGCCTCGCGCATCACCGCCCGGACGGCGTCCAGCAGTCGGCGGGCCGCCGGCCGGGTGATGAGCTCGGTCGGCCGGGCGTAGTGCAGGCCCACCCGCCACAGGGCCTCGTCGGCGTAGATGTTGCCGATCCCGGAGACGAGCGTCTGGTCCAGCAGCGCCCGCTTGATCCCGGTTCGCCGGGTGCGCAGCCGGTTGATCAGGGCGTTCTCGTCGAGGTGGGGATCCAGCGGGTCGCGTGCGATGTGGAGGACGGGCACCGGCAGCCCCGGGTCCGCCGTTCCCTCGCCGGCGGGCAACCCGTCCGGCGTCCCGACCAGCTTCTCCAGGCTGAGGCCGCCGAACATCCGTTGGTCGACGAAGCGCACCTCGCGGCCGGCGAGCTCGCCGCCGTCCGCGCCCTGCAGGCCGATCCGGACCCGCAGGTGCCGTTCGGCCGGCGCCGCCGCGGGTTGCAGCAGGAGTTGCCCGCTCATACCCAGATGGGCCAGCAGGGCATCGCCGTCGTCGAGGGCGAGCCAGAGGAACTTGCCCCGGCGGACGACGGCCGCGACCCGCGTGCCGTCCAGCCGGGCCGCGAAGTCGCCGGCCCCCGCCTGGTGCCGCCGAACCGGCCGGGGGTGGCGTACCTCGACCGGGCCGAGCCGGACGCCGGGCAGCCGGCGGGCGAGTCCCCGGCGCACGACCTCGACCTCGGGAAGCTCAGGCACGTGCGGCTCGGACCAGGTTCGCCGGGATCGGAACGGTTCGCCGCGTCAGACGCCGGCAGGGTGGCCGACGTCGGGCCCGTCATCCGGCGCCAGGCCCGGCGGCACGATCCGCTCGGCTCCGTCGCGCTCGGCGGTGATCGCGGCGAAGGCGGCGGAGGCCGCCTGCTGCTCCGCCTCCTTCTTGCTCCGGCCCGACCCCTGGCCCCGGACGACGCCGCTCACCCGGACGACGGCGTGAAAGGTCTTCGCGTGGTCCGGCCCCTCCTCGTCGACGCCGTACTCCGGAACGCCGAGGCCGTGCGTGGCGGTGAGCTCCTGCAGGCTGGTCTTCCAGTCGAGCCCGGCCCCGAGCTCCGCGCTGGAGTCCAGCAGGCCGTCGACGAGCCGGTGAACGAACTTGGCGCCGTAGTCGATGCCGTGCTCGAGGTACGTGGCACCGATCAGCGCCTCCAGGGTGTCGGCGAGGATCGAGGACTTGTCCCGGCCGCCGCTGGTCTCCTCGCCCCGGCCGAGCAGGATGTGGTCACCGACGCGGAGCCCGCGCGCGACGTCCGCCAGGGCACGCATGTTGACCACGGCCGCCCGCAGCTTGGCCAGCTGACCCTCCGGGAGGTCGGGGTGCCGGCGGTAGAGGGCGTCGGTGACGACGAGGCCGAGCACGGCGTCACCGAGGAACTCCAGGCGCTCGTTCGTCGGCAGGTTGCCGTTCTCGTAGGCGTAGGACCGGTGCGTGAGCGCGCGCACGAGCAACTCCCGGCCGACCGTGATCCCGAGCCGCTGCTCGAGCAGTCCCGGATCGGCGGGAGGTCTGGCAGGTGGCGACTGACCCACGGGCGCCGGAATGCGGGTCAGAGGTCCTTGACCTTGCGCCCCTTGTACTCCAGGTACAGGGGGGTGCCGGCGGAGTCGGTGACGACGCGAGCGCGGTGCGGCCGCGAGTACGCCACCTGGCCGCCCTCGATCCGGGCGGTCAGCGCCGTGGCCGTCGCCTTCCACTGGGAGCGGCGGGACCGCGTGTTGCTGCGGGACATCTTCCGCTTCGGGACGGCCACGGTCAGTTCTCCTTCTCGTCATGCAGGGGCTGGCTGAAGCCCTGCAATGCCGCCCATCGCGGGTCGGCGGTGTCGTGGTGGTGGCCGGGGTCGTCCGCGAGCCGTGCCCCGCACTCGGAGCACAGGCCCGGGCAGTCCGGTCGGCATACCGGCTGGAACGGCAGCGCGGGCACCACTGCGTCCCGGAGCGCGGGTTCCAGGTCGACCAGGTCGTCCTCGAGCTCACGCAGATCCTCGTCGTCCTCGCCGTCCGGCGCACGCCCCGGGTAGACGTACAGCTCCTGGAGATCGGCCTCCAGGTCCAGGCCGAGGTCGTCCAGGCATCGCACGCACTCCCCGGCCGCGTGCCCTCGTACCGTGCCGGATACGAGGACCCCCTCCATCACCGACTCGAGCCGGAGATCCAGCTCGAGCGCGGAGCCTTCGGGGATGCCGATCACGTCCGTCCCGAGATCAGCGGGAGCACCGACCTCACGGTGCACCCTCCGCATGGTTCCCGGCCGTCGACCCAGTTCGTGAACGTCGATCACGAACGGCGACCGGGGGTCAGGGCGGATGGTGGCTCCTCGACATCGGTACAGCTGATACCCGGCCACGGCGCGTCAGGCGGCGAGGCCAATCCCAGAGATTACTGCAGCGGGCTCACATGCCCAAACCGAGGCGGGCGTGCAGACGCCCGAGCACGGCGGCCGGCACCAGACCGGTGACGTCACCGCCGTGCCCGGCCACCTCCTTGACCAGGCTGCTGGACACGTGCTCGAACCGGGGATCACCGGGCAGGAAGACCGTCTCCAGACCGGTCAGGTGCCGGTTCATCAGGGCCATCGGCAGCTCGTAGGCGAAGTCGGTGCCCGAGCGCAGACCCTTGACCACGGCCACCGCGCCGACCCGGCGGCAGTAGTCGACGAGCAGGCCGCCCTCCACGATCTCGACCCGGACACCGGGGAACCCGGCCAGGCTCTCCTCGAGCAGCTCCTGGCGCTCGGCCAGAGTGAACAGCCCCTTCTTGGCCGGATTTCCCATCACTGCCACGATCACCTCGTCGAACAGCACGGCCGCCCGGCGGACGACGTCCACGTGCCCGCTCGTCACCGGATCGAAGCTGCCCGGGCACACGCAGCGGTGGACTCGCGGGCCCGAGAGTCCCCCCGGGAAAGGATCGGCCGTCATGGTGGCAAACTATCGCCGGGCGCCGGCCGTGGTCGTCCACCGTGCCGTCCAGAGCACGGTCTCGCCGTACCGGCGGTCGCGCTCCGGGACCAGCCCCGCCGGCCACCGCGGCCCGGCGCCTCGGGCACCGCGCTCCACCACGACGACGGCCCCCGGGGCCAACCGGCCGGGGGCGGCGAGGGCCGTCAGGTGGGTGGCGAGCTCGTCGTCACCGAGCGCGTACGGCGGGTCGAGGAGCACCAGGTCGAACGCGGGGCCCGTCGCCTGCTGCAGGTAGCGCAGGGCAGGGGCGAGAACGACCTCCACGGCGGCGGGGCCGCCGGCACCGGTGACCGCCCCGGCGTTGCGGCGTGCCGCCGCCACCGCCTGGCGGGAGGAGTCGACCAGGGTCACCGCGGCGGCACCCCGGCTCGCCGCCTCCAGGCCGAGGGCCCCCGAACCCGCGAACAGGTCGAGCACCCGCGCCCCGCGGACGGCGCCCCGCGCCTCGAGCATGGAGAAGAGGGCCTCCCGGACGCGGTCGCTGGTGGGGCGGGTCCGCTCCCCCGGCGGGGTGACGAGCCGCCGGCCGCCGGCCGCGCCCGCGATGATCCGCGTCACCGCGCCATTCTCCCCCGGCTCCGGGCCGGCGTCGCGATCGGAGCGGCGACGGCGGGGCGTGCATCGGGGGCCGCGGCGGGCTGGCGCGGCGGGCGATCAGGCGCCGTCCAGGACCGTCCAGGTTCCGTCCGGCCGGATCGTGACCCAGCCCGGCACCCCGCGCTCACCGCGGCTGCACAGGTGCGCGAGAGCGGCGGCTTCGGCGGCCCGGCACGCGATCGGAAAGCTGTACGCGCCGTGCCGGCTGCCCCGGTCGGCCAGCCAGTAGCCGCCGGGGTACTCCAGCCAGGTGACCGGGCCGCGGTCCACCGGGCCGTCCGCGCAGGCGGCGGCCACCGGGACGACGACGGAGGTGATGTCCTCGGTGGCGGCCCGGAACATCGCGGCCGCGATCCGCAACTGCTCGCGGGAGGGGCGGAGGCGGCGGCGGAGGTCGGCCTCGGGCTGGGCCAGGGTCATGGCAGTCGTGATGGCGGTCATCGGGTGCTCCATCCGGGTCCGGTCTGCCGGGCGACGCCGGACGGCGAACCGCGCGTCTGGTGCCCGATCGGATACGGGAACGCTGCGCCGGGCGGCGCCGCGATCCATCGGGGTGCGACCCCCTCGTCTCGTGTCCAGTTCTCGTGTCCAGCCTGGGGACTCCTCAGCGTGAGTCGGCACGCTCAGCGTGAGTCGGCATGGAGCCCGACCCGCTTGAGCGGACGACGCCGACCGGCGGCACCGCGGCGATGCGCGCTCGCACCGGCTCCTCGACGGTGCGAGCGCGCCCGGCGGGACACCCGGGCGACC
Organism: Kineosporiaceae bacterium; assembly: GCA_036518955.1. Lineage (GTDB taxonomy): Bacteria > Actinomycetota > Actinomycetes > Actinomycetales > Kineosporiaceae > DATDMG01. Next base: position 5,798 of record DATDMG010000560.1, on the reverse strand, counting down.
GCCAGTCCGGCCGCTGCGACCAACCCGGCCAGCACCAGCCCGACCGTGGCCGGTGTCCACCCTCGGCTCTGCCGGGCCGACGCCAGCCCCGCCGCCAGCCGCGACCTGCCCCACCGAGCCGGGGCCGCTCGCGCCGCGGCCCGCTCGCCGGCACCCGACGGGTGCTGGACCTCGGGCGACGGGGTGGCGGCGTCCCGGGCCGGCGAGCCGTCGTCCGGGTTCTGCCCCTGCCGTGACGGCAGCACGGTGGGCGAGGCGTCCCCGGAGAAGGGGATGCCGTAGTGGCGGTACAGGTGCTCCTCCTCCGCCGGCGAGACGTGTCCGCCCGCGGCGGGGCGGGGGGCCAGCAGAGCGTCGTCCCGGCTGACCGCCACACGCACCCGGTCCCCGTCCTCCACCGCGTCCAGGAGCGGGAGCAGCACCCGGGTCTCCCCGATCCGTGCGGCCGCCCACTCGGGGAGACCGCTCGCGTCGTCCGTGTACACCTGGATACAGGTCCCGATCGCCGCACCGGCCCGGTCGACGATCATGCGCCCGGCCCAGCCGCGTACGGTCTGCCGATCCGGCAGCGCCATCGCACCTCCCCGCGGTCCCCACCTCGGCAGAGCCGGTAGTCCCCGGTTCCACCGGTTCCGGTATTCCCGGCTCCAGCAGGCCTCTACCCGCTGGCGACCGCTTCAGCGGCCGCTCGGCCGAACGTCGCACCCCGACAGGTAGCCCGCAACCGTACGCGCCCTCGATCTTGCGCTGGGTGCTGTCCGCCCGCCAGGAGGACCTGCCCCCACGGAACGTCCCTCAGCCGTGGGGGCGGCGTCACTATCATCCGGCAGATGTCCACACGGTCCGTCGTGTTCAGGATGATCGGGTGTGCAGGGGCGGTGGCCGTCGCCGCCGGGATTCACGGCATCATCCGCGCCGCCGACTGCACCGCCGAGATCACCACCTGCACGCCCGGCGCCGGGCAGACGATCGGGCTGCTCGCCGGAGGGTTCGTCACCGGCGTCGCAGGCATGATCGGCGGCGGCGGCCTCATCGTCTTCGCCGCCCTGTTCGCAGGGGTCGGCGTCGGCGGCGTGACGGCGGGCCTGGCCTCGACCGGTTTCGGGCACGGCTTCGGGCTGCTCTTCGGGGGAATCTTCCTGGTGGCCGCGCTGATCCCGACGACGCTGGTGGCCCTGGCCCGGATCGGGGGCCGGCGCACCCGGCAGCTGCTGGCGACCGGGAGCCGGGGGATCGCGACCGTCCTCGATCTCCAGGACACCGGGGTGACGATCAACGACAACCCGCGGGTCCGGCTCCGGCTGCTCGTCCAGCCGGCCGACGGGACGCCGCCGTTCGAGGTGACGATCGCACGCACGGTGTCCCGCGTCGACGTCCCGCGGCGGGGTGACCAGGCAGGGGTGGTCTTCGACCCGGCGGACCGCTCGACCGTCGAGTGGGACCCGAACGGGGTGCCGCCGATCGCGGCCGTCCTGCCGCCGCCGGGGGGCGTCTCGACGGCGCCGACCGCGCCGGCGTTCGGGACACCGTCCGCGCCGGCGCCCGCGGGCCCGGCGCTGGGCGTGCTGTCGGAACTGGAACGGCTGGAGAGCCTGCGCGCCGCGAAAGCCTTGACGGACGACGAGTTCGCCCGGCTGAAGTCCCGGCTGCTCGCCGAATAGCTGCCGGCCACCGCGGCGGCCAGCTCACACCAGGTCGAACTCCTCGGTCTGGATCCGGCGCCCCGGGACGCCGAGGTCCTGGAGAATCCGCTTCAGGTCGCGCATCATCGGTCCGGAGGCGCAGATCAGCACCTCCGGGTCGTCGAGGTCCTCCCCGCGCAGGACGTCGCTCAGCAGGTCCTCGTCGATCCGTCCGCTCACCCCCTGCCACCCGGGGGGCGGCGCCGAGACGACCTCGACGACGGTCAGGTCGAGGCAGCCGGCCAGCTCCCGCAGCTCGGAGCGGAAGAGCAGCTCTCCCGGCGTCCGGGCCGCCATCAGCAGGCAGTGCTGCCGCCGGTCACCCCGAGCGGCGTGCGAGCGCAGAATGCTGATCATCGGCGCCATGCCCACTCCACCGGCGATCAGCAGGAGCGCGCCACGCGAACTGGTGTCGACGTTGAACGACCCGTACGGACCGTCGACGTACACCCTCCGCCCCGGCGTGAGGCTGTCGATCGTCGCGGTGAAGTCGCCGGCGTTGCGGATCGTGAATTCCAGGGCCCGCGGGCTGTCCTCGCCGGACGCGATGCTGAACGGATTGCCCTGCAACGGCCCGAAGGGGCTGTCCAGGCGGATCCAGGCGAACTGGCCGGGCCGGTAGGCCATCGGGCGCTGCCGGCGCCGGGCGGGCGTCAGGACGAGGGTGTTGACCGTCGGTGACTCCGACCGCACCTCCTTGATCACGTAGGCCTGCCTCAGGGACGCGAACGGCCGGAGGATCCACCGGTTGATCATCACGGCGCTCACCGCGACGAGGATCGTCCACATCACGGTCCGCTCGGCGGCGTTCTGCATCAGGTGGTTGAGCCAGAAGATGTGCAGGTAGGTGCCCACGAGCGCGGCCACCGCGAGGATGGTGTGGGCCCAGCGCCAGACCGCGTACCGGGTGTGCATCCGACGCCGGCGGAACGACAGCACGCACAGCAGCACCATCGCGACGGTGGCGATGAGCCCCGCCCGGGCGCGGTTCGCCCCGGTCGACATCGGCGACAGCAGCAGAACGTTCAGCGGGCGGTCGATCACGATGAAGAGCACGTGCGCCACCACGACGACCGTCGTCACGACGCCGAGCCATCGATGCGAATTGAGTACCTCTTCGATTCCGAAAGCCTTCGTCAAGGATTTCACCCGGGACGGCAGAACCAGCGTCGCCGCAAGGGTAGAAAGTCCCAGCAGACCCGACGTCAGACAGAGCTCGACCCAGATCCCACCCTTGCTCCAGGGGCGGCGCTCGCCGCCGGCCATCGGCGCCAGAGCCAGCGGGACGAAGACGAGGGCCAGGAAGACGGCCGTCCACAGCGCCCGGGAGAGCTGGACCCGGGCCCGGTAGGCACCGGTCCGGGCGGCCCGCACGGGCCGGGCCGGGCCGCTCAGGTCCCGGCGACTCAGGCCACCGGTGGGTGTCGCCATCGGCGACCTCGACTGATAGGGGAGTGCGGACGCCAGGGAATTGCTCGTCGTCGACAACAATGCTCCTCGAGATCGGTGGGGATTCGTTCCGCGGGAATCCGGCGAAGGCCACGACCCATCGACACAAACGAGCTCCCGAGCCTGGAGTTACACATCGGGGAGCAGTCAGGTATTTTTCGCGAAATACCCTGAGTCAAACCCGGCGGAACGTAACCGGGGGCGACCGCAGGTCGTACTGGCTGGCAGGCCCCGAGCGTCCCCGGTCGACCCGGGACGCTCGCCTCCCGCACGACCGCGATCCCTGGAGGAACCCACCCGATGGCAGGCCGGACTCCCGTGCGCGAGCGCGTCCTGGGTGCCGCCGGGCGAGCGGGCGGAGCGGCCCTGGCCTGCGCCGTCCTTGCCGCCGGCGGGTTGGCCGGCTGCGCCGACCCGACCGGGGACATCGACGCCGAGGGGCACAACGGGTACGACAGCGACACCTGTGAGCAGGCCAAGGCGCTGGCGCTGGACATCCTCTACCGCACGGTCTTCCCCCGCAGCGCGGCGGATCGGGTCGCCGCTCTCACCGCGGACGCCGCCAAGGCCAGCCACCCGGAGATCCGGCAGGCGGCGACGGCCCTCGTCGACGGGTACCGCGCCGGCGACCGGCGGGCCGTGACGACGGCGACGGCCACCCTGGTGCGGGCCTGCCAGCTGTGACGGCCCGTCCCCGCCACGGCTGGCAGCAGCACCGGCCCGGGGGCCCGCGCGATCAGCTCCGCTCCAGGTAGGCCTCCCGCTGCTCGTCGAGCAGGTTCGCCAGGGCCTTCGCCAGGAGTGGGTGGGCCGCCAGGGTGGGGTCGGCGGCCGCCAGGGCGGCAGCCTCGTGCCGAGCTGCCTCGATGAGTTTCTCGTCGTGCAGGACGCGCAGCAGCCGCAGCGAGGAGCGGTTGCCGGACTGCGCGGCTCCCAGCACATCGCCCTCGCGGCGGGTCTCGAGGTCGATCCGGGCCAGCTCGAACCCGTCCTGGCTGGCGGCGACGGCCGACAGCCGCTCGGTGCCCGGCGCCCCAGGCCCCTCCCAGGCCATCAGCAGGCACAGCCCGGGATGCTCACCACGGCCGACCCGCCCGCGCAGCTGGTGGAGCTGGCTCACGCCGAACCGGTCGGCGTCCATCACGACCATGACGGTGGCGTTCGGCACGTCGACGCCGACCTCGATCACCGTGGTGGAGACCAGGACGTCGATCTCGCCGGCGGCGAAGGCCCGCATCGTGGCGTCGCGCTCGTCCGCCGGCAGCTGGCCGTGCAGGATCTCGATCCGCAGGCCGGCCAGCACCGGCGTGGCGCGCAGCTCCTCGACGACGTCCAGGACGGCGCGCAGCGGCGGCCGATCCGGGGAACCGCCGTCGTCGCCGGGGCCGGCGTCGCCAGGGCCGTCGTCGCCTGCGTCCGGCCCCTCGTCGGTGGCCGGGTCGCCGCCGATGCGCGGGCAGACGACGTAGGCCTGGTGCCCCGCCACCACCTCCTCGGCGACCCTCGCCCAGGTGCGGTCGTACCAGGTCCGGCGCTGCGCGGGCACGACATGGGTGGTGATCGGCGACCGCCCCTCGGGCAGCTCGCGCAGGGTGGAGACGTCGAGGTCGCCGAAGACGGTCATGGCCACGGTGCGCGGGATCGGGGTCGCCGTCATCACCAGCAGGTGCGGCGCGCTGGAGCGCCCCTTGCCGCGCAGGGCGTCGCGCTGCTCGACGCCGAACCGGTGCTGCTCGTCGACGACGACCAGCCCGAGGTCGCCGAACTCGACCGTGCGCTGCAGCAGGGCATGCGTGCCGACGACGATCCCGGCCTCCCCGGTGACCGCGTCGAGCAGCACCTTGCGCCGGGAGGACGCCGTCACCGAACCGGTCAGCAGCACGACCCGCGTGCCACGGTCGTCGCCGCCGAGCATGCCGCGTTGGCCGAGTGGCCCGAGCAGAGCGCAGATCGACCGGTGGTGCTGGGCCGCCAGCACCTCGGTGGGAGCCAGCAACGCGGCCTGGCCCCCCGAGTCCACCACGGTGAGCATGGCCCGCAAGGCGACCACCGTCTTGCCCGAACCGACCTCCCCCTGCAGCAGGCGGTGCATCGGGTGGGGCCGGCCCAGGTCGGCGACGATCTCCTCGGAGACCATGAGCTGGCCGGGGGTCAGCGTGAACGGCAGCCGCTCGTCGAACGCGTCGAGCAGGCCGCCCGGCCGGGGCTGCCGCGGCAGCGCGACGCCCGAGCGCACGGTGAGCCGGCGCCGGGCGAGCGCCACCTGCAGGACGAACGCCTCCTCGAACTTCAGCCGGCGGTGCGCCCGCCGCCAGTCGTCGTCGTCCACCGGGCGATGGACCTGGTACAGCGCGTCGGTCAGGGAGATCAGCCCGTGCCGGGAGCGCACCTCGACCGGCAGCGGGTCGGGCACCTCCCCGAGGACGTCGAGGACGGTCCGCACCGCTTTGAGGATCTTCATCGTGTCCAACGAGCTGTTGGCCCGGTAGATCGGCAGCGGCCGGTCGACCTGGGCCAGGGCCTCCACGTCACTCTCGCCGTCGAGGGCCACCAGGGCCGGGTGGGAGAGTTGCCGCGTGCCCCGGTAGAGGCTCACCTTGCCGCTGAACAGCAGCCGGCGCCCCGGTTGGATCACGTGCCGCAGCCTGGACCCGTTGAAGAACGTCA
>DATDMG010000559.1:0-16936 GCA_036518955.1 Kineosporiaceae bacterium | reverse complement strand
CTGCCCCGGCACCGCCCCCCTCGCCAGCTCGACCAGTTCGGTGGCCGACAGCGCGGCGAGCAGCAGCCGGGCGTCGAGGACGTCGTCGACCGTGATCGGGGGCCGTTCGCGCGGCCCGACCCGTTCGAGCATCTCCGCCGGCACGGCCCACACCGTCGTCCGGACCGCGGAGAGGGCCACGGCCACCGTCGTCGGGGCAGGCTTCACCACGCGCTGCACGCACCCGGTACAGTCGAAGAGGTACCAGGCGGTGTCCTCCCGCGGGCTGACGACGAGAGTGACGTCGTCCACCTCGAGCTCCACCCGGCCGCACCGGGGACATCCTGTCGTGATGCGTGTCATGGCGCTCCCCCCGCTCCTGCCCTCGCGGACCTGTGACGACCCGCGCCTGCCCTGAGTTTGACGATCCAGACGTCCGATCGGTTCACCGGAACGTTGCGGTTTCACTCACACCCCTCTACCTATCCCCTCCGCCTGGATAGATCATGCGCGCAGACCCGGACCGGTCGCCCTCGTCGGGTCCGGGGAGTACCTGCCTGTACTGGAGGACGTCGAGCGCCGCCTGATGCATCCCCGACCCCGCCGTCATGTGCAACGCGCCACAGCCGCCGCGCCCGAGGGCCCGCACGTGCTGGCGCGCTGGCACGATCTGGGCCACCGGGCCGCGCCGGGCGCCTGGTCGAGGGCGCCCCCTGATCTATCTCTCGGGCGGGAACCCCGCGTTCCTCGCGCGGACCCTGCGCCGGACCCTCGTCCGGAAGGCGCTGGGTCGCGCGTCGGCGTGGCTGCTCACCGGTGAGGGCCGCCGGCGGGTGCCGCCGGGTGACCGCATGGTGCGGGACTGACCGCGGCGACCGACCGTGACCACCGCGGCCTCGGGTCGGTCTCGTCCGCCGAGGCCGCGTCCGCCGAGGCCTCCTTCGCTGAGGCGAGGGCCTCGGCGAAGGACGGCGCGGGCGGGAGCTGCGAGATCAACGCTGCCTGCAGCGCGTGGTAGACGTCCGGCCGCCCGGTCCAGGTGATGCTCGTCGGCCGCCCCTGCGCGTCGGCCTCGTGCAGCCAACCTGGCCGACCGTCCAGGTACGTCGCCCGGGCGAACGCCCAGAACCGGGCCCACAGATCGGCGTAGCCGGTCTCCCCGGTCGCCGCGTGCAGGGCCCAGGCCGCCGCGATCGCCTCGCAGGCCACCCAGTGGAACCGCTCCGTGACGACGGGCCTGCCCTGCCAGTCCGTGGTGTACGGGAAGCCGCCCCGCGCGGCGTCCCAGCCGTCGCCGACCGCCCGGTCGAACAGGCGCCGGGCGGATTCCATCAGCCAGCCGGGCACCGGCCGGCCCGCCCGCTCCCGGGCGAGCGCCAGGGTGACCATCAACCGGGACCACTCCAGGCCGTGCCCAGGGGTGACGCCGTACGGCCGGAACGGGTGGGCGGGGGCGTCCGCGTTGTACTCGGGAAGCTCGGTCCAGTCCGGCCCGAAGTGCTCCGGTACCCGCCAGTCGTGGGCCCGGGCTCCACCGTTGATGATCCGGTCGGCGATCCGCAGCGCCCGGTCCAGCCAGCCGGCGTCCCGGGAGGCTCCGGCGACGGCGAGGAACGCCTCCACCGAGTGCATGTTCGCGTTGGCGCCCCGGTACGGGTCGGCGCTGGACCAGGCGCGATCCCATTCCTCGACCATGGCCCCGGCCGCGTCGTCCCAGAAGTGCTCGAGGACCACCGCGGCCGCTGTGCGGAGCAGGTCGGCCGCCCCCGGCCGCCGGGCGACCGTGGCACTGGACGCCGCCAGCAGCACGAACGCGTGGCCGTAGGCCCCCTTCGGGCCCGGTAGCGGGCCGTGGTCGCCCACCGCGTCGTACCAGCCGCCGTGCTCGGCGTCGGCGAAGCCGCCGCCGAGGGCCGCCAGCCCGTGGTCCACCAGCACTGCGTCGGCCTCGCGCCCCCGGAGCAGGCCCAGCGCGAAACAGTGCGTCATCCGGGCAGTGATCCACAGTTGCCGGGGTCGGGTCGGGTCGAGCCGGCCGTCGGCGTCCAGCCAGCCGAAACCACCGGCGGAAGCCCGGGCGGCGCGCGCGCCGTCCAGCAGGCGGTCGACCTCAGCGGCGAGCCAGCCCGGCGTCGGCTCGGTGAGGCGGGTCGGCGCAGGGGGCATCACAGGCTCCTGACGACGTCGCTGGCGCACCCGCGGGCGCGGCCGCCGGCCACTCAGGGTACGCCCGGGGTCGCTGCCGGATGCGATCCCGACACGCGGTGTTGCGAAAGATCTGCCCGACGTGCACTGTTGATCTGATACCGTGACCCGTATGTGTCGCATTGCTCACGCTTCGTATAAGTTGCATCGGTAGGTGTCAACGTGGGCTGTGGTCTTCCGTTTCCCGACGGCCGCTGGCAGTCTGGCCCCGTACGACGGGTGACCACACCCCAGGCCCGGACCATGGATCGTCCGGCTGGCTGCAGCCAGTCCTTCCTACCCGAGTTCATCCAGGCGTCATCGGCCCGGATCACTCCTGAAGCGGACTCGGGCTCCTAACTGATTGCCGACCGGTCCCGACCCGGGTTCCGTCGGGTCAGGCTGCTGGGGCCGGCGCCGCTGCGGGGCGGCGCGCGACAGGAGGCATACATGGACGCGGAGGTCCACGCGATCAGCGCCGGGGATCTCGCCGTGCACCACGTCGTCCAGCGCTACCCCCTCGAACCGGGTTTGTGGCTGACGCTCACCCCCGACGGCGACGGCTGGCGCTGCACGATCGACACCGACGGCAGGACGGACGGCGACCAGCCACGGCTCGGCGCCGACGCGCTCACCCATCTCCTGCGCTTCCAGCACGTACCCCCTGTCCCCCGGTTCCAACTCGTCCGGCACATGCCGTCGCCGGAGGCGAGCGGCGAGCGACCGGTCGACGACGACGGTCACGTCGTCGTCGTCGGCGAGCGGGTCGTGGTGTCCCGGGCCAGGCTGGTGCGGGACCTCCCGTACACCGCTCCGGTGACGCTCGCGCAGCTCGCCGCGGTCGACTTCCTCGGCGTCCCGGACACCCTTGGGTTGCTCGTCTGGACGACGCCGAGGGGGCACGAGGCCCCGGTCGCCGTCGTCAGCCGTTACCTGCCGCGCTCGGTGAACGGCCGGAACGCACTGCTCCGACTGCTGTCCAAGGGGCTGACGGCCGAGCCCTCGGAGACCCCCACGCTCGCCGCGCGGATGGGCCGGATCACGGCAGCCATGCACATCGCGCTCGCCACCCGGACGAGCGTGCTCGCCGAGCCGGTCCGCTCCGGCACCGCGGCGGAGCTGCGCGGCTGGCATCAGCGGGTCCGGTCAGCCATCGACCGGGCCGCGCTGATCGCCGCCGAGGGCATGGTTGCCGGCGTCGGGCAGCAGTTCCTGGCCCGGCTCGGTCGGCTGGAGGCTGACGCCGACGTGATCGAGGCGCTCGCCGACGCGCACCGGGACGTGCCGTTCCAGCGGGTGCACGGCGACCTGCACGCGGCCCGGATCCTGCGCTGGGCGGGAGGACTGGCCATCACCGGTTTCGGCGACGAGCCGGACGGCGACCCGGCCTTCCTGAGGCCGCAGCCCGCCGTCCGTGACCTGGGTCAGCTGCTGCAGAGCCTCGATCAGATCGCCGCCGAAGTCGACGAGCAGACCGGGGGAACGGCGTACCGCAGCGAGTGGCTGCCCGGGGCCCGGCACCGGCTGGTCGCCGCCTACCGGGCGGAGCTGGGCGTGGCCGGGCGGCCCGAGCTCTACGACGAGCGCCTGGTCGCCGCATTCGAGGCGGAGCACGCGGCCCGCGAGGTGATCGCGGCGGCGCGCCGGCAGGCGGCGGCCGCCTCGATCGACACCTTGGACACCGACCAGCTGCCCGGATGGACGTCGCCCCGAAAGAGTTGAGGCCGGCCGGGGACGCTGTCGACGAGACGACGACGCAATGATCGTGGATCCTGATCGCCATGCGGCCCATCGGGACCCGGGGCATTGCCCGGTCATCACCACCTGAAGTGCGCGAGGGGGGAGTTGAACCCCCACGTCCTTGCGGACACAGGAACCTGAATCCTGCGCGTCTGCCTATTCCGCCACTCGCGCGAGCGACATGAAGGCTAGCACGGCCGAGCGGTCATGCCGGCACGCCGGAGGGTCGGGGGCCGACACGGGAACCCGACCCGTCGCACGACACGTCATCACCTCGTCACGCACCGCCGACGACCTGCAGGGGAACATGGTCACGAACACCTGTCAGACAGCACACTTTTCCGCCCCAATGGCAGGCCGCGGTTACGCTGGCACCTGCACCTACACCGGCTCGCGCCCGCTCCCGCGCGGCGCGCCGACGGTCGTTCACACCGGTGAGCGACGCCTCGAGGCGAAGGGAGGGCCGACATGGGGTTGATCGGTCGGTTCGAAAAGGGCCTCGACCGTGCCGTGAACGGGGTGTTCGCCAAGGCGTTCCGCAGCGAGGTCCAGCCGGTGGAGATCGCCAGCGCGCTTCGGCGCGAGGTCGACGACAAGGCCGCGATCGTCGCCCGGGACCGTACCGTGGCTCCCAACACCTTTGTGGTGGAGCTCGGCAGGGCCGATCACGAGCGGCTGGGCGACTGGGAACAGGCGCTCGGCGCCGAGCTGGCGAGCGCCGTCCACGAACACGCGCGGCAGCAGCGCTATGCCTTCGTCGGCCCGGTCACGGTGGCCTTCGAGGAAGCGGAGGACCTGGACACCGGGGTGTTCCGGATCCGGAGCTCGACCACGGGCGGTGCCGCCGGGGCGGAGCAGGTGTCAGGGCCGCCGCCCGGCTATCCCGCGGCGGGCTACCCCGCTCCCCCGGCCGCCCCGAACCAGGACCCGTGGTTGTCGCCGCCCCCCCCGGGCGCGGCGTCCCTGGACGTCGAGGGCCGGATCCACCGCCTCGCCGCCTCGGTCACCGTGATCGGCCGGAGCACGGACGCCGACGTCGTGCTCGACGACGCCGGGGTCTCCCGGCGGCACGCGGAGGTCCACCTCATCGACGGACGGGCGCGGGTGATCGACCTCGGCTCCACCAACGGTACGTTCGTGGACGGCGAGCGCGTCCATGCGGGCAACCTCACCGAGGGCAGCACCATCACCGTCGGCCGGACCCGCATCGTCTACCACAACGGGCAGTGGTGACCGGCACGTGACGCGGATGGCTACGGGCGACCGAGTGGTGATCGTCGCCAGATGAGCGAACTGACGTTGACGCTGCTGCGTCTGGGGTTCCTGGCCCTGCTGTGGCTCTTGGTGATGTCGGTCGTGGCAGTACTGCGCCGCGACCTCTTCGGCACCCGGGTCACCCGACGCCAGACCCCGGCGCAGCCGTCGCGCGCGCCGCGCCGCCGGCCGGCTGCCTCCGCACCGCCGGCCGGGCCGCCCGGCAGCCAGACACCCCGCACGCTGGTGGTGACCGAGGGGTCCCTGCGCGGCACCACGATCGCGCTCGGGCAGGCTCCGATCCTGGTCGGCCGGGCCCCGGAGTGCACCCTGGTCCTGGAGGACGACTACGCCTCCGGCCGGCATGCACGATTCTCCCTGCAGGCGGGTACCTGGATCCTGGAGGACCTCGGCTCCACGAACGGCACCTATCTCGGCCGGACCAAGGTCTCCATGCCCGTCGCCGTGGACCCGGGCACACCCGTCCGGATCGGGCGAACCGTTCTCGAGCTGCGGAGGTAGCCGGAAGTGGCAATCGCGCTTCGCTACGCAGCCCGCTCGGACGTCGGGCTCGTCCGGCAGAACAACCAGGATTCCGGCTACGCCGGGCCGCACCTGCTGGTGGTGGCCGACGGAATGGGCGGTCACGCCGGTGGCGACGTCGCGTCGTCCCTGGCGATCGGCGAGCTCGCCCCACTGGACGACGAGTCACACGGCTCGGACGCGCTGGAGCATCTGTCCAAGGCGGTGCTCGCGGCGCATCGGGAGCTGCTCGGCCGGGTCGGCGAGGAGCCGCAACTGGCCGGGATGGGTACCACCATCACGGCACTGCTGCGCACCGGGAGCAAGCTCGCCCTGGCCCACATCGGGGACTCCCGGGCCTACCTGCTCCGGGACGGCGTCCTGGTGCAGATCACCCGGGATCACACCTTCGTCCAGACGCTCGTCGACGAGGGCAGGCTCACCCAGGAGGAGGCCGAGGCGCACCCGCAGCGCTCCGTGCTCATGCGGGTCCTGTCCGACGTGGTGGAGGACGTCGAACCCGACCTGTCGATGCGCGAGGCGAAGCCGGCAGACCGCTACCTGCTCTGCTCCGACGGGTTGTCCAGCGTGGTCAGCTTCGAGACCCTGCGGGACACCCTGGCCGCCGGCGGCGACGCCGCCACCACCTGCGAGACGCTCGTCCAGCTGGCGTTGCGCGGCGGCGCCCCGGACAACGTGACGTGCATCGTGGCCGATGTCATCGAGGCGTCCGACCTCGGCGACGACACCCCGTTCGTGGTGGGTGCGGCGTCCCGCCGGCAAGGTGGCAGGCCGCCTGCCGCCCTGAACGGGTCGGCTGCGGAACGCGCGGCGGCGTTGACGGCCCGGCCGACAGTGCGTGACGAGACGCCGACCCCCGTGCCGCGGTCGGTCGCCCCGCTCGTGCGGCGCGCCGTCAGCACGGTGACGGTCCTGGCCGTGCTCGTGGCCGGGGGACTGCTGACCTGGCAATGGGTGCAGGACCAGTACTTCGTCGGCGAGCGGTCCGGGTCCGTCGCGATCTTCAGAGGACTGCCGGAGAGCGTCGGCCCGCTGCACCTGGCCTGGGTCGAGACCGTGGTCGCCGACATCCCCGTGCGGGACCTCCCCTCGTACGCCCAGGACAAGGTGGCCAGGGGCATGCCGGCGGACTCCCGGGGCGCCGCGGTGGAGATCGTCGCGAACCTGCGGCAGCAGGCGAACGAGTGCCGCGCGGCGTCCCCGACGGCCACGGCGTCACCCTCCGGGTCGCCCACGACGTCCCTGACGGCGTCCGCCAGCGCGTCCCTGGCCGCCTCCCCCACCCCCGCGGCCACCACCCCGACGTCAGCCTCACCGACCAGGGCGGCCGCGGCGACGGTGGCGGGGGCGGCAACCGCCCGTAGCACGGTCGGCAGCCCGGCCGTTGCGGTGAACCCTCAGGCCACCGGCCTGAGCTCCCCGTCCGTCACGGTCAGCGCCCCAGCGGCGCCCGACTGCGCCGGACTGACCCGTTGACCCCCGGGGCCGGCGACCCGGCGACCATGGTGACCGGGCCGGTAACCCGGGCACCGGACAGGGGGTGCTGATGGCCTTCGTCACACCAACGGCGCCGCGCACGCGGCGCAACGTCGAACTCGTCCTGCTCGTCCTCGCGGTGGGGATCGCCCTCTCCGCCTACGCCTATCTCGGCCTGGCGACCAAGAGGCAGCTACCCGCGGACATGGCGACGTACGGGGGGCTGCTGGGCGCGTTCACCCTCGCCGTCCACCTCTCGCTCCGGTTGAGGGCCCGCTACGCGGACCCGGTCATCCTGCCCATCGCCACCGTGATCAACGGAGTGGGCCTGGTCATGATCCACCGGATCGACCTGGCGAAGAAGAACGAGATCGCCAACTCGCTGGCACTCCGCCAGATGCTCTGGACGGCGATCGGCATCGCCGCCGCGACGGCCGTCATCTGGTTCGTCGCCGACCACCGCTCTCTGGCGCGATACACCTACACGACCATGGCAGCCGGTCTCGCGCTGCTGTTGCTGCCGCTGCTACCGCTGCTGGGTCGCAACATCAACGGCGCCCGGATCTGGATCGGGTTCGGGCCGCTGACGTTCCAGCCCGCCGAGCTCGCCAAGATCGCGCTCACCGTGTTCTTCGCGGGGTACCTGGTGACGGCGCGTGACTCGCTGTCCCTGGTCGGCCGCAGGATCCTCTTCCTGCAACTGCCGCGCGCCCGCGACCTCGGCCCGATCCTGGTGGCCTGGCTGGCGAGCGTGCTCGTGCTCGTCTTCGAGCGCGACCTCGGCACATCGTTGCTGTTCTTCGGGCTCTTCATCGCGCTGCTCTACGTGGCGACCGAGCGGACCAGCTGGATCGTGATCGGCTTGGTGCTCTTCCTCGGTGGTGCGTTCGTCGCCTGGACGATCTTCAGCCACGTCCAGGCCCGGGTGGACATCTGGCTGCACCCCTTCGCCCCGGGGGTGCTGAACCGCGCCTTCGGCTCCAGCTACCAGCTGGTCCAGGGTCTCTACGGGATGGCCAGCGGCGGGCTGACCGGTACCGGGCTCGGTCAGGGGTCCCCCACGATCGTGCCATTCGCCGAGAGCGACTTCATCACCGCCGCGATGGGCGAGGAACTCGGCCTCACCGGGCTCTTCGCGCTGCTCATGCTGTACGCCCTGTTGACCGAGCGCGCCCTGCGGACGGCCATCGGGGTGCGCGACGGATTCGGCAAGCTCCTCGCCGCCGGCCTCGGCTTCTCCCTCGCCCTCCAGGTGTTCGTCGTCGTCGGCGGGGTGACCCGAGTGATTCCCCTCACCGGGCTGACCATGCCGTTCCTGGCCTACGGAGGCTCGTCCCTGGTCTCCAACTGGATCATCGTCGGAGTGCTGCTGCGGATCTCGGACGCGGCCCGCAGACCAGCGCCCGACCCGGCGATCAGCGGCATCGCGCCGACGGCCCCGACCCAGGTGGTGGCAGCGTGAACGCGCCTCTGCGCCGGCTGGCCGCGGTCGTCGTGATGCTCTTCGCGTCACTGTTCGCCAGCTCCACCTTCATCCAGTTCTTCGACGCCGGCGCCCTCAACAAGCGCCCCGACAACGTCCGCACGCTGTACAAGGAGTTCGGCCGGCAGCGCGGCCCGATCGTCGTCGCCGGCCAGGAGGTGGCCCGGTCGGTACCGTCCAACGACCGGTACAAGTACCTGCGCAGTTACTCCGGCGGCGAGTTGTACGCCCCGATCACCGGCTTCTACTCGGTGAAGTACGGCGAGACGGGGATCGAGTCCACCGAGAGCGACCTGCTGGCGGGGACGGCGGACCAGCTGTTCTACCGTCGCGTCTCCGACCTGTTGACCGGGCGTCAGCCGCAGGGAGCCACCGTCGAGCTGACGATCGACCCCAAGCTCCAGAAGATCGCCTGGGACGCGATGGGGGACCAGCGCGGCGCGGTGGTGGCGCTCGACCCGAAGACCGGCAACATCCTGGCGATGGTGAGCAAGCCATCCTTCGACGCCAACCTGCTCGCCGGGCACGACTCCACCAAGGTGACGGCCGCCCGGCAACAACTGCTCGACGACCCGAACCGGCCGATGGACAACCGGGCTCTCGGCGCGCTCTACCCACCCGGCTCGACCTTCAAGCTGATCACGGCCGCGGCGGCGCTCGCGCAGGGCAACCTCACCCCGGACAGCCAGATCCCCGGGCCGGCGTCCGTGCAACTCCCGCTGAGCAACCGGCGGTTGGCGAACGACACGAACGCACCCTGCGGCGGCGGCGACCAGTCCACGCTCACGCAGGCGCTCACCCAGTCCTGCAACACCAGCTTCGCCCTGCTCGGCCAGTCCGTGGGGGCGGACGCGCTGCGCAAGCAGGCGGAGGCCTTCGGGTTCGACTCCGACCAGCTGCGGATCCCGCTCCGGGTCGCTCGCAGCACCTTCCCGACGGCGCCGGACGCCGCGCAGACCGAGCTGTCCTCGATCGGCCAGTTCGACGTCGCGGCCACCCCGCTGCAGATGGCCATGGTCAGCGCGGCGATCGCGAACGACGGGGTGCTGATGAAGCCGAACCTGGTGGCCCGGGTCCGGTCGGCGGACAACCTCGACGTGATCCAGTCGGCCACCCCGAACGAGCTGGGCCGGCCCATCAGCAGCCAGGTCGCGGGCGAACTGCGCACCATGATGCTCTCGGTGGTCACCAGCGGCACCGGAACCGCGGCCCAGATCGACGGCGTCGACGTCGCCGGGAAGACCGGGACGGCGCAGTCCGCGGAGGGCAAGCCGCCGCATGCGTGGTTCACTGCCTTCGCCTCGGGGAACGGCCGGAACATCGCGATCGCGGTGGTCGTGGAGTACGGCGGCAAGGCCGGCAACGAGGCCTTCGGTGGCACGGTCGCGGCCCCGATCGCGCGGAAGGTGATGGAGGCGGTCGTTCGATGAGTGTTCGTCCCGGGACGCGGCTCGACGGGCGGTACCGCCTGGCCGACCGGCTGGCGTACGGCGGTATGGGGGAGGTGTGGCGCGCGACCGACGAAGTGCTGAGCCGTGAGGTCGCCGTCAAGATCCTCCGGCCTGAGCTCGCCGAGGACGAGGCCTTCGTCCGCCGGTTCCGGGCCGAGGCACGCACGACGAGCGGGCTGCCGCACAACGGCATCGCCGCCGTCTACGACTACGGGGAGACCCGGGTCGGCGGTGACGGTCAGTCTCCGGCCCCGTACGACGACCAGGACGCCGATCCGGTGGCCTACCTGGTGATGGAGCTGGTGCCCGGGGAGGCGCTGTCGTCGATCCTCTCCCGGGACGGCGCCCTGGGCACCGACCTGACCCTCGACCTGGTCGCCCAAGCGGCTCGGGCGCTGCACGCCGCGCACCAGCGCGGCGTGATCCACCGGGACATCAAGCCGGCGAACCTGATGGTCACCCCCGACGGCCGGGTGAAGGTCACCGACTTCGGCATCGCCCGGCCGCTCGACCACGAGCCGCTGACCGCCACCGGGCAGGTCATGGGCACGGCCCACTACCTCGCCCCCGAGCTGGCGAAAGGTCAGGACGCCAGCCCGCTGTCGGACGTCTACGCCTTGGGTGTGGTGGCGTACGAGTGCCTGGCCGGGCACCGGCCCTTCGAGGGTGACAACCAGGTCGCCGTCGCGCTCGCCCATCTCAACGAGCAGCCGCCGCCGCTGCCGGGCACGCTCTCTCCCCAGGTGCGGGCCGTGGTGGGCGCCGCGATGGAGAAGGATCCGCAACGCCGGATGCCCACCGCCGAGGCCTTCGCCGCCGCGCTCGAGACGCTGCGTTACCGTCAGACCACCGATGACCAGCTCACCCCCGGGACGGGGATCATCCCCGGCAGCGCCGCCCACGCCGGGCTGGCAGCAGCCGGCCTGTTCGGCTCCACCCAGGAGCGGGCGTGGGCACCGGGCGCACCGACGATGCGCGGTGAGGGCGCGGTCGGCACCGCCCCGGCACCAGCGCCCGTCCCGCCGTCGAGGACCCACCTCCTCGGCCCGGCCATGCCCGGTCCGGGGCCGGGCACCGGGGCGAACGGGCTCGGCGGCGCGGGGCGGGACGGCTACGGGCCGCCCCGCGGCAACGACGGGTACGACCGGTACGGCGACTACCGCGACTACGGCGACTACCGCGACTACGGCGACTACGGCGGCCCGGCGAACCAGGGCGGGTACCCGAGCCCTGCGGACCCGTTCCGGACACCGACCGCCCCCGGTGGCCTCACGGTCACCAGGAACAGCCTGCGCGAGCGGCCGCACCGCTCGATCAGCGGCTCGGTGCTGGTCGTCGCCGCGCTCGCGGTGGTCGTCCTCGTCGTCCTGCTGGTGGCGTACCTCACCGGTGCGATCCCCGGCGGCGGCGGGAACGTGCTGCCACAGGAGAGTACGTCGGTCCCGACGGCACCCGTGCCCCGGACGAGCGATCCGGCGAGCTCCGGCGCGGTCGTGACGACGAGCCGGCCGACCCACCGTGCGACGCCGTCGCACTCCAAGTCACCGGTGACATCGATCAGCACGCCGACCGTCGGCCCCCCGACGCAGACGTCACCTTCGGCCCCGATCTCCTCGTCGACGTTCAGGACGCCGACCGACACCCCGACCAACACCCCGACCCCACCCCCCACCCCGAGCACCTCGACGCCTCTGGCCAGCGGCTCGACCACGGACACCGGCCCGCCCGGCCTGCCCGGCGGGTGACCGTCGAGGGCCGGGTCCCGGGGTGGGGCGGGCAGAGGTAGCAGACTGGATACGGCAGACAGGCGGACGACCCCTCGATGGACCTCCTCGACGGACGCATAGGGATGGAACCGGTGAACCAGAGCCCCCGAGTACTCGGCAACCGCTACGAGGTGGGCGATCTGCTGGGCCGCGGCGGGATGGCGGAGGTCCACCTGGGCCGGGACACCCGGCTCGGGCGGGTGGTCGCGATCAAGCTCCTGCGCACCGACCTGGCCCGCGATCCGGTCTTCCAGGCGAGGTTCCGGCGCGAGGCGCAGTCGGCCGCCGGACTCAACCACCCGGCGATCGTCGCCGTCTACGACACCGGCGAGGAGACGATCGCGGAGTCGGGCGGGAGCACGGTGTCGCTGCCGTACATCGTGATGGAGTACGTCGAGGGCCGCACCCTCCGGGACGAGTTGCGCGGCGGCCAGCCGATGGACGTTGCCCCGGCGCTGGAGGTCACCAGCGGCATCCTGTCCGCACTGGACTACAGCCACCGGATGGGCATCGTGCACCGGGACATCAAGCCCGCGAACGTGATGCGCACCGCGAACGGCGACGTCAAGGTCATGGACTTCGGTATCGCCAGGGCCCTGGCCGACGTGTCGGCCACCATGACGCAGACCCAGGCCGTGATCGGGACGGCGCAGTACCTCTCACCCGAGCAGGCGCGCGGCGAGACCGTCGACGCCCGCAGCGACCTCTACTCGGCCGGGTGCCTGCTGTTCGAGCTGATGACCGGCCGCCCACCCTTCGTCGCGGACTCGCCCGTCGCGATCGCCTACCAGCACGTCCGGGAGGCGCCACCACCACCGAGCGCCTTCAACCCCCGGATCCCCGAGACCGTCGACCGGATCGTCCTGCACGCACTCGCCAAGGACCGGGAGGCCAGGTACCAGACGGCGAACGATTTCCGGGCCGACCTCGAGGCGGCGCTGGCGGGCCGGGCCGTCGCCGCGAGCACGGTGGCGCTCACCCCGGCCGCGTCGACGGAGTACCTCCCCTCCCCGGGTGCTACCCAGGCCTACGGGCAGCCCGCGCCCTCCGGGTATCCCGCTCCGGGGGCACCGCCCTACCCGCAGGGGAACGGCGGCTACGAGCCGCCGTACGACCCGCGCCGGGGCCCGGGGCAGGCGTACGAGCAGTACCCACCACCGCCACCAGACCCGGGCTCCTCGCGCCGGGGCGACCGACGGGCCGCGGCCGACGCGGCCAGCAGCCGCCGGCTGGGTTTCGCGATCTTCGCGATCGCCGTCCTGCTGGTGTTCGCCGCGGCCGCGTACGGCGTGTCGTACCTGGTCAGCCAGAACAGCGCCGCGAACAGCCTGCTGCTCGTCCCCGACGTCGCCCGCGAGACGAAGGCCAACGCCACCAGGACGCTGGAGACCGCGGGATTCCACGTGGCCTACCAGAACCAGCAGAGCGATCAGGTCGATGCCGACTCGGTCATCCGGTTCTCGCCGTCCGGCTCCCAGCCCCGAGGTACCACGGTGACCCTGGTCATCTCCACGGGGACGGCGACGGTCCAGGTGCCACCCCTCAGCGGCAAGACCATCGACCAGGCCAAGGCCGCCCTCGCAGCGGTGAGTCTTCAGGCGAACGACATCGTGGAGCCGGTCGACGGCAAGGGCCTGGCGAAGAATCTGGTGGTCTCCACCAATCCGGGCCCCGGGACATCCGTCGCCAAGGGGACGAAGGTGGTCCTGAACGTCTCGAACGGCAAGGTGACCATCCCCGACGAGCGGAACAAGAAGGTCGACGACGCCGTCAACGATCTGCACAGCAAGGGAATCACCGACATCACCGTGGTCAAGGTTCCGACCGATCAGACCCCGGACATGGTCATCGACCAGGATCCGCTGCCCAGCGACACGGCCAAGACCTTCACCAGGATCACGCTGACCGTGGCCATGGCCCCGACGGACAACGGCCAGCCGGGTGGGACCACCACTGGACAACAGACCGACCAGAACACCGGACAGAACCCCAACGGCGGCCAGAACGGCCAAGGCGGGAACGGCAACGGCGGCCAGAACGGAAACGGCTGACCGCGGGACTCCCCACGGTCAGCAGGACGTCAGCTCCGCTGGTGGGCGACCAGCGGAGCCAGGCCGACCGAGCGTTGCAGGGCGTCGTCCGAACCGCACTCGGCGAGCCAGTTCGCCAGCAGCCGGTGACCGCCTTCGGTCAGCACCGACTCCGGGTGGAACTGGACGCCGTGCAGCGGCAGCGTGCGGTGCCGCAGCGCCATCACCACACCGCTGTCGCTCCAGCCGGTGACCTCGAGCTCCGCCGGGACCGTGTCGGCCACGACGGCCAGTGAGTGGTACCGCGTCGCGGTGAACGGCGTCGGCAGGCCGGCGAGCACTCCCACACCGGTGTGGTGGACCAGGCTGGTCTTGCCGTGCATGAGTTCGGGAGCGTGTGTCACGGTCCCGCCGAACACCTCGCCGAGGGCCTGGTGGCCGAGGCAGACGCCGAGCAGGGGTCGGCCGTTCTCGGCACAGTCCCGCACCATCGCCGGGCACACCCCGGCTTCGGACGGCACACCGGGCCCCGGCGACAGCAGGACGCCGTCGAACGCGGCCGCCTCGTCGACGGTGACGGCGTCGTTACGGCGTACCTCGCACTGGGCACCCAACTGCGCGAGGTACCCCACGATCGTATAGACGAAGCTGTCGTAGTTGTCGACGACCAGGATCCGCATCGTCACCACCCTGCCTCTCTCGCTCGGCCCGCCCGGGCCATCGTGTCACTGGGCCATCGTGACACGGACGGCGAGCGGCATCGCGGCTACGAGGGCGACGGGCCCGGCGACGTACGGCTGGACGGCGCATCCGACCCGGAGGCCGACGCCGACGACCCCGACGTGGAGGAGCCGGACGGCGACGCAGCGGACGGTGACGGCGACGCACTGGACGGTGACGCCGACGCCCCGGCAGAGGTGTGCGGGACACGCGCGTAGCGCAGGGTGAGCGGGCCGCCGTACCCGGGCATGGCGAGGTCCTTCTCCTCGACGTTCCAGCCGAGCCCGTACCTGTCCTTGTACTCCAGATAGATCGGGATGGTGGGCGAGGCCGCCATGGCCTTGCGCAGCTGGGCGACGTTTCCGATCGCGGCGATCCGGTAGGGCGGCGGGTAGAGGCGACCCTGCAGGAGAAGGGTGTTCCCGACGCAGCGGACGGCGCTCGTGGAGATCACGCGCTGGTCCATCAACATCATCGCCCCCGCGCCGCCGGCCCACAGCGCGTTCACCACCCCCTGCACGTCCTGCTGATGGACGACCAAATCGTCCGGCTGGGCTCCGGCCGGCCGGGTACCGCCGGCCGGGGCGTCGTCCAGGGTCACCACAAGGCCGTGCCCCTGGACCGGCGCGAGCCCGGCGGCCACCGCGACGCCGTCGGCCTGCTGGCGCAGTCGGGCGACCTCGGAATCGCCTCCAGCGGCGGTGGCCGTCAGCGCGTCGACCTCGGCGTGCAGCGACGCGAGCCGGCGGTCCTCGGCGGCCCGCTTCGCGTTCTCGGACCGGATCAGGCCGGCCACGTCGGTCCGGTCCGGTCGGAGCTGGGTGCCCCGAGCCGTGTTCGCGCTCGTCGCCAGGAGTAACCCGGCCAGGCCGAACCCGACGAACACGCCCACGGCTGCGGCGCTCGGACGCCTCAGGCCGCGGCGAGCGGCATCGGTGCTCCCGGCGCTCATGTGCCCTCCCCGCCTCGCCCGGTCTACGCTAGTGGACAATCCGCAGCCGGAGCCGACCGCTGCCACCATCCGGTGTCGGTATCGCGGGAGAACGACGACTGATCACAGGAGCGCGAGATGCCCGAGTCGAGGGTCCGCCGCAAGGCTGCCTTCACCCCGCCACCGCCGAAGGCCGTACCGCTGAAGCCGAACGGCCGATGGTTCGTGCCGGTCATGATCGGGCTATTGCTGCTCGGCCTGGTGTGGATCGTCGTGTACTACCTGAGCGAGCAGGCGTACCCGGTCCCCGGCATCCATGCCTGGAACCTCGCCATCGGGTTCGGGATCATGTTGTCCGGCTTCGCCATGACTACCCGCTGGCGCTGATACAACGCAGAGTGTCCACAGGGTTACTCACAGCTGTGGAATTACAGGGATGTGTTATCCACATCGCTGTCCCCACTGTGGATGACGGTCGCGGCGTGCCCCTACCGTGGCACGCCGCGCTGACCGGATCGGCTCTCGTGTGCCGTGACGGCTGGAGCGTGATCAGGCCAACAGGCCCGCCGGCACGGTGAGGATCTTCATCACGGTCAATCCCACCAGCAGAACAGCGACTCCGACCATGCCGGCGAGCTGCCGGGGACCCCGACCTGCCGTGGCCGGCGCAGCCAGCACCAGGCTCACCACAGCACCGGTGACCAGACCGCCGAGGTGCGCCTGCCAAGCGATGTCCAGCGACGGCAGGAATCCGATCACCAGGTTGATCAGGATCACGCCTACCACACCGCTGACGTCCCGCCCCAGCCTGCGGTTGATCACGAGGATGGCCGAGAACAGGCCGAACACGGCTCCGGACGCTCCAACCGCCGGAGTGACCCAGTTCCCGGCCTCGCCCGGCGTCGACAGCACCAGGTATCCGACGGACCCGCCGACCGCCGACAGCGCGTACAGCGCCGCGAACCGCGCCCGGCCGAGGAGGGACTCCAGGTAGGGGCCGAGGACCCACAGGGCATACATGTTCATGACGATGTGGAGCACGAACGACGGCGAGTGCAGGAACGCGGCAGTGATGAACCGGTACGGCTCCGCGACCGCCTCGACGGGCACGAACGACAGCTGGGTGGTGACCCGCTGATCACCCCACTGGAACAAGTAGACGATCACGCAGGCAGCGATGATCGCTTGCGTGACGAGCGGGCGACCGGTGCCCGCGCGCGCGCCGAAGACCGTCCGCGTCACCCGGCCCGAGCGGGCGTCGGCCCGCACGCAGTCGACGCACTGGACACCGACGGCAGCAGGTCGTTGGCATGCCGGGCACACCGGGCGCTCGCATCGCTGGCACCGGACGTACGAGACCTCCCCCGGGTGACGAGGGC
>DATDMG010000558.1:0-14860 GCA_036518955.1 Kineosporiaceae bacterium | reverse complement strand
TGGGTCGACATCGTCCAGACCGAATGAGGCGAGGCCCGGGAAGAGCGCCTGCTGCACCTGCCCCCGCTGGTGTTGTCGTGTCGCAGAAGTCCTGTCAGCGTTCAGGCTGCCAGAACGGGACATGCCGGATCGGGTGCGGTTGCTCTAACTGCCGTATCTGTCACCGGGTCCACGGCACGTCGTGCGCCATGCCGGCCTGAATTGTCGTGATTATCGGACCTGACGATCGGACCCCCGTGACCTCTTCCGGCCGGTACCTCGGATCACTGGGTACTCAGGTGGACGGCGCTTCTCGGTCACCCGCCTCGGCGGCTACTTCTGGCTGGGGTGATGGCTGGGGTGATGATGGCTGGCGGGGGATGAGGAGTGCGGTGACGTAGCCGATCAGCGTGAACGCGGTGAGGACCAGGATGCCGAACCGGTAGGGGGAGGTGAAGGAGGTTGTGGCTGCGGCGATCAAGGAGCCGGCGATGGCCACGCCGAGTGAGGAGCCGAGGTTGGAGACGCTGCGGGAGATGCCGGAGATGTCGCCTTGGACCTGGTCAGGCCAGGCCGATTGGACCAGGTTCACTGATGCGGTGAGCATGATGCCGATGCCGATACCCATGGCGAACAGGCCGGGGACAAAGGTCCAGACGCGTGTGGCAGCCAAGGGGACCAAGGCGAGTAGGAGGCCGAAGCCGAAGAGGGTTGCCCCGAAGCCGGCGCGGATCAGGCGGCGTTGGCTGTGGCGGCTCGCCATCCGTTGGGCGGCCGCGGAGGAGAGGAGGACGCCGATGGTTGCCGGTAGGAGGATGACGCCGGTCTGGATGGCGGAGTAGCCGCGGACTTGTTGCAGGAACACCGAGATCACGAAGAAGGCGCCCTGCAGGACCAGCCACTGGAGGTTCTGGGTCACCAGCCCGAGGTTGGAGGTGCGGTTGCGGAACAGCCGTGCGGAGACCAGGGGGGTCTCGCCGTGCCTCTCCTTGGATCGGATATGCAGGAAGAAGGCCAGAAGGACGAGGGCGCCGATGGCGACGTACAGCCATACCGGGGAGATGCCGCCCTGGGCGATCACGACGGTGTTGCCGATCATGAAGTCCTTCTTCGCGGTGCCCCACCCGTAGATGCTGGTCTGCAGGATGCCGAAGACCACGAAGAACAGACCGGCAGCGGAGAGGATCGCACCGAGCAGGTCGAACCGGGGTCGGGGCTCGGGCAGGGGTGGGTCGACGATGCGTCGGGCGAGGAGGGCGATCACTGCTACGACCACGACCTGCAGCAGGAAGGATGCGCGCCAGCTGATGTAGCTGGTGACCAGGCCGCCGATCAGGGGACCGGCGGCGGCGCCGATCCCGCCGGCGCCGCTGACGATGCCGAAATACCGGGCCCGTACCTTGATGTCGTCGAACAGCACAGTGACCAGGATGTAGATCGGTGGGATCAGCAGGGCCGACCCGAGGCCTTCCAGGAACGAGTAGCCGAGGACGAGCAGGCCAAGGCCCGGGGCGAGCGCGGCGAGCAGTGCGCCGACACCGTAGACGGTGAGGCCCGCGACGAAGCAGACCTTTCGACCCCGGATGTCGGTCAGCTTGCTGCCGGGAATCATGAGCGCTGCCATCGTGAGGGTGAACAGAGTGATGGTCGCCTGGATCCCGGTCACCGTCGTGCCGATGTCCTCGGCGATCGAGCTGATCGCCACGTTCATGTTCGAGGCGGCGTAGCTGCAGATGAACTGGGCGAGCGCCAACGGCAGGACGGCCGCCGTTGCCGCCGCGACCGCTGCCCGGTCACCCGTGCCGGTCGTCCTGTTCGTCTTGGTCATGACAGTCCTTCGCAGTCGGATCGGGGGACCGGGACGGGGCCGTTGCCTTCGTCGCTGGCTCGGACGATCGTCATGACGACAGCCATGGCTCGCGCCAGCCACCGTGTCCGGCGACGAGTTCATCTGCAGCGGCGGGTCCCCACGCGCCCGGTGCGTAGGGGTGGGACCGGCGGCGGGCGTGCAGCAGCACCTCGTAGGGCGTCGGCCCCTCGCCGCCTTCCTCGGTGAACTCCATGTCCAGCGTGATCGGCTCCGGACCCGGCGCGTCCGAGCGGTGGGCCTGCAGGCGGAACCGGATGCCGGTGGAGGGGGCCATTCTGATCACGCCCGGTTCGGGCTCGTGGAGGCCTGGCAGGCGCAGACCGAGTCGCGGCGGCCGCTTGAAGATCAGGCGGAACTCCGTGAGCGTCGCCGGAAGGCGCTTTCCGGTGCGGATGAAGAAGGGCACACCTGACCCGTCGTGCACGAGTTCTGCGACGGCGCCGGCGGTCTCCACACCGGTCGGGCCTGCCCCGACGATCACGAACGTCAGGGCGCCCTCGTCGACCTGGTCAGGACGGGCAGCCGCGTCCCGGAACAGCTCCAGCGAGCGGGTGCGAACGCGTTCCGCGTCCTCGAGACGGTACAGCGGTAGGGCGAACTCCTCGGCACCTGGAGTGTGGTAGAAGTTCGGCTGCGCCCCGACGCCGAGCACCAGCACGTCCCCCTCGATCGTGCCTGTGTCGGCGACCGACGCCGACGGGATCCGCGGGTCGAGCGAGACGACCTCGGTGGTCCGGACATCGACGTCGGCGTGCCGGGCGAACATCTCGGCCACGATCACGACGTGGATACCTCGGCCCTCGATGTCGCCACGTGGCTGTGGCCTCGCGCCCATCATCGGTGGCCCCCTGTCGATCCCTCGACCCCCGTCGACCCTGCCTTCCCTGCCTTCCGGAATCGTCACACCGTCCGTCAGGCAGCCGGCCACAGGCTCCTCAGGGTGTGCCACGGTCCTCCGGTCGACACCGCGTCGCCTCACTCGCGGAGGATGACTCGGCGGACGGACGAGGTGGTCACTCCTCACGCGCCGGGATGAGCGGGTGACCGGAGGCACCGTCGTCCCACCCAGGAGGGTGCGACGTCCTCGCAGGCGTGACTCACGGCGGCGTCGGCCGAAACACGGATTCATCCGGGCTGGAGGATGGCCGCCTTCTGGGGACGCCGGAATGTGGGCAGGGACATCAGGGGCTGTGGGCACGCCCTCGCGTGCCCCCGCACCCGGGCTTTCGGTGCGGTGTTGATCTCACTATCGACCTCATCGGCGCCGTCCATTTCAGCTGTCTCATGAACATGCCGGCGACTCGATCACGGTGGCGATCTTCTCCGACCAGCCGGCCAAGTTCGCTGCCATGGAGGTTGTGACGGCGTCCGGGTCGCACCAGGCGGAGATCCTCTACGGGCGCTACCCGAGCGCAACGAACACGGTGACGGAGGCCTGCGCATCCCCGGCCTCGACTCCTGGCTGGCCGGCCGCAGCACGGGCACCTTCGTCACGGGTCTCGGCAGCATCCCGGCCGACAACCGTCCGCCGAACGTCAACATCGTGCACCGGGCGTTCGACACCATGGTGGGCATCGCCACGCTGCTGGTCGCCCTGGCGATCTGGTACGCCATCGCCTACTGGCGTCGGCGTGATGTGCCCCGCTCCCGGATCTTCCTCTGGGCTGCTGCCGGTGCAAGGATTCTCGCCTGCATGGCCGTGGAGTCAGGGTGGATCGTGACCGAAGTCGGCCGTCGTGGGCCCTGCGGTTGACGTCGAGCGCGGAGCTGCGGGGGTCGGTGCCGAAGCGCACGGTGCCGGCCTGGTGCGCGAGTACCTCGAACGGCATCTCGGGAGAGGCCTTCCCGGCCCAGCGCGGGGTATCAGAAGTAACCGACGAGACCGACCGCCGGCACGACGACGACCCCCAGGAGCCGACACTCCGTCAAGAGTAATCGTGGCGATATCCACTGTTCCCTGAGGCCGGGTGAGGCAGGAGGACGCGGGCTGGGCCCGCGTCCTCCCCGCGCCGGTCCGGCCGAGCCGGCGCCGCCGGAACCCATCATGAATAGGCGGGGACGGCGCGCCGCAGCATACCGTCGCCGGCCGCTCCGAGCAGCCGCGGCGAGATGGTCCGCTGCCGCTCGATCGCCCACGCCGTCCCGAGGACTCCGACGCCGCCCCAGAAGGCGAGCCCGAGCAGGGCGCCGCCGAGCCCGCCACCGCCGATCGCGACCGCCCGGAAAGCGGTGCCGGCGGCGTGGGTGGGCAGCAGCCGCGCCAGCGAGGCCAGGGCCGACGGGCTGGTCGAGGTGATCCCGACGATCGTCGTCACCATCACGGCGAGCAGCGCGATCGCGCGTCCGGTGGTGCCCAGCAAGGCCGCCAGGGCCTGGTTCACCACGGCGAACACGACGGCGCAGACAGCCGCGACGGCGATCAGGCCGAGGGTGCGCACGACTCCGAGCCCGAGGTGGACGGCCATGCCGGCACCGAGCAGCACGCCGGTCGCCGCGGCGAGGGTGACCGCGGGGCGACCCGCGACGGCGAGCAATCCCCAGGTCGACCGGGACGACGTCAGGGCCGGCGGCGTGGGCCGCCGGGACAGGAACGTCATCATCGCGCCCAGCCAGAGCGCCAGCACGAGGAACAAACTGGCGGTGATCCGCTCCGTGGCGTTGGACGCGCCCTGCACGCGCGCTGGCGACGCGACCGCGTTGGCCAGGCGGGTGCGCTCGGCCGCCGTGAAGGTCGGAATCTTGGTGCGGGCGCCCGCCAGCCCGTTGGCCAGCGTCGTCACTCCTCCGTTGATCGTGGACACCCCGTCGGAGAGCTGCCCGGCACCGTTCGCGAGGCGGCCGGACCCGCTGGTCAGCTGACGCGCGCCGGTGGCGAGCTGGTGGGCTCCGGCGTCGACCTTGGCCGAGCCGTCGGACAGTTGACGGGCGCCGGTCGCGGCCTTCGCGATCCCGTCGACCAGTTGGGGCGCGGCGTTCGCGAGCAGCTGGGTGCCGTCAGCGACCTGCCGGGAGCCGTCCGCCAGCGCCAGCACGCCGTCCCGGATGGTCACCAGCTGACCGCGGACGCCGCCCCGACCCTGGGTCAGCTGTGTCGACTGGGTGCTGACCGAGGTGGCGACGCCGTCCAGACGGGAGCAGAAGTCGCGGTAGATCAGGCGGGGGCACTTGCCGGCGAGCTGGCCGAGCTGGTCCACCGAGACGCCAAGGGTGGAGAAGGCGTCCATGAGACGGATCGCGCCGTTCGCGACGGGGACGACGGCCGTGGCCAACCGCTGGTTGCCGTCGGCCACCTGGCGGGCCCCGGAGGCCAGCCGCTGCGCCTGGGCGGGCAGGTCTGCCGTCTGCCGCCGGGCGCCCGCGAGCCCGTCGGCCAGTTGCCTCGCGCCGGCCGAGAGCTTGCCGGTCCCGGCGGCGAGCTGGCCGGCGCCGTCCGCCAGCTGCATCGCTCCGTCGTCCAGCTGCATCGCTCCGTCGGACAGCCGTCGGGCACCGTTGCTCGCCTGCCGGGTGCCGCCGGCCAGCAGGGCAGCGCCGTCCGCGGCCTTGCCGAGCTGGTCGTGCAGGGTGTTGAAGCCGAGGTACACGTTCTGCAGGTAGGTGCTCACGACCTGCGTGTTCAGGGCGTTCGTGGCCGCCTCCACCACCCGGCGGGCGACGGCGGCGTCCGTCACCGCGGAGTCCCGAGCCGTGGTGACCGTGATGATGCCCTGCGCCGCCGCGGCGGGGTTGTTGCTCGCCGCGGCCGACGTCGCCCGTTCCGAGAAACTGGGTGGGATGGTGACCAGGGCCTTGTAGTCGCCCGCAGCGACGCCGCGCCGGGCGTCGGCGGCGTTGGTGAGCACCCAGCGGAACTGCTCGTCCGGGCCGTCCACCAGCAACCCGGCGAGCTGACGCCCGAGCGGCACGAGCTGGCCCTGGATGGTCACCGGCTGGTCGGCGTTGACGATCGCCGCCACCGCTGCACCCCGCTGGCCGCCGTCCCCACCGACCGCCCAGACCAGCAGGCCCGCGATGAGCACGGGGACGGCCAGCAGGCCGAGCGTGTGCAGCGGGCCACGACCGGCCCGGGCGGAGCCCTCGGCGACACGTGATGTCATCGTGAGACCTCCTCGAGACGGGTGATGTTCGGGAACGGCTCGAACGTGTGCCCGGTCTCGCGGTACCGGACCAGGTCACGGCCGGGCGGGCGGACGCGGGTCCCCGCGTGCAGGTCGAGGAGGCGGGCCGTCGGGAGGCTGGTCCGCCAGGCGCGCGCCGCCTCCCGGGAGGAGCAGCCGAACAGGACGGCGGTGGTCCCGTCGGCTCGGCGCAGCCGGTCGCTGACCGCCTCCCGCTGCTCCGGGGTCAGTCTGTCCGCGCCGTCCAGCAGGAGCAGCGGGGCGAGGTCGTCGAGGGCGGCCGCCGTGCCGCTCACCGGGTCCGCCGCGCCACGCGGCACCAGGACGACGGTCCGGCGGACCGCGCGATGCCGCGCGGGCAGAACCTGTCCGCAGACGGCCAGGTCGCCCTCCAGCGCGGACACCCGGCCGCTGACGGCGAGCAGGAGCGCGGTCGCCGCCGGGCCCACCACGATCACCAGCTCGCCCGACGAGATCGTGAACGTGACGTTGTCGAGCAGCGGGCTACCGGTGTCGTCGCGCACCGTCAGGCCGTGGGCCGCCACCACGGACGGGTCGTCGTCCGTGGTCCGGCCGGCCTGCAGCTCAAGGCCCCCCGCGTGCAGGCCGTGGACCAGCGCCTCGCCTTCGGCATCGATCGTCGGCAACCGGCGGTCCGCCCAGGCCGGCAACCACCACGCGCGCTCGCCGAGGAGCGTCAGGACGGCCGGCACCAGGGTCATCCGGACGGCGAAGGCGTCCAGCAGCACGCCGACGGCGAGCGAGAAGGCGATCGGCTTGGTGTCGGCGCCGCCGTCCGGGACGAAGAAGACGAACACCCCGACCATGACCAGCGCGGCGGCCACCACCACCCGGGCGGACGCCACGAAGCCCTCGACCACGGCGGCGCGCGCGTCGCCGTCGCGCAGGTAGTGTTCCCGCATCCGGCTGACCAGGAACATCTGGTAGTCCATCGCGAGCCCGAACAGGACCCCCATCAGCACGATCGGCACGAAGGCCATCACGCTGCCGACGTGCTGCACCCGCAGCGTCCCGGCGAACAGACCGTGCACCCAGACCAGCGTGGTGATGCCGAAGGCCGCCCCCACGGACAGCAGGTACCCCAGCGCCGCCGACAGCGGGACCGCCGCCGACCGGAACACGGTCGCCAGCAGCAGGACGGACAGCCCGACCACGAACAGGGCGAAGGGCAGCAGCGCGGCCGCCAGCCGCCCGGACACGTCGATCGAGACCGCGGAGAGCCCGGTGACGGTCGCGGTGAGCCCGTAGCGCTCCCGGATCTGCGGGGCCAGCGCGTGCAGCTGCTCGACGACGCGCCCGGTGGCCGGTGCGTCGGCGGCCGTGGTCGGCAGGACCTCGACGATGGCGGTGTCACCGGTCCGGTTCGGCGTCGCCACCGGGACGGCGGCCACCCCCGGCAGTCCGGCCACCTCACGCGCGATCCGCTGCGTCACCCCGACCGGGTCCGTCGACGGCAGGACATCGATCATCAGCAGCAGCGGCGCGTTGTACCCGGGCCCGAAATGCGTCGTGAGCAGCTCGTAGGTGACCCTCACCGGCGCCCCCTGCTCCAGCGAGCGGGCGTCCGGCAGGCTGAGCCGCAGGTCCACCGCCGGGACGGCGCACAGCGCGAGTCCACCCCCCACCAGCAGTACCGCCGGCAGGGGGTGCGCCGTGACCATCCCCATCCAGCGCCGGGCCAGCGAGGGAACCACCCGGACGTCGACGTGCGCGGCCTGCCGGCCGCGGGGGCGCAGCCGGTCACCGGCGAGCGTCATCACCGCCGGCAGGGCGGTGAGCGAGATCGCGACGGCGACCGCGACCCCGAACGCCGCGGCCAGGCCGGTGGTGGTGAGGAACGGGATGCCGGCGACGAACATGCCGACCAGGGCGATCAGGACCGTGATCCCGGCGACGAGGACGGCCGACCCGGCGGTGGCGGTGGCGCGCGCGACGGACTCCGCGACGTCCAGGGTCCCCTCGCGCAGCTGGTCACGGTGCCGGGCGAGCACGAACAGCGCGTAGTCGATGCCGACGGCCAGACCGATCATCAGGGCGAGCACCGGCGCCCCTGACGCGATCTGGGTGAAGCCGGTCGCCAGGTAGATCCCCGCGGTCGTCGTGGCGGCACCGAGCAGGGCCATGAGCATCGGCAACCCGGCCGCGGCCAGTGAGCCGAGGGCGACCGTCAGGATCAGCAACGCGGCGACCAGCCCCAGCCCCTCGGTGGGTGACGTCTTGGGGAGGATCGTGCTGAGCGCGTCGCCACCGAGGTGCACCCGGGCGGTGGTGCCCACGCGAGCCTGCAGCCGCTGACTGACGGCGTGGAGCGAGGCGACGATCGGCGGGGTCACGTGGAGCTGGTCCACGTCCAGGAACGCCACGATCACAGCCAGCTGGCCGTCGGGGGAGACCTGGTTCTTGGTCCTCGGGTCGAACGGGTCCGCGCTGTAGACCACGTGCGCGAGCGTGCGCAGGTCCGCCACGCCGGCCTTCACGGCCGACCGGACCGCCGGGGTGTCCACCGACCCGGGAGCGGTCCGTTCGACCACGACCACGACCCCGGACCCGGCCAGTTCGGGGAAGACCTGCCGCAGGTGCTCCAGGGACTCGGTGGACTGCGCGCCCGGGATGTGAATGGTGTCGTCGGTGCCCTGCTGGAACACGGCCGCGGCCGCGCCCACCACGGCCAGCGCGACGAGCCACGCGGTCAGCACCTGCCGCGGGCGGCGGGTGGCGAGGCGAGCCAGGCGGAAGAGGATGGAGGACATCAAGGGGTCCCGTGGGGTGAGGGGGTGGCGGGCGGTCCGGGGCTAGCGCAGGTCGAAACGTTCCACGGTGTCCAGGTCCGCGGACACCAGCAGCTGCCGGCAGACGTGGTAACGCTTCTTGCCGCTGGTCGTGCGGGGCAGGGCGAGGCCGCGGGCGAACGTGACGACGTCCACCGCCAGGTCCAGTTGGCGCAGCGCGGCCCGCTGCTCCACCGAGAGCGCGGGGAGCCCGTCAGCGAGCTCGACCACCACGTGGACGGGACTGGCCGGGTCGTGAATGTCCTCCTCGAGGATCGCGACGCCGTGGGCGAGCACCCCGAGCACGTCGGCGACCTGCTGCTCCAGCAGCGAGGCCAGGTAGTTGACGCCGTTGCGGATGATCACGTTCTTGATCCGCTCCAGCACGAACAGCTCGCCCGAGTCGACGAACCCCAGGTCTCCCGAGCGCAGCACGCCGTCGGGGACCGGTCGCGCCGTCCCGGCGTCCGCGTCGTAGTAGCCGGCGACGCTGGCACCGCGCACGCAGATCTCACCGACCCGGTGCTCGCCCTCCACCAGGGCGCCCTCCGCATCGCGCAGGTCGACCGTGATGCCCTCCAACGCCGACCCGAGGGACAGCACCGCCACCGCGCGGGCTCCGTCCGGCAGCTCGGGCACCGGCCGGGCCGGGTGGGTGCACTCACCGCGGCCGAGCACGCGCACCGGCTGCCCGACCACCGCGCCGTCGGTCTCGACGAAGAGATACCGCGGCGGGCGCCCGACCCGGAACGTGGTGGAGAGCGTCGACTCCGCCATCCCCAGGCCCGGTACGAAGGCGTCGGCCCGGAACCCGTACGGACCGAACCGGTCCAGCCAGCGCTGGACGGTCGTGCGGTGGATCGGTTCGGCCGCGAGGCCGAAGCGGCGCATGCTGGACAGGTCCACACCTTCCAGGTCGGCATCCGTGACCGCGTTCGCGGCGTAGTCGATCGCGAAGTTCGGGGCGCCGGTGAAG
The DNA here is from genome assembly GCA_036518955.1 of Kineosporiaceae bacterium. Taxonomy (GTDB): domain Bacteria; phylum Actinomycetota; class Actinomycetes; order Actinomycetales; family Kineosporiaceae; genus DATDMG01. The sequence continues at coordinate 5,128 of DATDMG010000558.1, read as the reverse complement.
GTCGCCCGGAACTCGGCCATGGTCCGGATCCAGAAGGCCGGGTTCTTGATGAAGTCGTTGGGCCGCATCATGATCGTAGAGACGCCGTTGTACATCGGGAACAGCGTCGCCCCGATCAGACCCATGTCGTGGTGCAGCGGCATCCACGAGCAGGCGAGGTCCTGCCCGAGCGACAGTTCCAGCCCCGCGGTCATCGCGTCCAGGTTGGCGCAGACGTTGGCGTGCGTGACCGCCACCAGCTTGGCATCTCCCGTGCTGGCACTGGTCAGCTGCAGGAACGCGACGTCGTCACCACCGTTGTGGCGGGACGACGGCTCCGGCAGGGCGTGGGCCTGCACCGCCGTGACGTCCGCCGGCAGCTCGACGATCGGTAGGCCGTCGAGCGCGGCCCGGTCGGGCAGCAGGCCGGGCTCCATCGCCACCACCGGCCGGTTGCCGAAGTGCCGGGCCAGCCAGGTGATCCGGGCCAGGTAAGCGTCCATTCCGCCGAGCGCCTTGGGGTGGGCGAGCATCAGCGGCAGCGCTTCGACGCTCAGCGCGGCGAGGAATCCGGTCAGGGCGGTCAGCGGGTCCGTCGCGGCGACCAGGACGACCTGCGGGCGGCTGTCCAGCGGCTCGGGGATGCCCTGGCCGACGTGGGCGGCGGCCCGCAGCAGGCGGTCCAGCGACAGGGCCACGTCGTCCTGCCGCGCCAGCCGTCGGCGGACCTCGGCGCGCTCGCCGGCCCGGACGGCGTTGCGCTGCAGGACGTCGAGGACGTTCACCCGCGTCGGGCTGCCGGCCTGGTCGCCGGAGCCGGCGCGGAGCCGGTCGAGGATGAGCGCGACGAGGCGTTCGAAGGAGTACGCCAGCAGGACGTCGGAGTCCTCGAGCTCGATGCTGAACGTGCGCTCCACCTCGCCGACGAGGCGGACCAGGCTCATCGAGTTGATCCCGAAGGTGGAGAACGGCCGGTCGTCGAGCGCCAGGCGCGCGGTGTCCACGTTCGCGTCGACCCGCTCGAGCAGGCCCGCGAGATCGCGGAAGACATCGTCGCGGGTCATGCCGCGACCCCCGCAGCGGTGGCCGGGCCGTGGAAGGTGAACGCGGCCAGGCCGGTGGTCACGCCGGCCGAGGCCATCATGAGCAGCACCCGCATCCCCTCGGTGAGGGCTCCCTGCGCCAGCGCGTGCGACATGGCCAGCGGGATCGACGCGGAAACGCAGTTGGCGAAGTCCTTGTGATGCATCCGGATCCGGGACAGGTCCGCACCCACCTCCTGCGCGATGTACCGGGTCATCCCGTCGCTGGCGGCGTGCCCGAAGACGATCTGTGGGTCGCTGTCCTTGAACTCGGGACGAGAACGGTAGTGGTCGATCAACCGGTCCGCGCCGTACTGCATCAGCCGAAGCCCGAACGACACGAACTGCAGGGGCTCGATCCGGTGCTTGGCGGCGATCGGCTGGCCGAAGTACTCCTCGACATTGGGCAGCGGGATGAAGCACAGGCCGCGCGCCTCGCCCCAGGTCCGAAAGTCGATCATCAGGTCGTCCGGTTCCTGCTCGCGCGTGAGGATCGTCGCGGTGGATCCTTCGCCGATCGTCACCGACGGGTGCCAGTGCTCGAACTCCGCCAGCGAACGCAGCTCCAGCCGGTGTGCCTCACGGCCCTCGAATTCGGCATTGACGATCATCACGTTGCGGTGCACGCCGGCGTCCAGGTAGAGCTTGGCCAGGTGCAGCGCGCGCATCCAGCTGGCGCAGGCGTCCAGGACGTCGAAGGTGGTGGCGTGCCGCAGACCGAGCAGGTCCTGGAAGACCGTGCCGCTGGCGGGTTCCAGCACGCCCCGGCCGATGCCCACGTAGATCAGCAGGTCGATGTCGAGCGGATCCAGCCCGGACTCGGCGATCGCCCGTCGTGCGGCGCGCAGGGCCACGTCGAGCGCCCGCTCTCCCTCGGCCCGGTGGAAGCGCACCGTGGTTCCGGTCGAGGCGAAGAGTTGACCGAGCAGCTGGTCGAGCGTGTGCAGCTCATCCGGCGTCAGGTGTGCGGCACTGGCCGCGCGCACGCCGGCCACCACCTCGTCGTTGGTGACCACCCGCGAGGGCAGCTCGTGAGTGATGGACAGGAAACGCATCTACGGTCCTTTCGGTGCGGGAGAAGGCGACAGCGCGTCGTCCGCCGGGGCGACGACGCTCAGTGGGCGAACAGGCCGTCGTCGACCATCTCGGTGAGGACGGCGCCGAAGGCCGCCACGACCTCCGCCAGGTCGTCCTCGGCGTGGGCGTCGCCGAGCATCAGCGTGTGCAGCTCCGGGACGTACACCCCGTGCTGGCGGAAGTAGTACGAGAGCGCCAGGTTCGCCTTCATGTTCGAGCCGGACAGCCGGTCCCGGACGAACCTGGGGCTGGCGTAGTCGAAGGTGATCGAGAAGATCGAGTGCTCGCCCTTGACGTCGCAGGGCACGCCGAGGTGGTCGGCCTCGGCGAGCAACCCCTTGCGCAGGAAGGCGCTCCTGGCCCGCAGCCGCTCGTAGACGCCCGGGTCGCGCTCCAGCTCCTGCAGGGCGGCGAGCCCGGCAGCCGCAGTGATCGAGTTGCCGCTGAGGGTGCCACCGACGAAGCCCTTCGTCTCGATGTCCAGGAAGGGATCGCGGGTGGTCCGCGCGGCGTCGATGACCTCCCCGCGCCCGACGACCGCACCGCAGGGCAGACCACCGCCGATCACCTTGCCGAGGGTGGTCAGGTCCGGGTACACCCCGGCCAGGTGCTGGACCCCGCCGTAGTGCACCCGGAAGCCGGTGACCACCTCGTCGAAGACGAGCACGATGCCCTTGCGGGTGCACAGCTCGCGCAGCGCCGTCAGGAAGGGGCGGTCGAACGCCGCCATCGCGGCGGGCATCGGCTCGAGGATGACGGCTGCGAGTTCGTCGGCGTGCTCGGCGATCCGCTCCAGCGAGGCCGGCTCCCCGAGCTGCAGCACCAAGGTGTTCTCCACCACCGCGTGCTGGCTCCCGGCCGAACCCTGGATCGGTTCCGGCCGCGCCTTGTCGCCCCGGTGCCGGAACCAGCCGCTGACCATGCCCTGGTCGGTGAAGCCGTGGTAGTGGCCCTCGAACTTCGCGACCCGGTCCCGACGGGTGTGCGCGCGGGCCAGTCGCAACGCCATCACGACGGCCTCGGTGCCGGAGTTGGCCAGGATCACCTTGGAACCCTCCGGGAAGGCCTGGGCGATCTGCTCGCCGAGTGCCAGCTCGTCGCGGTTCCCGAGGGCGTTGACGCCGCCGCGCATCGCGGCGTCCGCGATGGCTCGGGCGACCGCCGGATGGCCATAGCCGAGGATGTGCGGCCCGTAGCCGCAGGACAGGTCGATGTAGGTGCGCCCGTCGACGTCGGTGATCCGGCAGCCCTCGGCCGAGTCCACGACCAGCGGGTAGGCGCTGGGCAGCACGAACCGGTCCAGGTGCGTCGGGGCGACCAGGAACTCGGCGGCGCGCCTGCGCAGCGCGAACGACTCCGGGATCGCGGGCACGATCACCCGGTCGAACCGCTCCTGGACCTCGGCGGACATGTACGGCGAGAACCGGTCGGTGAACCGGCGTGCGTTCGCCCAGACGTCGATGTCCGGGTCGGTCTGGCTGACGAAACCCTCACCGGTGAGCAGGCCGATCGCCAGCAGCGAGAAGCTCGTGGTGACCCGCGCCCGGTAGCGGCGGAGCAGCCGGGTGGCGTCGTCGAAGAAGGCGAAGGTGGACCAGTGATCGGCGACCTCCTCGAAGTGGCGCCTCAGGACGGCCGCCATCTGGCGGCGGTAGGTGTCCGGGTCGTCGTCGATCCGCCCGGCCTGGACGACGAACGCCTTGGTCAGCCGGTCGACCGCGACGTCCCACTCCTTGCGGATGCAGGCGTAGTAGAAGGCGGCCAGGTCCCATTTCTCGTCCTCGGTGAGGCTTCCGAACAATCCGAAGTCCAGCAGGACCAGGCCACCGTCCTGAGTGAACAGCAGGTTCCCCGGATGCGGGTCCACATGGTAGAAGCCGTGGAAGAAGACAGCGCTGTAGAAGGTGTCCATCAACCGCTGCGCCAACCGGCCCCGGGGGAACGACACGCCCTCGGGGAACTGCCCGGGCACGCCGTCCATGTAGTCCATGACCAGGACGTCGCGGGAGCACCGCTCCAGGACCGGGGAGGGGATCCGGACGTAGGGGTGGCGGGCGAAGTTGTCCCGGCACCGCAGCTGCGTGCGCGCCTCGCGGAGCATGTCGCACTGGTCGACCAGCAGGGGCCGGATCTCTCCGAACATCGCCGAGCCGTCCAGCCGGCGGACCGCGGGCACCAGGTCACCCAGCCGGATGAGCGCGGCGAGAACCCGGCCGCTGGCCCACAGCCGCTCCCGCACCCCACGCTTGACGACCTTGACGGCGACCCGCCGGCCTCCGGGCAGGGTCGCCAGGTGCACCTCGGCGACCGACCCGACCGCCACCGGCCTCCAGTCGAACGTCTCGAAGACCTCCTCGACCGGACGCTGGTAGGCGCGGTCCAGGGTCCGCGCCAGGTCGCGGCGGCTCATCGGGGGCAGGTCCGAGAAGAAGCCGCGGAACTCGTCGGTCGCCCGCTTCGGCAGGAGGCCGGACTGGGTGGCGAGGACCTGGCCCGCCTTCATGTACAGCGGGCCCATCCGCAGCAGGTAGGAACGGGCGATGCCGGACAGTGCGACGTCCTTCTCCTCCTGGCTGCGCCGGCCCAGGGCGACCGTGCCGGCCCGGGTGCCGTACACCGCCGTCCACGCCACGATCCGGCCGCTCTCGAGCACCGCCCTCGAGCCGTACCGAAGCATCGTCCGCACCCGATGGAGCGCGGCGGGCTGCGTTCCATCGGCATCGGTGGCAGCTGCCATGCCGGGTCGGGTGCCGTGGTCGATCGGGACAGTGGTGCACGCCATCGCCCTGTGTCTCCTTGCGTTCGGCGGACTGCCGCACGGCTGGCCGGCGGCTGTCAGCGGTTGCCGACCGAACGGTCAGCTGGAACTGCCGACCGACCTTTCGGCGGTCGGTCAGGCTGGGTCCGAGCGGGATGGGCGGGCCATCGGCGGGATCGCCGCTCAGCGGATTCCTAAGGAGAGTTATCCACCCATGGCGGGCCGGCCAGAG
>DATDMG010000557.1:0-20904 GCA_036518955.1 Kineosporiaceae bacterium | reverse complement strand
ACCAGGTGATCAGGATCATCCGGATGCTGGTGGAGTTCTGGGACCGGGTCTCGTTGCAGGAGCAGGAGCGGATGTTCGGGCGCACGAAGGTGACCGGGGCACCGTTGAGCGGCACCCGGGAGCAGGACGTCCCCGAGTACGCCGCGGACCCGCAGGGCGTCGTCGTCCCGCTGACCGCCCACATCCGGCTCGCCAACCCGCGCACCGCGGCCACGGACGCCGGTCGGATGCTCCGCCGCGGCTACAACTACGACCGGGGTACCGACGTCAACGGTAACCTCGAGATGGGCCTGATCTTCGTCTCCTACCAGCAGGACCTCGCACGGCAGTTCGAGGCCACCCAGACCCGCCTCATCGGCGAGCCGCTGGTCGACTACATCAGCCCGATCGGGGGTGGGTACTTCCTGGTGCTGCCCGGCGTCCGGGACGCCCAGGACTGGTACGGCCGCACTTTGTTGAGCTGAGCCGGGCCGAGGCCGAGCGGTTCCGCGGGTCGAGCGGTTCCGCGGGTCGAGCGGTTCCGCGGGAGCGAGGTCGAGGATCCAGGCCGCCGGACCGGCGGTCGGGTGTGGCAGCGGGGGTTCCCACCCGCTGTGATCCGCAATCTCCGAGTTTTCTTGACTCGTTCCAGAAAAGTGGTCCAGACTCTGCACTGTGCTGCCGACCTTCGACGCCGAGGCCCTGCTGCGGCAGGCTGCCCTGCGGGTGACCCGGCCCAGGGTCGCGGTGCTGGGGGCGGTGCGCGAGCACGCTCATGCGGACACCGACACGATCCTTCGAACCGTTCGTCTGGATCTCCCGGAGGTGTCCACCCAGGCGGTCTACGACGTGTTGCGCGTCCTGACCGCCGCGGGCCTGGTCCGGCGGATCGAGCCGGCCGGCTCGCCGGCCCGCTACGAGTCGCGGGTGGCCGACAACCATCACCACCTCGTGTGCCGGTCATGCGGCGACATCGAGGACGTGGACTGCGCCGTCGGCGGCACGCCGTGCCTGCGCGCCCCCGACGACCACGGCTACGTCATCGACGAGGCCGAGGTCGTCTACTGGGGCCTGTGCCCGTCCTGCTCGGCGGGACCTGGTTCGTGATTCCTTTCCCGATTATCCCTTCGCCTGTCATCAGGAGGACGTTCGTGCCCGATACCACCCCAGTAACCGAAGAACAGGACCAGCTGGGCAGCCAGGGGGGGTGCCCGGTGGCTCGTGCCTCGCACGGCGGCCGGTCGAACCGCGACTGGTGGCCGAACCAGCTGGACCTGAGCGTTCTCCACCGGGACCCGCCCGCGGGCAACCCGATGGGAGCGGACTTCGACTACGCCAAGGAGTTCGCGACGCTCGACCTCGCCGCCGTCACGGCGGACATCGAGGCCGTGATGACGACGTCCCAGGACTGGTGGCCGGCCGACTACGGCCACTACGGGCCGCTGTTCATCCGGATGGCGTGGCACAGCGCGGGCACGTACCGGATCAGTGACGGTCGCGGTGGCGCCGGGTCGGGTGAGCAGCGGTTCGCGCCGCTCAACAGCTGGCCGGACAACGCGAACCTGGACAAGGCTCGCCGGTTGCTCTGGCCGGTGAAGAAGAAGTACGGCAAGAAGATCTCGTGGGCCGACCTGATGGTCCTCGCCGGAAACGTCGCCCTGGAGTCGATGGGGTTCCGGACGTTCGGCTTCGGCGGTGGGCGCGTGGACGTCTGGGCCCCGGAGGAGATCAACTGGGGGACCGAGGGCACCTGGCTCGGGGACGAGCGCTACAGCGGCGACCGTGAGCTCGCGAACCCGCTCGGCGCCGTCCAGATGGGTCTCATCTACGTGAATCCCGAGGGTCCGAACGGTAACCCGGACCCGCTGGCGGCTGCCCGGGACATCCGGGAGACGTTCCGCCGGATGGCGATGAACGACGAGGAGACGGTCGCGCTCATCGCCGGCGGCCACACGTTCGGCAAGACGCACGGCGCCGGTCCGGCCGACAACGTCGGCCCCGAGCCCGAGGCCGCCCCCCTGCAGGAGATGGGCCTGGGCTGGAAGAGCGCGTTCGGCACCGGCGGGGGCGGTGACACCATCACCAGCGGCCTGGAGGGCGCGTGGACACCCACTCCGGTCAGCTGGGACAACAGCTTCTTCGAGACCCTCTTCCGGTACGACTGGGAGCTGTCCACCAGCCCGGCGGGGGCGAAGCAGTGGATTCCCACCGACCCGGCCGCGGCAGGCACCGTGCCGGACGCCCATGACCCGTCGACCCGGCACACCCCCGTGATGCTGACGACGGACCTCTCGCTCCGGTTCGACCCGGTCTACGAGCAGATCTCCCGCCGGTTCGCGGCGAACCCGCAGGAGTTCGCGGACGCCTTCGCCAAGGCGTGGTTCAAGCTCACCCACCGGGACATGGGTCCGATCTCCCGGTACGTCGGCTCGCTGGTGCCGGCGGAGCCGCAGCTGTGGCAGGACCCGGTCCCGCCGGTGACGCACGAGCTGATCGGCCCCGCGGACGTCGCGACGTTGAAGGAGACGGTCCTGGCCTCGGGGCTGTCCGGCTCCGAGTTGGTCGCGACCGCCTGGGCCTCGGCGTCGACCTTCCGCGGCACCGACAAGCGTGGCGGTGCCAACGGGGCGCGCCTGCGCCTCGCCCCCCAGAACCAGTGGGAGGTCAACGATCCCGCGCAGCTGTCGAAGGTCCTGGGCGTGCTCGACGGCATCCGGCAGAACTTCAACGCGGCGCAGGCCGGTGGCGCCAAGCAGGTCTCGCTCGCGGACCTGATCGTGCTCGGCGGGTGCGCGGCCGTCGAGCGGGCGGCGAAGGACGCCGGGTTCGACGTCGTCGTCCCCTTCACCCCCGGGCGGACGGACGCCTCGCAGGAGCAGACCGACGTGGAGTCGTTCGGCGTGCTGGAGCCGACGGCGGACGGGTTCCGCAACTACCTCGGCAAGGGGAACTCCCGGCCCACGGAGCAGTTGCTCGTCGACCGGGCCGAGCTGCTGACCCTGACCGCTCCCGAGCTGACCGTGCTGGTGGGCGGCCTGCGTGTGCTGGACGCGAATGCCCAGCGCTCCCCGCACGGCGTCCTGACGCGGCGTCCGGGGGTGCTGACCAACGACTTCTTCGTGAACCTCCTCGACGCCGGCACCAGGTGGCAGCCGGTGTCCGAGGACGCCGAGACGTTCGAGGGCCGCGACGCCGGTACCGGCGAACTGGTCTGGACGGCGACCCGAGCTGACCTCGTCTTCGGCTCGAACTCCCAGTTGCGGGCGCTGGTGGAGGTCTACGCCAGCGACGACGCGCAGGAGAAGTTCGTCCGCGACTTCGTCGCGGCCTGGGACAAGGTGATGAACCTCGACCGGTTCGACGTCGCCTGATCCCGGCGTCCGCCCGGCCCCGACGGCACCTTCCCGTGCCGCCGGGGCCGACCCGGGAACGGTCAACGCAGGACGGCGCTGCCGGCAGGTCCACCGATTCACCGGGTTGCCCAGGTAGTTCTCCTGTGTGCGGGCGGCGGTGGGGCGGTGTGCGGTGGTCGGCAACGGGGCCGACGGCAGAACGGACAGGACGAGTGCGACTCCGGAGACGATCTTCCGGCAGGAGCTGCCGCGAAGATCGTCAGAAGTCGTGCTCGTCCCGTACCTCCCGTCTCGCCCAGTCCTCACGACGGACGCGCCGCCGCGACATCGCCGAGACTGTGAGGGGCATTTACCAGTGGCAGCAGAGGAACGGCTGCTCTTGGGGACTCGTCCCGCCGACGATACCGGCGATCTCGATCTCGTCATCACTCAGCACGACCACGGCATCGACGGGCGTGTTCTGCTCGATCATGGTATTCCTCTCCCTTGCATCGGGGTCATCATTTCCCTGATTCCGCGGCGGTCATACCGCGATTGTCATCAGATTCTGCCGAACCGTCACCAACGACCCAGGGCCCTGCTCCTTGATATCGCGCCCGTGGTCGCTACTGTCGATGGTGCCCGCGGCCAGTCTTTCGCGAGATACCCGACGGCGAATCCTGCTGACACCCGATATGTTAGCCGGGTGAAGACGCCCGGCGCCTGGCCCGGAGCACAAGACGCCCCGGAACGCACGCACGCTGTACCGGGCGGCGCGCCGTGTTCGATGTCGCGCCAGCACCCGCCCTTCCCACGCCGTCTCGCCGGGCACCGTCGGCGAGACGGCGTGGAAGATCTCGGCCCGTCCCGGTTCGCCGGATGCGTGAGAACGGCGAGGACGAGACGAGGAACGCCCTACTGTTGTGGCAATCCGGCGGTGACGCTCGGGACACCTCGAACCAGGTGGGCGGCCAGATGAGTTCCCTGTACCTGGACTGCGTCGGCGGAGCGGCCGGCGACATGCTGCTGGCGTCGCTGATGGACGCGGGGGCGTCCCTGGTGGCGATCCGCTCGCGACTGCCGGTGCAGGGTGTCGACCTTCGGGTCGAGCGCGTCGAACGTCGAGGCATCGGCGCGCTCGCGCTCACGGTCACCGCGCGTGAAGACCACGTTCATCGTACCTGGCGCGACGTGCGGAGGTTGATCGACGCCGGCTCGATGCCGGAGCGAGCACGCCGCCGCGCCCAGGCGGCGTTCGCGCTCCTCGCCGAGGCCGAGGGGCGGGTGCACGGCGTTCCACCGGACGACGTCCGCTTCCACGAGGTGGGCGCCCTGGACGCGATCGCCGACATCTGCGGGGTGGCGCTGGCGCTCGAGGAACTCGGCGTCGACGACGTGGTGTGCTCGCCGCTTCCGCTCGGGCGTGGCCTGGCGCAGGGCGCTCACGGACCGCTGCCGCTGCCCGCGCCGGCGACCGTCGACCTGCTGCGGGGCGCGGCCGTCTACGGCACGGCCGCCGACGGCGAGACCGTGACGCCGACCGGAGCCGCTCTGGTCGTGTCGCTGGCATCCTCGTTCGGTCCGCTCCCGCCGATGACGTTGACAGCGTGTGGCTACGGTGCCGGCAGCCAGGACCCGGAGCACGTGCCGAACATCGTGCGTTCCCTGATCGGGCAACCGGACGGCGCCCTTCCGAGGCATCCGGGACCGCTCGTTCTGGAGACCAACCTCGATGACCTGCTGCCCGAGTTCGTGCCGGAGGTCATCGAGGCCTGCCTGTCCGCCGGGGCGGTCGACGCGTGGACGACGTCCGTGGTGATGAAGCACGCCCGGCCCGGCCTCACGCTGTCCGCGCTCGTGCCCATCGAGCACGAGCGGGCGGTGGCCCAGGCGATCCTGCGGCACACCACCGCGCTCGGCGTGCGGTCGCAGCGGATGGAGTGTCGTTGGGTGCTCGATCGAGAGCTCCGCACGGTCGAGGTGGACGGTCACCGGCTCGCCGTGAAGCTCGGCATGATCGACGGCGAGGTGGTGAACATCAAGCCCGAGCACCGGGACTGCGTGCGGGTCGCCGCCGAGCTCGGGCGCAGCGTGAAGTCCGTGTGGGCAGCCGCGCTGTCCCGAGCCCACCAGGAGCTGTGCGAGCCCGACCGAGCGAGGCCGGTCGGTCCCGGAGCGCCAGGAGATAGGCGATGAGCCTGCCCTTGCCCGGGCCGAGTTCTTCACGTATTCCCGGGTCGCTGTGACGCGTCAGTCCGCTGTGACGCGTCAGTCGCTGTGACGCGTCGCGTCAAGGCATCCGCGCGGCGCCCTCGACGGAGGCGGACGCAGCCGCGTCACGAGGTGTCTGGTACCGACCCGGCCATGGACGTCGAGGGCGCTACCCGCCACCGCGCCAGGACATCGCTTCCGACACCGTGTCGTAACTGGGGCTGCCACCGGACCGGAAGTCCCATCGCCGCCACGACGATCGAGTGAATCACCACCGTCGACAGGAACGGGGAGTAGAAGAACGGGAGGAGCGGCACCGCCAGCAGCGCGAGGAATCCCTCTCCGTCGAGCCACAGGGCTACCCCGGCCAGCACGCACTGGACCGCGATCGTGACGGCGAGGCTGACGGCTGCCGTCCATGTGTCGGAGAACCACAGATACACGGTGAAGAAGTTGGTCAGGAGCCCCCAGGCGGGTATCAGGGCCTGGAACAGGATCATGTAGGCATACATCGTCCAGGCGCGTACCCTGGGGCCGCCGGCGGCCGTGAGCAACCTGCGATGCTTCCAGAGGGCCTGCAATGTCCCGTAGGTCCACCGAAACCTTTGATTGGCCAGTTGCCGGACCGTTCTCGGTGCCTCGGTGTAGGCGATCGCCTCGGGTTCGTACACTACGCGAAAACCCGCGGCCTGGAGTGCCAGGGTGAGGTCGGTGTCCTCGGCCACCGTCGCGGAACTTACCCCATCGATGACCGCCAGGGCGCTGCGGCGGAAGATTCCCAGGGCGCCCGGAACGGTCGGTGTCATGCGAATCAGGTCGTACAGGCGGCGGTCGAGGTTGAAGCCACTGACGAACTCCAGGTGCTGCCAGCAGGTGAGCAGTGAACTGCGGTTGGCCACTTTGACGTTGCCGCTGACCGCGCCGATGTCTGGTGCGGCGACCGCTGCTCTCACCAAGGCGTCCACCGCATCCCGTTGCACGACGGTGTCGGCGTCCACCATGACCACCAGCTCGTGGCGGGCTGCCGCCAGCCCGGTATTCAAGGCGCTGGGCTTTCCGCCGTTCCGCTGCGTGATCAGGCTGACCCGTGGCAGACCTGCCTCGGCCACGATCCGCGCCGTGTCGTCGGTGGAACCGTCGTCGACGACGATGATCTCGCCGTCCGGGGAGGTGGCCTCGACCAGCGAGGTGACGGTCGCCAGGATGCCCTTCCCCTCGTTGTACGCCGGAACGATGACCGACACCGGAGCACGTTCCGGCCGCTCACCGTTCGTCCTCCCGGAACGCTTCGCCTCGATCGACCGACGTCGCCGGTGTCGTAACGCCACGGTGACGAGGAGGAGGAGTCGCGCCAGGGCAAGGATGTTGGCCAGGGCGAGCAGCACCAGCACCGTGGGGCGCGCCGCCGTGGTCGCCGCGCCGATCAGGGTGGCCGCTGCCCGACTGGCCGGACTCGGGCGGGTGCTGGACGTGACAGGGAGGGACACGAACCCGATGCCGCAGGACTGCAGGCGATCGACGGTCCTCAACAAGGCGCGGAACTCTCCGTCGTTGCCAGGCGCACGGCCCCACAAGGCCTGCGGACCGGAGGCGATCGAAGGGCACCGTCCGCGTGCGGCGCCGAGCACCGGCCTCGGGTTCCGCAGGGTGGCTTGTGCCCCGCTCTGCTCGGAGTTCCCCCAGGTGAGGTCGGTGAGGACGAGGTCGTGAGGGCTGGGGAAGCGCCTGTCGAGGCTGACCGGGGGAGTGCCGCCGCGGGCGATCTCGAGACGGCGCAGAAGGGCGGCAACAGGGCCACTGCTGTCGGTCGCGACCGAGGCCGCCGTCCGGGATCGGGCGCCTACCAGGGTGGCGGTGAGATGTCTTTGTGCCAGCGCGTAGCTCAGCCGAGTAAGATTGCTGTCCTCGGTGATGGCGAGGATGAGTGCCACGTTTCGGTGCGCCGGGCGTCGGGCGGCTGCCGTCGCGCCGGCCGACGCAGGCCGCAGGGCGCTCGGTGATGTGGCGGCCAGGGACCGGTCCAGGTCTTGTGTACCAGCGGGGAAGGCGGCGGGCACAATGGGGTTCGAGTGCGCGTACGCCTCTTGAAATCCCTGGAGCAGGAACGCGAACACTGATATGGAAAGGAGGCTGGCGACCGCGATCCAGTGCAGCTGGCCAGAGGAGTTCCTCGATGCGCGGTCTGAGGTTGATCGGCCTCCGGCTCCCGCACGATGGGATGGCGTTCTCCGGTTCCGCGCTCTCGGGAAGAACGAGGCAGTGGCCTGGCCGGCACGCTCGTCGTGACGCCTGGATGGCACGTTCTTCACTCCCACCTTGGTTTCGCGAAGCTGCTCGATGTGCTGAAGGGTCTCCTGGTGCCCGGTGGTGCGACTACCAGATGGCGACGGCGAAAGCGGCGACAAAGCTCCGTGCCAGAGTGATCATCATGACGAGAAGGGTGCGGGCCTGTCGCCGCCCGGTGAGGTCGAGAAACACAGTAGGAACTTACCTGACCGTTCCACTCGTGTTACCGGTCCAGGAGTTCATGGCATTTTGGTCTGCGATGGGTGTTGTGATGTTCATGCGCCCCTGAAGGTTCGTGATGATAAGGGAGCCGTGGCCGGTGGTCTTGTATTTCCCTGCCCACAATTCCTTCTCGCCGTCCCAGGGCCAGCACGGCCACAGAGTGCCATCGACCAGGGCGATCGCGCCCCGAGTGGCCTCGGCTGCGCTCTCTTGCGTGGGCCAGTCCTCCTCCGAACATCTTCGATGATGTTCTGCCGCAGGTATCCACAGGTGACAACGAGCGCCTCCCGCAGTGTAGGTCGTGGGGGCGCCGGACGCCTTTGTCCCACGGTCGTTCAAGTAGTCCCGTGACGCGGTGCTCGAGTTCGTCGAGTTGCTCTTTGTCCAATCCTGTCCAGGCGGGCGCACGGGCGCCCGTCCGGAAGGCCTGTCCGGGATGCGCGGAGTGCACCAACGGGCGGACCGGTGGCTCCGTTCCTGGAGATGGCTTCGAGTTCACTGGTCCAGTGGAGCCAAGCCACCCTTGGTTTCGTGAAGCTGCTCGATGTGCTGAAGGGCCTCTTGGTGCCGGTGGTGCGACTACCAGATGGCGACGACGAAAGCGGCGAAAAAGCTCCATGCCAGAGTGATCACTATGATGAGGAGGGCGCGGGTCTGTCGGTGTCGCCGCCCGGTGAGGTCGAGAAACACCGGGGCGTTGCGCCGGATCGCCCGGCGCTTGGGCAGCCCAGCGGCATGACTGCCCAGCGGAAACTCCCTGCTGGTCTCTCTCGGCGATGGGAGAAGAAACGCAGACGTCGGCTGTAGGGTCATCGTATTCCTCCTTCGGTGGCGCACGGCAGGCCAGATCTCGGCGGCATCGCGTCGGCTCGCGCACCGCTCGATTCCAGGCGGGTACACGGGCGCCCGTCCGGAAGGCCTGTCCGGGATGCGCGCGGTGCGCCAAACGGGCGGACCAGTGGGTCCGTTCCTGGAGATGGCTTCGAGTTCACTGGTCCAGTAGAGCCAAGCCGCCGGAGCTCTGCATTGGGCTCGGAACTCAACTCCTGGCAGGAGTGTTGGCGCCCGGCACCAGGTAGCGTCACGGACCCGGCGGCCGCACGGTCGCGGTGCCGCCCGGACCGGGGGTCGTCTCGTACTGCGCGTAACGCACGATCCGCTCGGCGGGGACGGCACGCAGCCGCCGGGCCAGTTCGGTACGTTCGGCCACCCGTCGGATCGGGCTGCCCGTAGCCGACCTCGACGACCACGAGAGCATCCGGCTCCGCGACGATGATCCGGTGACCGGAACGCCCACGAGCAGGCCCAACGTCAGGACCGTCGTCAGAGCGGGCAACGGCGCGCGGGTGAGCCGCGGCACCAGCCACAGGGTCACCACCGCTGCCACGGCCAGGCCGCGGCCAGCACCAGGAAGGGGCCCAGGCAGCCGAAGCCGGAGTCGTCCGCGACACAGGGGTACTGCTGCCGTTGCAGCAGGTGGTTGGCGAGCAGGACGATCGCGAGGAGGGCGGCGTGGGTCGCACCCGCGCTGGCTGCCACGACACTGGTCCTGCCGGTGCGGTGCCGGGCGCGGGCGGCGGAAACGGTCTCCGGCCGGGGCTTCGCGCACCTGGCCGGGTCGCTATGGCTGGGGCACGACCGTGACGCGGAACGGATACGGACGTTGGGCGGTGTCGGTGCTGGGCTCGATGCGGACGTCGTAGACGTCGCCCGTTCGCGACCGCACGCAGAAGTCAGGACGGTCCTGGACGTCGAAGCCCCGGCTCGCGCTCGACCAGTCAGCGGCGGTGCAGGACCCGCCGGCCGCCGTGCCCGCCTGCGCGCCGTGGAGCGGCGACAAGGCGCCGAACTCCACCTGGAAGTCGGCGGCGGTCCGGTCGGACACCAGCGCCGGCCTGCCCACCAGCGCGATGTACGTCGTCCCGGCCCAGACCTCGAGAGGCCTGCCCGAGGTTCCCGAGGATCCGGTGGTCGCCCGGTCAGTCAGGCCCGACCGGCGAGTGGTGGGGGTCGGCCGGGGACTCGGGTCCGCAGACGTCGACCTGGTGACGCGGAGGCCGAACAGTCCCGCCACGCACACGGTGGCCCCGACCAGACCGATCGCGATCCCCGCGTTCGCGACGCGGCGGTGGGCGGCGCTGTGCCAGCGCAGGTACACCGCCGCGGCGAGACCGCTGGCCGTGACGGCCAACGCCGTCAGCAGCCAGCCGACCCCGCGATCCGGCTGGGCCACCTGCACGGCGCCGACCACCACGCCGAAGATGCTGGTGAAGAGGACCCCGGCTCGCTTCAGGTGATCACCCATTCTGGGTATATATCATCGTGCGCGCGGTCACCGTCGGCGGGTTCAACGTGTCACGGACGAACCGCGCAGGCGGCCTGTGGTCGGCGGCGCCGACTGCGGTGGCTGAGCCTGGGCAGCCGGCTCCGCCCGGTCCGGGACGAGGTCAGGCCGGTGCGAGGCGGTAGCCCGCGCGTGGTTCGGTGATGATGATCGGTTGTCCGTCGGGGGTCTCGAGCTTGGCCCGGAGCCGCCGCACGTAGACCCGGGTGTACTCGGTGCTGGTGGCGTATCCCGGGCCCCAGACCCGGCGGAGCAGGACGGCATGGCTGAGCAGGGTGCCCTGCTGCAGTGCCAGTTCGCGCAGCAGCGCGAATTCGGTGGGGGTCAGACGTACCGGCCGGCCGCTCTTGGTGACGCTGCGCCGGTCGAGGTCGATGACGACGTCGCCGACCCGGACCTGGCCGGACGTCACATCCGGTCCGGTCGGAGCCGGGCGGCTGCGGCGAAGGGTGGCGTGGATCCGAGCGAGCAGTTCGTCGATCCCGAACGGCTTGGTGAGGTAGTCGTCGGCGCCGAGGTTGAGGGCGCGTACCTTGTCCGTCTCGGCACCGCGGGCGGACAGCACGATGATCCCCATCGTGGATCGTTGCCGCAGCAGCCGGCAGAGGTCGAAACCGTCGGCGTGCGGGAGCATGAGGTCGAGCAGGGCGATGTCGGGCTGTTCCCGCTCGCACAGGGTCACGGCGTCGGACCCGTCGAGGGAGGCCAGCACGAGGAAGCCGCGGATAGCCAGGTTCGCGCGCAGCAGATCGACGATGTTGCGGTCGTCCTCGACGACCAGCACGCAGGTCCTGTCGTCCATGGCCGTTCACCCTCCTTGCCCGCCGTCCGGCAGAGCACTCCCCGTCCTGGTGACAGCGGCGCCGGTCGGGAGGCCGTCACGGCCGGCATCGCTCGGCTTCGGATCGAGCGGCAGGCTCACCCGCACCAGGGTGCCGCTGGGAACCGGGACGAATCCGATCCGGCCTGCGTGCGCGGTCATGATGCCCCGGCAGATGGCCAGGCCGAGCCCGGCACCCGCGGTGCGGGTGTCGCCGCGGGTGCCCGGCTGGAAGAACTCCTCCCACAGGTGTTCCGGCACCCCGGCGCCCTCGTCCGCGACCTCGATGAGCATCTGGTGCGTGCCGGCGACGTGCTCCACCCGGGCGGTCACCCTGACCCGTCCGGCGCCGTGCCGGAAGGCGTTGTCCAGCAGGTTGACCAGCACCTGCTCGAGCCGGTCGTGGTCGGCCCACAGCGGCGGCACGTCAGCGGACTCGATCGCGACGGCCTGCCCGGCGACGGCCGCTGCGGCCGACTCGAGCACCGTCCGGACGTCGCACCAGTCCGGGTGGACGGGCAGTACTCCCGCCTCGATGGTGGAGGAGTCCAGGAGGTCGCCGACCAACCGACCCAGCCGGGCGGACTCGCCCGCGATGGCCGTCAGGAATCGGCGTTGGGACCCGGCGTCCCAGTCGACGTCGGTCTGCAGCAGGGTCGACGCGTAGCCACGGATCGCGGTCAGGGGGGTGCGCAGCTCGTGGCTGAGCCGCTGTACGAAGTCCCTCTGGACGATCCCGGTGCGCCGCGAGGCCTCGGCGTCGGCTTGCGCGCCACGGGCGTTCTCCCGTTCAACCGCGAGCCGCAGCGACCCGGCCGCGTTCTCCAGCAGGTCCTCACCCACGGCGTCGACCGGCCCCGAGGTGACCCAGCGGACGGCGAGCAGCAGCCGGGCGCCGTCCGCGACCAGCGGGATCGCCGCGACGCCGGGGGCGAGCCGGCGGACCCCACCGATCCAGTCGTCGGCGGCGCAGACCGCCCTCACGATGTCGGCCAGCGGGCGGGCCGGGCCGGGGCCCTGAGCCGGCCGTCGGGCCGGCGCCGGAGCGCCGTTGGCCTTGACGCGGACGAGGAGGGTCGGTCCGGCGCACTCGAACAGCGCCACCTCAGCGGCGCCCAGGCCGTGGCGTAGCCGGTCGAGCGCTCCTCGCAGACCCTGGTCGAGCTGTTCTGGACCGGCGAGAGCGTCCAGCATGTGGCGCAGGGACTCCAGAACGGCGTTGCGCCGGGTGACGTCGTGCAGCAGCCGTTCGCGTTCGAGGGCGGCGGACGCGAGGTTGGCGTAGACCGATGCCAGTTGCAGCTGATCGTCACGGGGCCGGCCGCGGGCGGGGGCGAGCCCGGTGAGCACGCCGAGGGCGCCGTGATTCCCGAGGATCGGTACGGACCAGGCG
This sequence comes from Kineosporiaceae bacterium, assembly GCA_036518955.1. GTDB lineage: Bacteria > Actinomycetota > Actinomycetes > Actinomycetales > Kineosporiaceae > DATDMG01. Next base: position 8,317 of record DATDMG010000557.1, on the reverse strand, counting down.
CTGTCGAGGCCGTCGACCCCGGCCCAAGCCGGCGAACCGGGGCGCAGGTCGTCGGCGACGATGGGCACCTCCTGCTCGGCCGCTTCACCGATCGGCCCACCCGCGACGCCGACCTGGACTGTCTGCAGGCGGGCCAGCACGGTGGGGGACAGCCCGATCGAGGCGGCCAACCGCAACCGCTCCGTGTGGTGCGGGTCGCGCAGGTGGACGCACAACTGCGGCTGTCCGAACGCGGTGGCCATCGAGGAGACGATCAGCGGCAGGGACGCCGAGGGGCCGACCCCCGCCAGCTGGTCGACCAGACTGGACAGGCGTTGCAGGTGGCGGCGGGCCACCGAGTCCACCTGCAACCCGGACATCAGGGCGATCACGTCGTCCGCATGGGCGGCGACGGTGCTGACGTTCCCTACCACGCGCCCGTGCCGGAGGGCGACCACCCGGTCGGCGAGACCGAAGACTTGATCCATGCGGTGCGAGATGAGCAGGATGGCTGTGCCCTGACGGCGCAGCCGGCGCAGCAACCGCTCGACCAGCCCGGTCTCCGTGGGGCCGAGCGCGGCCGTGGGCTCGTCCAGGACGAGCACCCGAGGGTTCCCGACGACGGCCCGGGCGATGGCCACCGCCTGCCGCCTGCCGCCGGACAGCTCACCGACCCGACGGCCGAGATCACCCAGGTCCAGTCCGAGTACGTCGAGGGTGGCAAGCGCCCGTTGCCGCATCGCATTCCGAGCCAGAAAGGTGCGCCCCAGCTCGCGACCGAGGAACAGATTTCCGGTGATGGTGAGGTTGTCGCACAGCGCGAGGTCCTGCCAGACCGCGGCCACCAGCCCTTCCCGGAACGCGGTGGCCCCGTCCCGGCCGAGCACGCTGACCGTTCCGGATGACGGGCGGACGGCGCCGGTGAGGCAGCTCATCAGAGTTGTCTTGCCGGCGCCGTTCTCGCCGACGAGGGCGACGAGCTCGCCTCCGGCGAGGTCCAGATCGACGTCGTCCAGAACGATCCGTGGACCGTACCGGACCGTCACGCCTCGAGCGTGCACCGCGTCCGGTTCACGGGCGGCCGACTCGGTCACCGGAGAGGTCGCGCGGGCGGAGGGCCCGGATGCGGACCGCACGAGTCGTCTGCCCATGCCACCTCCTGCAGTGTCGCGATAGCTCAGGGTAACCGTCGTCCGCCGCCGACGGCCCCCGGCGGCCATTTCGGAACGTTCACGCTCATGGATCGATTATTCACGCTTCGTTAATGGCTCCCGCGCTTACTGTCTGCCCAGTTGGAGATCGGCGACGAGGCCGCGGGAGGCCTGGATGCGTGAGGATCGTGAGCTGGACGACGGCTCTGGGCCGCCGCTGCTGAGGGCGCGGGGCATCCGGGTCAGCTTCGGCGGCGTGGAGGCCCTGCGGGGGGTGGACTTCGAGCTGCGCTCCGGGCAGATCCACGCCCTCCTCGGCGGCAACGGTGCCGGCAAATCGACCCTGATGAACGTGATCGGCGGTGTGATCACCCGTTATCGGGGGCGGTTCGAGCTGGACGGTCGGTGCGTCCGCTTCGGCTCCCCACGGGACGCGCAACGTGCCGGCGTCTCCACCGTCTACCAGGAGTTGGATCTGGTACCGGGGTTGACGGTCGCCGACAACCTGGTGCTCGCCCGGGAACCGGTGGGGCGCGCCGGTCTGTTCGTGCGCTCGCCGGACGCGTTGGTCGCGCGACCCCTGGAGCGGGTGGCGGCGCCGTGCTCTCCCCGGGCCGTCGTGGGCGGGCTTCGGCTGGGAGAACGGCAACTGGTCGCCATCGCGAAAGCGCTGTATGACGAGGCCAAGATCCTGATCCTGGACGAACCCACCGCCGCGCTGACCAGCCAGGAGGTCCAGGTCCTGTTCGAGGCGCTGCGCGGGCTGCGCGAGCAGGGAGTGGGGATCGTGTTCATCTCCCACCGGTTGGAGGAGATCCCCCAGATCGCCGACACCGTCACCGTGCTGAGGGACGGCGCCGTGGTGGCCCGGGCAGCCCCGGACACTCCCGCCCTCGAGCTCACGCGGCTGCTGACAGGTCGCCGGCACGGCCAGCTCTACCCGCCCAAGGCTGATCCGTCACGGTCCGGCTCACCGGGTCGGGAACGGTTGCGGTTGCGTGGCTTCGGCTACCAGCTGAGCCGGCCTCGAACGGGGTGGACCGAACCCGTCGACGTCGACGTGACGGTCCGGGCCGGCGAGGTGGTCGGGTTGGCCGGCCTGCTCGGTGCCGGGCGGAGCGAGCTGCTGGAGGCCCTCACCGGGGCCGCGCCGAGAGGGCGGGCCGTCGGCCGGGTCGAGGTCGACGGCCAACCGTTGCGGGTCGGAGGTGTCCGACGGGCCCAACGCCGCGGCATCGGGTACGTGCCCGACGACCGTCATCGCAGTGGGTTTGTCGCTCAGGCAAGCATCGCCGACAACCTGACCATGGCCTGCCTCGACAGCCTGTGCACCGCTGGTTTCGTGCGCACCCGCAAGGCGCGGGCCGCCACCGCGTGGGCCTTTCAGGAACTCGGCATCGTGGCCGCCTCACCCGAGGCCGGGATCCTCAGCCTGTCCGGCGGCAACCAGCAGAAGGTCGTGATGGGGCGCGCGCTGCTGCGCAACCCGGGGCTGCTGCTGCTGGATGAGCCGACCCGGGGCGTGGACGTGGGCGCGAAGGCCGACATCTACCGGTTGATCAGAAGGTTGACGCTGGACGGGTTGGCCGTCCTGGTGGCCTCCAGCGAGCTCCCCGAGCTGATCGGTCTGTGCGACCGTCTGGTGGTCCTCGCGAGCGGGCGCGTCGTGGCCGAGGTGCCGGCCAGCACGGAGGCCGTCCCGACAATTCTGGACGTCCTTGACCAGCCCATGCCGTCGAACCGGTCACTGAAGGAGCCAGCGTGAGCATCCCCTCCGACGTCCCGGTCGGCGCTCCCCCGACCACCGGAGCCCCCGAGGGCATCGACGGCGAGGCCTTCGCCCCGAGCCGCGGGCGACCGATCCGCTCCGTCGCGGCGCGCCGCAGTCCGCCGGGCCTGGTCACGATGCTGGTGCGGTTCCAGAGCCTGCTGGCCCTGGTGCTGGTCTTCGTGGGCGGGATCGTCTTCTCACCCCGCCGAGACGGTCAGCCGTTGTTCCTGACCACCGAGAACCTGGCGAACATCGTCCGTTCCGTGTCCGAGACCGGGATCATCGCGGTCGGCATGACCTTCGTCATCATCGCCGGCGGCATCGACCTGTCGGTCGGGGCCGTCCTGGGCCTGGCCGGGGTCGCCACCGCCACCCTGCTGGTGGACCACGGCTGGGACGGCGTCCCGGCCGTCGTCGCCGTCGTCCTGGCCGGCGGTCTGTTCGGCCTCGCCCAGGGAGCGGTGTCGGCCCGGCTGCGGATCCAGGCCTTCATCGTGACCTTGGCCGGTCTCCAGGTAGCCCGGGGTCTCGCCCGGATCGCCTCCGGTGACAAGTTCATCAACATCAGCTACGGCGACGGACCGCACCAGGCATCGCCGTCCTTCGCGCACCTCGGTGACCGAATCTTCGGAGTGCTGCCCGTTTCGGCGCTGGTCTTCCTGCTCGTCGGCGCGGCGGCGTCCGTGCTGCTCAACACCACCCGATTCGGTCGGCACGTGTTCGCCGTCGGCGGCAACGAGCGAGCCGCCCGGTTGTCAGGGATCTCCGTGCAGCGGGTCCGGATCGCCACCTTCGGGTTGTGCGGAATGCTCGCGGCCACCAGCGGCATCCTGCACTCCGGACAACTGAACTTCGCCAACCCCAACGACGGCACCGGTTACGAACTGACCGCCATAGCCGCCGTGGTGATCGGGGGCACCAGCCTCTTCGGGGGAGAAGGCAGCGTGATCGGAACCTTGGCCGGCGCGTTGCTGCTGGGAGCGCTGAACAACGTCCTGCAACTGAACAACGTCAATGCCAACCTCCAGCTGATCGCCACTGGGCTGATCATCGTGGCCGCGGCCGCGCTGCAGACCCTGGTCCGCAGCGGCTCCGAGACGTGACCGCCCGGGTGGGTCCCGTCCAACGTCGTTCGCCGTTCCCCGCCCGCCGTCCGATGCCCCTTCAGGAGGAATGACATGACCACTCACTCACGCCGGCACCGGGTCCTCGGGGGACTCTCCCTGGCCGGTACATTGATCCTCGCCGCCGCCTGCTCCTCCGCGGCCTCCGGCACCGGGACGTCCTCGGGCGGTTCCGTGGCCCCGGCCGGGGCACTGGCGAAGCGATGCGGCCCCAGCGGCTCCTACACCATCGGGTTCGCCCAGGCGAACAACGCCGAGCCGTACCGGCAGCGGGTGGACGCCGACCTGCAGGCCGCCGTGAAGAAGTACCCCAATTTCAAGCTCGTCATCGCCGACGGCCAGGGCGACAGCAACAAGCAGGTCACGGACGTGGAGAACTTCCTCACCCAACAGGTCGACCTGCTGATGATCTCTCCGTTCGAGGCGCAGCCGTTGACCCCGGTGGTGTCCAAGGTCTTCCAGTCACGCATTCCTGTGATCGAGCTCGACCGGCAGACCGAGGGCGACCAGTACACCGCGTTCGTCGGCGGGGACAACCAGAACATCGGCAAGCAGGCTGGCACCTACGTGGCCACCCGGCTTCTTTCCGGAGGCGGCGAGGTTGCTATTCTCGAAGGGCTGCCCAGCACCACACCTGCTATCCAGCGCACCGAAGGCTTCAAGCAGGGCGTGGCCGCCAACGCAAAGATCAAGGTGGTCGCCGTCCAGCCCGCGGACTGGCTGCCGGACAAGGCCCAGACCGTGTTCGACGCCATGTTGCGGGCCAATCCCAACATCAAGGTCGTCTACGCCAACAACGATCTCATGGCCAACGGTGCCTACCTCGCGCTGAAGGGACAGAACAAGATCGGACAGGTGGCCGTGATCGGGACCGACGGGTTGCCCGACCCTGCCGGTGGCATCCACGCCGTCCTCAACGGGCAACTCACCGCCACTCTGGTGTACCCGACCGGAGCCGGGGAGGCGCTCGATCTGGCCAAGCGGATCCTCCTCGACTGCGCCACCTCCGTCGGCCGGAACACCGTCGTCCCCACCACATTGATCACTAAGGACAACGCCCAGGCGGTTCTCGACAGAGTGCCCTCCTGACCACAAGCTCCCCGGCCACCGGCCGTGCGGGTGCCCAGGAACGCTTCGCCGGCCTCGCCGGTCGCCGGCACCTGCCGGCCGGGCAACGCCTCGAGCGTCAATGCTGCGAGGATCTCTCAAGAATGTTCCTGGCGGGGTTTCCGTGCCAATGTTGATGGGCGGGGATCTGCTCTCCCTTCATGAGGAAGGAGTCCGCCGCCAGGGTTGCCCCGGCGCCGATTGCCACGCCGTAGTGGACGAAGGCGCCGGTGCTGAGAGTGACGTTGTCCCCGATCACGACCCGGTCGGACGTGAATATGCCGTCCTCCAGCGAGTGGCCCTGCATGACGCTGGCCTGGTTGAGCGTACAGTGGTTTCCGATGGTTATCAGGCTCTTCTCGGGGATGCCACATCCGTCGTCGTAGAGCATCTTTCCGACCCGGACGCCCAGGGCGCGCCAGATCCAGCTCTTCATCGGCGTGCCGTTGAACAGATTCAGGTAGATGCTGGTGCTCAACTTCCAGTATCGCTCGTGGCGCCAGAAGGAACGATTGTAGATGGAACAGGTGCGTGGTTGCAGCGGGCGGAACCCGAGCGCGGCGCGCTCGATGACGATGAAGTAGGCCGCTGACGCCGCCGGGATCAGCGCCACCGCCAAGGCGATGGTCCCGGTGCCGTGGCCCAGGCGTGTGCCGGTCCCGATCTCCACCAGCAGGATGATCATGATCAAGTAGAGCCAGCGTGATGCCAGGAAGGCCGCCATCGTGGCCAGGTTGTGGCGGTTCTTCGCTGCCAGGCGAGGGCGTAGCTGTTCGGGTGTCGTCGGGTGGTCGCTCACGGTGTCCCTGTGCACTGAACGGGGGATCTCGAAGGGCGGGGACCCGAGCAGGCCGACGTTCTCGCGCACCGGACCGTCCAACGGCAGGAGCGTCTTCGTGGCAACCAGGCAGCCCGCACCGACGCGGGCCCCGGAAGGGAAGACGATGTTGTTGCCGATGAAGCTGTCGGCGCTGACGCCGACGCCGACCATGCGGAACGAGGTGGCGGAGAACTCCGCGTTCATCAGTGACAGTCCGTCGGAAACTATCGTTCCGGTGCCCACCGTGGTGAGATAAGGGGCCTCGTGCTTGACGGCGATGCCGAAGTTGGACCCGGTCTGCTGGACCGGTGTCAACCGGTATCCCAGGGCGCTCAGGTATCCGGTGATGTAGGAGCTGTCTCCGAACAGGGTGGTGAAGAACCGGACGTTCGTCACCCGCGCGATCGTCCGCTGGACGGCGTACCGGCTCCCGTACAGCGGGTAGACCCGGCCCGGGGTCAGGGCCCGGTGGAGCAGACGGGGAAGGGTGGTGACGGCGGCCAGGCCGACGAGCGTGCCGCCCAGGAGCAGCGCCGCGATGGCGGCCAGCTGGGGGAGGTAGAACTGGAGGTCGCCGATGTCGGGTGGCGCGTCGCCGTAGAGCGTGTCCCCCAGGCCCGGGAGCAGGTACACCAGCAGCATGCTGATCCCGAACATCGCCGGTCCCGAGACGGCCAGCCGGTTCAGGAGTTGGCCCAGGCCGTAGAGCACCGGGCGTGACCTGCTCAGGGTCGTCGGCTCGCAGCGTTGGTAGTCCACCGTCGTGCGCTGGGCCGGGCAGCCGTGCCACCGCTCGCCGTCCGGGATCCGCTGGCCCGGCAGCAGGGCCGAGGAGTGCCCCAGTTGGGCGCCCGAGCCCACCTGCGTGTCGATGTCCAGGACCGTGGCCTCACCGACGAAGGCGCCCGTCCCCAGCGTGATACGACCGGTCCGGATCACCCCGGCCTGGGCCCGGTAGCCGTTGAAGAACGAGTCCTTGCGGATCACCGAACCGGCCCCGATGGTCAGCAGGTCGGTGCACAGGGGCACGTTCCTGCTCAGGATCAGTACCCCGGGGCCGATGCGCGCCCCCAAGGCGCGCAGGTACAGCACGTACAGCGGGGAGCCTGCCAGCAGCGGGGCGACGCTGAACCGGATCAAGGTATGCACGATCCAGAACCGCAGGTACACCACGCTCCAGACAGGGATGTCCCGTGGGGTCCACCGTCCGATGAGCAACCACTTGGCCGTCACCGGAATCGCCAGCAGACCGGCGAAGACCAGCGCGCCCAGCAGCAGGGTGCGCAGGTAGGCCTGGCTCGGGCCGGGGGACGCGCCGACCCACCGCAGGCCGGCGACCCCGGCGAAGGACAGCAGGTAGGTGTAACCCAGCATCAGCACGGCCTGCACGATCCCGCACATCGAGTACCGCCAGGCGCCGGGTCGGCGCCCGCCCGCAGACGGCTCGGACTGCAGCGGGGTGCCCTGGCGTCGAGGCAGCGGCCGCCCGACGGATGCGGTCTCCTCCTGGGCCTCGTCAGCAGGGGATGCCGCCGCGTCGAGCATGGCGGCCAGCTGATGGACGTCGGGGTTCAGGTAGACGTCCTTCATGGACACCGCGCCGGCCGGGCGCGCCAGGTCCGGATGCTCGCGCACCCGAGCACAGAACCTGGCCATCACCAGCGAGTTGGCGCCCAGGTCGTCGAAGAAGTGCGCCTGCGCGGACACCCGTTCCAGACCCAGCACGTCGGCCAGGGTCCGGGCCAGTGCGGCCTCGGTCGGGCTCCTCGGCTCGACGTGGGAGCCGCCGCCACCGAGCCTGCTCTCCCGGCGCGGGGTGGGCAGCCGCCTGCGGTCGACCTTGTCGCTGGGCAGCATCGGCAGGGTGTCCAGCTCCTCGATGTAGGCCGGCACCATGTACGGCGGCAACCGGCGTCTCAGGTGGTCGCCGACCACGGTCGGGGGTACCGCGGGCGCGTCGCTGCGCCGGCAGTAGTACGCGGCCAGTTCCGTTACGCCCGAGGGCGCTTCGTACGGCTGGACGACGGCGGTGGCGATGCCCGGCAGTTGCAGGAGCGCCGACTCGATCTCGGCCAGCTCGATCCGGTATCCGCGGATCTTGATCTGGGCGTCGATCCGGCCGAGGTACTCGATCTCGCCGTGGTCGTCGACGCGGCCGAGATCGCCGGTGCGGTAGATCCGTCCCGACGGGTTGCCGGGGATGCCCAGGACGTCGTCGACGAAGGCCCTGGCGGTCAGGTCCGGCCGGTTCAGGTAGCCGCGCGCCAGTCCCACCCCGGCGACGCAGATCTCCCCGACCGCGCCACGCGGCACCGGGCGCACGACGTCCCGTTCGAGGACGACCACGGAGTAGGTCGGCAGCGGG
>DATDMG010000556.1:0-37956 GCA_036518955.1 Kineosporiaceae bacterium | reverse complement strand
TGGTGGGTGAGCACGACGTAGCCCATCTGGTAGCTGGTCCAGACGTCCGAGGGGGACTCGACGTGCTCACCGTTGCGGACCCAACGGAACGGGGAGTGGTAGCTCGGCAGCGTGGTGATGCGCTGCAGGATCTCCGCGTTGCGGACCACCCCGCTCGAGTGCGCGATGAGGAAGACCATCATGAACGGCTGCCGCAGCCGGAACCCCGCAGGGAGCCGGTCGCCACGCCCGGCGAGCACGTCGAGGATGCGGGTGACCTGGCTCTCCCCGGTCGCAGCCCGGGTGACCTCCGGGCTGCCCAGTCCGGACAACCGGGGATTGATCTCGACCAGTCGCGGGCCGCCCGCCGTCATCATGATCTCGGTGTGGGCACCCCAGTGCCGGAGCCCCACGGCGTCCAGGCACGCCAGCCCGTAGTCGATGAGGTCGCCGTAGGTGGCGGTGTCGTACGGCATCCACTCGATGCTGTCGTAGACCGCCATGCCCTGGCCGATGCGCACCTTGCGGTACTTCATCAGGTCGGTGACCGAGTGCCGGCCGTTGCTGCTGACAGTGTCCACGACGTACTCGGTACCGGTCATCAGCTCCTGCACCAGGAGCTCCTCGTTCACCACCCCGCGCTTGTCCCGGGCGCCGAGCAGGCTCCGGAAGCGCTCCGGCCAGCCGAGCCCCTGCGGGCAGAGGGTGACCCCGACGGTCCCGGCGCTGGACGGAGATTTGATCACCAGATCCTCCCCTGCCATGCCGTCCCGCTGGATCCAGGCCGCCACCTCGGCCGGGTCGGAGGTGCACACCTGGCGGACGACCGGCAGGCCGGCCGCGGCCACCGCGGCGTGCATGGCGAACTTGTGCCGTCGGGCCTCGAGCAGGTGGGGCACGTTGGCGGTGGCCGGCGCCAGGGTGTCGGCGAGGTGCTGGGCCAGGTCGAGCGACCGTTCCTGGCCGGCGATGACGGCGGCCGGCTCGAACAGCCCCACCCGACGGGTCGTCGCGTCCAGGTCGCCCAGGTGGTTGACGACGGCGTCGAAGTCCGACAGCCGCTGGTGCGGCCGGACCCGGGAATGCCGGTACGCCTCGGGGTTCGTCACGGCGACCGGGCTGAACCCGGCGTCGCGCAGCGCCGGACCGAGGAGCGCGGACGAGCTGTACGGCTCCACGACGACGACGGCTGGTGTGCTCACAGTGGGATCTCCCTGTGCTGGTGACGGATCTGTGGGGGCGGCGGCGGTGGACGTGGCGGCGGTGGACGTGGCGGCGGGTGCGGCCCCGCGGCGTCACTCCGCCGGCGGGCGGCCGGACACCTCGAAGAACCGGCCCGGGTCGGCGACGGCCGTGCGGGCCTGCTCGATCGTGTCCGCGACCGCGACGACGGAACCGAGCCGGGCGAACGACCGCGGCGGCAGGCGCAGCACCCTGCCGGGATGCACCGCGAGGGCCACGCTGTGGATCGGCGGTGCGATGCGGTCGGTGCGCACCCGGGCGGCGGTGACCTCCAGGTCGTGCGGCGGGATCGCGAAGCGGACCGCGGCGGCCCGGCACCGGGTACGCCGCACCGGTTCGGGGCGCCGTCCGGCGGCCACGTCGGCGGCGGCCAGGGACTCGTCGTAGCCCGAGGCGAGGTAGCCGAGGTAGGGGATGAGGTCACCACCCATCCGGGCGTTGATCTCGATCAGGCACGGTCCGCCGGGGCTCAGCTTGAACTCGGTGTGGGTCACCCCGCAGCGGAAACCGATGGCGGCGTGGGCGCGGGCCAGGACGTCGCGCAGGGCCGGGTCGGTCAGCAACGGGTCGTCGGCCCGCACGTCGTGCCCGTGCTCGTCGAACTCGAAGGGCGGGTGGGTGCCGAGCACCTTGTGCGCGACCACGATCGGCTGGCACCCGCCGTCGTGGAGGACGCTGTCCACAGCGATCTCGGGCCCCTCGATGAACTGTTCGACGAGCACCTGCGCCCCCGACCGCTCCGGGAAGCCGTCGAGCTGGACCCCGGCGGCGATCTCGTAGCCGGCGGCAAGCTCGGTGGGGGAGTTCGCCCGGCGCACGCCGACGCTGCCGGCGAGGCTGCGTGGTTTGAGGATGACGGGGTACCCGATCGTGGCGGCGAACTCGGTCGCCTCGGCGAGCGAGGCCACCGCGCGGGAGAGAGGCTGGAACAATCCCGCCCGGCGGAGCGCGGCCCGGGTCTCGCTCTTGTCCCGGCAGCGCGCGACGGCGGCGGGACCGGACGTCGCCAAACCCAGCGCGGCACCGACGTGGGCGGCACCCAGGACGAAGCGCTCGTCGTAGCTGAAGACCCCGCAGACCTCCCGCTCGCGGGAGACCAGCTGCGCGGCATCGACGAGCTTCTCCGTGTCCAGGCAGTCCACCACCGTGAAGCCGTCGAGGTAGGGCCCCTCCCACAACGGCTCCGCCGAGTGCAGCAACCAGATCCGGTACCGGCTGGAGATGGCCTCCAGGACGTAGGACCGGTAGTTCGCGGAGTTGCTGCCGACCACCAGCAGCAGTGGCTTCTCGGCCTGCTCCATGCTCGTTCCTCCCCCGGTCATGTTCATTCCTCCCCCGGCCGTGAGCGACGGTCCGACGGCGACCCGCCCGGGTCGCCGTTCCGCCGGGCCGGGTGCGACCGCGTTTCCGGTTCCGCCCGCCACCACCCTCGGCGAGGCCGACCCAGCGGTGCAATTGGTCTTTCGTGCAGCCGGCCGCGCCCCCGTCGTGGCCGGGAAGCCGATTGGTCCAAGGGCCGATGGAACGGGTCCCGGGGCGGCCGGAGAATTCTCGGTACGTTCCCGTCCGGAAGGCAGCGCATGTCCACCACCTCCCGCCCGCACGACGCCCGGTACCTGTTGATGGGGTTCAGCCGCGGGATCCTGGACCACTGGTCGGGCTGGGCGGCGCCGGGCAGCGTGGTCGTGATCGAGGAGCCGGACGTCTGCCGCAAGAAGCGGGTCGAGGACGCGGTGCGCGGTTACCCGATCGTGTCCGACGTCGTCCAGCTCCGGTACCTGCAGTGCGACGACGTCCTCGAACCGGCGGCGCGGCTGCACCGGCGGCACGGGTTCGCCGCGGTGGTACCCGGGGTGGAGTACTCGGTCGTCGCCGCGGCGGCGGTCGCCGCGGCGGTCGGGCTGCCGGGCGCCGGGGTGGCGGCCGCGAACGCGCTCCGGGACAAGATCCGGTTGCGCGAGCTGACCACGGCCGGCGGGATGGCGGCGCCCGCGTGGCGCGAGGTGCACGGGCCCGACGACGTCCGTGCCTTCCTGCGGGACGGTCGCTGCGTGCTGAAACCGGCCAACCGGCAGGCGAGCCTGGGCGTCCGGCTCCTCGACCCGGGCGCGGACGTCGAGGCGGCCTGGCGGGCGACGGTCGGCGCCGACGAGCCGCGCCAGCTGCCGGACCGTCCGCTGTCCTGGCGGTATCTGGTGGAGCGGCGGATGACCGGCAGCGAGTTCAGCGTGGAGGCGTTGGTCCGTGACGGCCGGGTGGTGTTCGAGAACGTCACGCGCAAGTCCGTCCTCGCGGGAAGCCACCCGGTGGAGTGCGGGCACACCGTGCCGGCGGCGCTGCCGGACGCCGACCGACGGCGGTTCGGGACCGCGATCCGGCAGCTGGTGTCGGCCATCGGGTTCGGTACCGGGCTGCTGCACGCGGAGTGGTTCGACACCCCCGAGGGCCTGGTCCTGGTGGAGTGCGCCGGCCGCGCCCCGGGCGACCGGATCCTGGAGCTGATCGATCTGGCGTACCACGTCCGGCTGGTGCACGCGATGACCGACCTGCTCGCCGGGCGGGACGTCCGGCTGCCGGGCCGGGCGAGCCGCTCGGCCGCGATCCGCTTCCTCGGTGCGCCGGCCGGCACGGTCAGCCTGGTCAGCGGGGTCGAGGAGGTGCGGGCCCGGCCGGAGGTGGTGGACGTCTCGGTGGCCGTCCGGCCCGGCGACGAGGTGCGCAGCTGGCAGTCGTCCTGGGACCGGATCGGTCACGTGATCGCGACGGAGGGCACGCCCGGCCGGGCCGCGGCGGCTGCCCGCCGGGCTGCGGCGGCGGTGCGGGTGTGCTCGGTGCGCGGACCGGGCGCGGGGGAACAGGCCGGCGGGCCGGGAGGCCGCCCTCCGGCACCGGGCACCGCGGAGGCGGCACCCGCCTTCAACGGGCGGTGACCGGTGGGACGCCGCGCCCGCCGTGCGTTGCGGGCGCCGGCCCGTCTCGCCGGCCGGGCCCGCGCGGCCTGGGGCGGGGCCCCGCACGTCCTGGCCGTGATGGCACTGGTGGACGCGACCGGCTCGGGGCTGTTCCTGGCCGCCTCGATCGCGGTGTTCACCCGGCTGATCCGGGTGTCGGGAGAGCAGATCGGGCTCGGCCTCACCGTGGCCGGAGTGATCAGCCTGCTGGCCGCGGTGCCGACGGGGCTGCTGATGGACCGCTTCGGCCCCCGGACGATGCTGGCCGCCGTGTCGCTCTGGCGGGCGGCGGGCCTGCTGGCGTACTGCTGGTGCCGGACCTTCACCCAGTTCCTCCTGGTGACGTGCGTGCTCGCGCTGGCGGACCGGGCCGCACCGCCGATCACCCAGGCGTTGGTGGCGCTGGTGGCCGGGCCCGAGCGGCGGGTGCGCGTGATGGCCACCCTGCGGTCGGTGCGCAACGTCGGCTTCACCCTGGGCGCCCTGCTGGCGGGCGTGGTGCTCGGACTGGACTCGCGGCCGGCCTACCTGGCCGTGCTCGCCGCCGACGCGCTGTCGTTCGTCGCGGTGGTGTTCCTGGTCCGCGCGCTGTGGCTCGGTCCGCCGGACGGCGCGGGTGCGGACGGCGGTCGTCCGGACGGCGGTCGTCCGGACGGCGCGGGTGCGGACGGCGGTCATCCGGACGGGGGTCATCCGGACGGGGGTCGGCGCACGAGTCGGGGTGGCAGGCTGCTCGTGCTGCGCGACCGGCGGTTCCTGCGCGCGACGGCGGTGAACGCGGTGCTCTCGTTGCACCTGACCCTGCTCGCGGTCGCGATCCCCACCTGGGTGCTGGAGCGCACCACGCTGCCCCGCGTCGTCCTGGCGCCCGCACTGGCGCTGAACACCGTGCTGACCGTGGCCTTCCAGGTGCCGGCGAGCCGGGGCACGGACAGCGTCTCCGGCTCGGCCCGCGCGCTGTACCGGGCGGGCGTCGCGTCCGGCGTGTGCTGCCTGCTCCTGGCCGGCATCCCGGTGCTGCCGGTCGGGGTGGGGACGGGTCTGCTGGTCCTCGCGATGCTCGCGCTCACCGCCGCGGAGTTGTGGCAGTCGGCCGGTGGCTGGGGGCTGTCCTACGCCCTGTCGCCGCCCGAGCACCGGGGGGTCTACCTGTCGACCTTCAACATCGGGGTCACCGCGCAGCAGGTCTTCGGACCCGGGCTGGTGGCGGTCTGCGTGATCCCGCTCGGCCCGCCGGGCTGGATCGGGCTGGGCGCCGTCGTGTTCCTGATGACGGCGGTGGCACCGGCGGCGCTCCGCCGGCGGTCGGCACCGGCGGCCCGCGGCGCCCCCGGCCCGGTCGCCCGGCCGACGGAGCCCGGCTGGGCGGAGCCCGGGTGAGCCGAACCTCAGCGTCCGGCGGGCAGCCGGTCCTCGGGGCGGACCAGGCCGGTGCGGTAGGCCATCGCCACGGCCTGGGCGCGGCCCCGGACCCCGAGCTTGACCAAGACCCGGCCGAGGTGCGTCTTCACCGTCGCCTCACTGACGACGAGGTGGGCGGCGATCTCCGCGTTCGTCAACCCGTGCGCGACCAGGACGAGCACCCCGCGCTCGCGCACGGTGAGCCGCTCCAGTTCGACCGGGGCGGGCACGGACAGGCCGGGACGGGCGGCGAAATCGGCCAGCAGGCGGCGAGCCACCGCCGGATCCAGCCAGGCGTCGCCGGCGGCGACCGAGCAGATCGCCTCGGGCAGGAACCGCGGGGCGGCGCTCTTCAGCAGAAACCCGGCGGCGCCGGCGCGCAGCGCGTCGTACCCGGCCTCGTCGTCGTTGAACGTGGTCAGGACCAGGACCGCGGTGGTGACGGACGAGCCGGTGATGAACGGGTCGCTGACCAGTCGGCGCGTGGCCTCGACGCCGTTCGTGCCCGGCATCCGCACGTCCATCACCACGACGTCGGGCCGCAGTTCGGTCGCCAGGCGGACGGCCTGCGCGCCGTCCGCGGCCTCGCCCACCACGCGGAGCCCTGGCTCGGCGTCGATGAGCATGGCCAGCCCGGCACGCACGATCGCCTCGTCGTCCACCAACAGCACGGAGATGTCGCGGCTGGTCGGTCGGACGCTGCTTCGAGGCTGACGGATGACCGTCACGTCCGGGCGGTCGTCGGCCGTCACGATCACGGTGCGGTCGTCGGGGCCCGATCCGGTTGTGATCACGATCTACCTCCGAGGGCGAGGACGGAACCTTCGACGGACCTGCGGTCCGCCGCTCCGGCTATCCCTTGAGGAGTTCCATCCCGTTCCATCCCGTTCCGGTGTGCGGCCCGGTCCCGACCTGGTGTGCCGGGTACGTGCGCAGCGGCGGGCCCGGGAACAGCTGGTGAGGCTTCGGGCGGCCGCAGCTGGACGTCGTATGATATGGGTGGTTTGTCACTTCTCGCCCGCCCTCGGGGGCATCGATGGTTGAAGCGAGCGTCGCGTCCCTGCGCTTCGAGGTGCTGGGCCCCCTTCGCGCCCTGAGCGCCGGCGCTCCCCTCGCCCTCGGTCCGCTGCAACGCAGAGTCGTCCTCGCTGTCCTGTTGCTTCATGCCGATCGCCCGGTGGGCCGAGAAGCGTTGATCAACGCGGTGTGGGGGCCGACCGCGCCCGCCTCCTGCGTGAACCTGCTGCAGCGCCACGTGTCCGCATTGCGGCGAGTGCTGGGGAGTGCCTCCCCCGGGGCTGAACGACGCGACCTCATCCCGTGGACCGACGCGGGTTACCGCCTGGCGGTGGATGTCGGGCACTGTGACCTGCAGGTGTTCGAGGCTGAGGCGCGTGCGGCCCGATCAGCTCGATCGGCGGGGGACCTCGAGCGGGCCGCCGGTGCCGTGGAGGCGGCGCTGGCGCTCTACCGCGGTCCCCTCTGTGCCGGCTTGGCCAGCCCTTACCTGGACGCGCAACGTGAGCGGCTGCACGAAGCGCACGTCGACCTGCTCGAGGAACGCCTCGACATCGCCGTGGCCCGCGGCGGCGATCCCGGCGTGATCGGGCAGCTCCGGAATCTCATCGCCGAGCATCCTCTCCGTGAACGTCTGCGAGCCCTGCTCATGCTGGCGATGTACCGGTCGGGCCGGCAGGCGGAGGCGCTCGAGGCATTCCAGGACGCGCGACGGTACCTGGTGGCGGAACTGGGGGTCGAACCCGCGCCGCTCCTGGGACAGCTGCACCACCAGATCCTCACCGCGGATCCGTCGATCGCTGACGGCGGCGGTACCTGGCTGAACCGGTTCACCGGCGCCACGGCCTCCGCCGGCCCGACCACTGCCCCGGCCGTCGGTCCGGTCGTCGGTCCGGCCGTCGGTCCGGTCGATGAGCACCCTGCCCACGACCCGCAGCCGGCCGCGGGTACGCCGACGAGCAGAGCGGTCGCCCCGGGCGAACCGGAACGGCTGAGATCGGGTCGGCCTCCGATCTGGTCCGTCCCGCTGCGCAACACCCGTTTCGTCGGCCGCACCGGAATGTTCCAGCGCATCAGCGAATCGCTGCGGGACGACGGGGACACCCTGCGGGTGCTCACCCTCTTCGGGCTCGGTGGGGTCGGCAAGAGCCACGTGGCCATCGAGTACGCGCACCGGTTCGCCTCCCACTACGACCTGGTCTGGTGGATCGACGCCCAGCAACCCGTCCTGATCGCAGCACAGTTCGCCGACCTGGCGAGCCGGCTGGAGTTGCCGCCCGAGAGCTGCGCCGGCCGGACCGTGCGGGCGGTGCTCGACGAGCTGCGCCACCGCCGGCGGTGGCTGCTGATGTTCGACAACGCGGGCTGCCCGCAGGACATCCTCGGCTACCTGTCCGACGGGCCGGGGCACGTCCTCGTCACCTCTCGCTACCGCGGCTGGGGGGAACTCGGGGATCGCCTCGAGGTCGACGTCCTGCCCCGGTCGGAGACGGTCGCCCTGCTGACCCAGCGCACCCCGGAGCTGGACGACGACCTGGCTGCGGAACTGTCGGCCGAGCTGGGCGACCTCCCGCTGGCCGCGGCCCAGGCCGCGGCCTTCCTGGAGCAGACCGGGGCGTCGCCGGGGGACTACCTGCGGCGCTTCCGCGACCGGCGTGCCGACCTCCTCGCCAAGGGCGACGTCCTGGGCTATCAGGGGCGGTTGGACACCGCCTGGACGCTCTCCCTCGAGCGACTGGGCGCGGACTGCCCCGCGGCAGTCCAGCTGGTGAGGCTGGCCGCACTGCTGGCTCCCGAGCCCATTCCGTTGAGCCTCCTCACGGCGAAACCGGAGTTGCTCGATTCCCCCCTGCGCGAAGCCGCCCGGGACGCCGATGCGTTGGAGGACGTCGTCGGGGCAGCCCAGAGCTTCTCCCTGGTCCGGCGGCACCCGCGAGGCTTCCAGGTCCACCGCTTGGTGCAGGCCGCCGTCCGTCAGCAACTCGCCGACGATCAGCGCCAGGCCATCGTGCGGCAGGTGCTGGCCGTCCTGGCGGCCGCCGTCCCCGGCGATCCGAACGACCCCGCGCTCTGGGCGAGGTACGCCGAGCTGGCTCCACACGCGCTCGCGACCAGCCCGCTCGGCGACGAGCACCCCGGGGACCGCCGCCTGATGCTGCGCATCCTC
Organism: Kineosporiaceae bacterium; assembly: GCA_036518955.1. Lineage (GTDB taxonomy): Bacteria > Actinomycetota > Actinomycetes > Actinomycetales > Kineosporiaceae > DATDMG01. The sequence goes on along the minus strand of DATDMG010000556.1, from coordinate 29,199 downwards.
GACTACCTCAACGTCCGGGCGGACGGCCGGACCAGTCTGCTCCTCGCCCAGGACCTGCTGCAGCGCTGGCGCGGCCATCTCGGGGCGGATCATCCCGACGTCCTCACGCTCGCCGCCGGCCTGGTCTTCGCCCGGGCCGGGTCGGCGGAGTACGGGCAGGCCCGCCTGCTCGGCAGCGACACGCTGGAGCGCTGCCGACGCGTGTTCGGCCCGGATCACCCGACCACCCTGTCCCTGGCATCGACCCAGGCCTTCACGTTGGCCTGGCTGGCCGAGTACGCACCGGCCCGCCTGCTGGCTCTGGAGAACCTCGACCGCTGTCGGAAGATTCTCGGGGTCGGTCATCCGGCCACCCTCCGGATGGCGGGGATCCTGGCTGTGGCCCACGCGTGGGCCGACGAACATGACCAAGCCTGCGAGCTCGCCGATGACACGCTGCGGCGGTGCAGCCAGACCCTGGGGTCCGACCACCCCACGACGTTGCGCCTGGCCGCCAGCCTGACCTTCGCGCTCGCATGGCTGGGGGAGCACCAGGTGGCGCTGGCCCTGGGCGAGCGCACCCTGGAGCACTGCCGGCGAAGTCTCGGCCCGGACCACCCCACCACGCTGGCGGTCGCCACCAACGTCGCGTTCGCGCTGGCGGGCCTGGGCGAGTACGCCCAGGCCCGAAGCCTCGGCGAAGCCACTCTGGAGCGCTGCCGTCGGCTGTTCACGGATGAACATCCCGCCACCCTGCGCATGGCGGCCGTCCTCACGTACGTCCTGGCCTGGCTCGGTGACCGCGAAGCCGCCCGCAGCCTGGGCGTGGTCACCGTGGACCGGTGCCGGCGGGTTCTCGGCGAATCGCACCCCATCACGCTGTCGCTGACGGTCGCCCTCACCCTCGTGCTCGCGTGCAGCGGTGAGATCGAGCCGAGCCGCAGCCTGGGCCAGGGCGTGCTCGACCGGTGCGAGCAGACGCTCGGACCGGACCATGTCATCACCGTGGACGCCGTCGCCAACCTGACCCTCGTCCTGGCATGGGCGGGTGGGTCGGACGACGGCCGTCGGGCGCGGCGGCTTGCCGAGGACAACCTCGAGCGGTGCCGGACGACGCTGGGCCCGCGGAATCGGCACACGGTGCGATCCGCGGCCGTCCTTCTCCTCGTCCTCGCCTGGCAGGGGCACGACGGCGAGGTCTCCCGACGGGGGTCGGACATCGTGACAGGATGTCGGGACGTCCTGGGCGAGAGTCACCCCATCACCCTTGTCACGGCCGCCGACCTGGCCCTCTCACTGGCGGCCGAGGGGGAGGCCGATCGCGCGGCCGGCCTCGGTCGAGACACGCTGCGCCGGTGCCGAGAGATCTTCGACGACGAGCACCCCGTTACCCTCCTGGTGACCGTCCAGCTCAGCCTGACGGATCTGTCCGAGGAAGAGGTCGGGTGCTCGGGTCAGCGAGTTCTCGAGCGATGCCGGCGGCTCCTGGGCCCGAACCATCCGCTCACCCGTCGCGTCGAGAGCGGGCCGAAGCGGCGACTGCTGACGCGCTGACCGGGGCGGGTCGGCGTGGTCAGACGGACAGGAGGTGCCGACAGCACGGTGGCGTAAGGCATCGGCCGGCACACGAGCATGCCGGGAGGGGTCCTCGTGAACTATCTGGAACAGTACGGGTCGGCACCGGAATCAGAGCGCGCCGCCCTCGTCGGGCAGTGGATCAGGACGGAATGGCGCCCCTTCTTCAAGGAGCTTCGGGAACGTCGGCCGGTCTTCGCGACACCTGGCATCACCCTGGTCACGCGGTTCGCCGACGTCATCGAGGTGTTGTCTCGGGAACAGGTCTTCTCCGTACGTCTCTACGTGCCGCGCATGGATCCCGTCGTGGGGCCGTTCATGCTCGCGCGGGACGGCACGGCCATCAACTGGCGGGAGAAGGGAATCATGCAGGCCGTCCTGCGTCCTGAGGATGCGCAGCGCGTGGGGGAGCTGGTCGGGGGCTTCGCCGACGAGGCGTTGGAGGCGGCGGCTCCCGGGGGCCGGATCGATGTCGTCCCCTGCCTGGGACGCCACGTGGCCCAGCGGCTGTGCGACGCGTACTTCGGCTTGCCCGGCCCGGATCCCGCGTCGGTCCTCCGCTGGTCGCGTGCCACCCAGTGCGACATGTTCAAGAACCTCGCCGACGACCCGGCGGTGCACGAGGCATCGCTGACGGCAGGGCGGGAGATGACGGCCTACCTGGCGGAGTTGATCCCCCGGCGGCAGGCCGAGCTCGCCGACGCGAGTACCTGCGAGGGCGAGGTACCACCGCAGGACATCGTCAGCCGGCTGCTGCGGACCCGGCTCCCCGGGGAACTCGGTTTCGACGATCGCCGAATCCTCGCCAATGTCGCAGGCCTGCTCATCGGTGGTATCGAGACCACGTCGCAGGCCGTGGCACAGGTTCTCGAACAGATCCTCCTGCGGCCTGATGTCCGGGAGGCCGCCGTGGCCGCCGCGATGGACGACGACCCCGGCCGCCTGGCGGCCTACGTCTGGGAGGCGCTGCGGTTCAACCCCATCAACCCGCTGGTCTTCCGCTACTGCGAGACCGGGTACCGGTTGGCCGCGGGCACCCCCCGGGAGAGCGTGATCCCCGCCGGGACCATCGTGTTCGCCTGCACGGCCTCGGCCATGTTCGACGAGGTCGTTCTCGCCGAACCCGAGAACTTCCGGCTCCACCGCCCGGACTTCCTGCGGTTGCACTTCGGCTACGGGCACCACGCCTGCCTGGGCCGGCTGGTCGGGAGCGCGGTGATCCCGCGCGTCGTACGGCAGGTCCTCCGCCGCCCGGGAGTGCGCCTGCTGCCCCCTCCGGAGGGCTCGATCGACTTCCGGGGCGGTCCGTTCCCGGAACGGTTCGTCATCGCTCTCGACGCTCCCGACGTCACCACGCCGGCGGGGTAGGCGATGGGAGGCCGGAGTGTGGCGAGGGACGGACTCGAGAACCGGTTCGAGTCCTACGTCACGACGCATTTCGAGCCGGTCTGGCGGCTCCTCCAGGTGATACCTCCGGTTCGGCGCCTGCTCAACAAGGCTCTGATCGACCGGGCCGTGGGCCGGATGCCGCCCCGTCCCGAGCCGTTGAGCACGATGGCTCCCTACACCTCGTGGCGCTCACTCACCGACCGGACGTACGCGGGCCGTCACCTACCGCCCGTCGGGCATCAGGAGGAGGGGCGCCCCGACGTCCCGACCGCGGCGAGCCTCTTCCTGAGAACGGGCCCGACCCTTGAGTGCCCGAAGTCGACCGTGCTGTTCGCCCACTTCGCCCAGTGGTTCACCGACGGCTTCTTGCGCGGCGACCGCACGCATCCGTCCGAGCCACGCAGGACGTCGTCCCCTCACGAGGTCGACCTGAGCACGCTCTACGGCGCTGATCCGGGCGTGACGGACCTCCTGCGCAGCCACGACGGCGGGCGTCTGAAGAGCCAGACCGTCAACGGGGAGGAGTTCCCCCCGTACCTGTGCGAGAACGGGGAGATCAAGCCGGAGTTCCACGGGCTGCAGGTGGTCGACTTCGATCGGCTCACCGTCGAGCAGCGCAACGGGCTCTTCGCGATGGGCGGCGATCGGGCCAACTCCCAGTTCGGGTTCGCCATGCTCAACGTGCTGTTTCTGCGGGAGCACAATCGCGTCGCCGGGATCCTCGAGCGCGAGAACCGGGGGTGGGACGACGACCGGGTCTTCGAGACGGCGCGCAATATCCTGATCGTGATTCTGATCAAGATCGTCATTGAGGAGTACATTCACCATATCGCGCCGTACTACTTCACGTTCCGGGTCGATCCTTCGGCCTCTCGTCACGCGGTCTGGTACCGGCAGAACTGGATGACGATCGAGTTCAACCTGCTCTATCGCTGGCACGGTCTCGTCCCGTCCGAATTCCATGTCGACGGAAGGGCCGTCCCCCTGCGGGAGGCGCTCTTCAACAACCGACTCCTCACCGGTCGCGGGTTGGGACCGTTGATCCAGGACGCCTCTGTCCAACCTGCCGGCCGCATCGGCCTCTTCAACACCGACAAGGCCCTGCTCGAGACCGAGACCGAGAGCATCGACGTGGGGCGCCGGGTGCAGTTGGCGTCCTACAACGACTACCGTCGGCTGTGTCACTTTCCTCGCGTCACGGACTTCGACCAGATATCCGGTGATCACCGTGTCCAGCGGGCGTTGAGCGACCACTATCGCGACGTCGACCGCATCGACTACTACGTGGGCCTGTTCGCGGAGGATCAACGCCCCAACTCCCCGTTGCCCCCGCTCATGGGCAGGATGGTCGGCGTCGACGCCTTCTCGCAGGTGCTCACGAATCCGTTGCTCGCGACCAGGGTCTACAACGAGGCGACCTTCTCCGACGCCGGGTTGCGGATCATCTCGGCCACCAGGTCCCTGTCCGACCTGGTGCACAGGAACGTGCCCGCCGGATCGGGACCGTACTTCGTGAGTCTCACCCGGCGGGACTGGCGTCGGCAGTAGGTGGTCGCGGGTCCAGGACTCGAAGACGACGGACGTCCCCGCACGCCCACGACCCGGGCAGCGCCGCTCAGGCGGTCCAGCGCCCGGTCCAGCCCGGTCCAGTGGGCGGTGCAGCGGGCGGTGCAGCGGGCGGTGCGGCGGGCGGTGCAGCGCCGCTCGCCACGATGGAACCGTTCGTTCCGCCGCCGACCCGTCGGGCGGTCGAGCGCTCAGGCGATCAGGAGGGCGCGGGCCATGGCATACATCACCACGTGGTGCCCCCGGTGCGGGCGCGTGGAATTGGGAGTCGACGATGTCACGTTGGTCGTGAGCCCCTGGGATCCGTCCGGGGACATGGCCTGGTACGTGTTCGACTGCGTGGGGTGTGTCGAGCGGGTGGTGAAACGGGCCGAGAGGTCCGCGGTGTCCGCGCTCACCCTTGCGCACGCAGCGGTGTCGATCATCCCCCGCGAGGTGGCGGAGAGAGCCGGATCGGGTGAGCAGGCGCCGCTCACGACGGACGATCTTCTCGACGCGATGCTGTGGCTGCGCACCTGCGACGAGCCCGGTACCGCGATCACCGGACCCAGGGGAGCCACGCCGTGAGGAACCGGCGGACCTGCCGCCTGCTCCAGGCGGGGGAGCGCGGGTCCCACTGGTGAGGCAGGCGCGGTTACGTCCGCAGTCTGACGCGGTCGGGTGGCGGACCGTTGATCCTTGAAGGGCTGGCCCCGCCCCGCCGTCCCGCTGAGCGGCCTGTTCCCCGGGCGGGGCGATGACATGGAAGAGAGAGTCGATGTCCTACCCAACCGAGCGACCGCCGCTCGAGGTCCACACCCTCGGTCCGGAGGGGACCAACTGCGAGGCTGCGGCGCACCATTGGCTTGCGTCCCGGACGGACCGGGACGTCGGGGTGGTCCTGCATGCGACGTTGGAGGAGGCGGTCACCGAGGTCCTGGCCGAGCCGGACCACCGGTTGCTGCTGGCGTGCGTGGTGTATCCGGCGTTGCACGAGATCGTGTTCAGGAACCTGGCCGAGATGGTCCTGCAGGACTGTTTCGTGATGCCGACGCACAACATGGTCCTGGCCGGGCGGTCGGGCCGGCCCGTGCGCACTGTGGCGAGCCACCCGGCCCCGGTGAACCTGCTCGACGGCTCGCCGGCCCGGGTCGAGCTGGTCACCAGCAACGCCCAGGCCGCGATCATCTGCGCGGCCGGCACCGTGGATGCCTGTATCACCACGCTGCCGGCGGCCCGGGCGCACGGTCTGGACGTGCTGACCGACTTCGGGCCGGTGCCGATGGGTTTCACCGTGCACGCCCCCCAGCCGGCGCTGGCGGTGGCGCGATGAGTCGGGTCTGGTTCGACGGCGCCGTCCAGCCGGCGGCACAGGTCCGGGTATCCCTGTGGAACCACTCGCTGCACTACGGGTTCGGGGTGTTCGAGGGGCTGCGCAGCTACTCGCGGTCCGGTCGGCCGGCGGTGTTCCGGCTGGAGGATCATGTGGCGCGGCTGTACCGGTCCGCGGAACTGGTCGGTCTCGAGGTGGCGTTCGAGCCGGGGACGGTGGTCGAGGCGTGTCACGAGGTGCTCGCCGCGAACGGCCTGACGACGGCGTACCTGCGTCCGCTCGCCTTCCTGGGTGACGGGCTGGAGGGGATCCGCGGGTCCGGGGTCCGGCCGCATCTGGCGGTTCTGGCGTGGAGCTGGGATGTCCGGCCGGCGGACGGCTTGTCGCTGGCCGTGCCGGGGATGCGCAAGCCGGATCCCGCGTCGGTGCCGTTGCAGGCCAAGGCGACCGGTCAGTACCTGCAGGCGAAGGTGGCCCAGTGGCGGGCGCACCGGCGCGGGTTCCATGACGCGATCGTGCTGGACCACCAGGGGATGGTGTCGGAGGCCACGGCCCAGAATGTGTTCGCGGTGGTCGAGGGTCGGTTGGTCACTCCGCCCACGGAGAGTTGCCTGATCGGGATCACTCGGGATGCCGTGCTGGGACTGGCTGCCGGGCTCGGCATCGATGCGGCTGTGCAGCCGTTGACGGTGGCGCAGTTGCTGGCGGCCGACGAGGTGTTCCTGACCAGCACCGCGGTCGAGGTGCTGCCGGTGCACCGGATCGAGAACCGGGAGTTGCGCACCGGGCCGGTGACCCGGCTGCTGATGGACGCCTACCGCGACACCGTGTCCGGCGTGGCCGAGGTGGCCGGCTCCGATGACTGAGGCGGGCGTACCCGCGGCCGGGGCGGTCGCCGTCCGGCACGCGGAGGTGGAGCGGGTGGTGCGGTCGAGCTGCCTCAGCACGGCGACCGTCTCGGACGTGCTCGACGGTCTGGGGATCGGCAACGCGGTCCTGCCGGCCCGGCTGCGCCGGTTCTGCGGTGGCGAGCGGATGTTCCACGGGTCCGCCTACACCGTCAGCTGGGTGCCGACGCGCAAGGGCCCGGACATCACCGCCGCGGGGGACAGCACCTGGCACCAGGTGCGGGACTTCCTGGTCCCGGACGTGGAGGACGGGCGAGGGCTGGTGTACGTCAGCGGTGCCGGCCCGCTCGTCACCGAGGCCGCCCTGGCCGGCGGCCTGTCCTGCACCTACTTCACCGCGCAGCTGCGGTTCGAGGGCGTGGTGCTGGGGGGCGCGGTCCGCGACGCCGCCGCGGTCGGGCGGCTGGAGCGGGCGGTGGTCGCCAGCAACCTGGTGCCGGCCGACAGCCAGGGCGCCTACCGGGTGGACGACGTCGGGGGCCGTTGCGTCATCGGCAGCGTGCTGGTGACGACGGGCGACTGGGTCTTCTCGGACCTCAACGGCACCGTCCTGGTGCCGGCGGAGCGGCTGGACGACGTGCTGGACGCGGCCGTCGGCATCGAGTCCAGCGAACGACGAATCAGCGAACGGGTGGCGGCCGGTGAACGGTTGCCCCACGTCGTGGACACGATCGGGAGAATCTGATGCAGGCCCCAGAGGCGAGCAGCACCACCGCTGTGCGGATCACGCGACCGGACCTCGACCTGTCCGAGCTGCGTCGGTCCTTCGTGGACATCCCGCGGGATCCGTACCTGACCGTCGGGGTGCGGCACCGCACCCAGACCCGGTACCGGATCGAGCCCGACCGGCTGGTGGCGCTGGAACGCGTGCAGCTGTTCCAGAGCACCGACATCAACCCGCTGCAGCAGTACGGCGGCATCAAGCGCGAGTACCCGGACCTGCCGGGGTGGCTGCAGACCAGCTCGGCGTTCCGGGCCCTGGTGGACCACTGGCTGTCGCTGGTCCCGGTGCCGGTGGGGGAGTTCTCGGCCCACCAGATCCGGACGGTCGGAGACGGGATGCCGGTGCCGGAGGGCCGCCATCGTGACGGGTACGAGTACGTGGCGGTGTTCGTCGTGGAGCGGCACGCGATCAGGGACGGATGCGCGCGGACCACGGTCTGGGACGCCGCGACGGACGAGCCGGTGCTGCAGGACGTGGTGCTGCACGACGGTGAGATGGTCAGTTTCGACGACCGGCTCGTGCTGCACGACGTCACGCCCCTGGTGCCTTCCGGCGCCGTCGCGAAGGCCTACCGGGACGTGATCATCTTGACCTACCCGGACCACAGCAAGACGCTGCGGCACGGCAAGGTCGTGAACGGTGCCGGCGAGGCCCCGGCATGACCGCGCCGGCCGACCGGTTCGTCCCGGGCGATGCGCAGCCGGTCGAGGTGATGCCCGGCATGCGGGCGCGTTTCGTGCACACCGACCACCTGACCGTCGCGCACTGGACGATCGAGGCGGGTGCCGAGGTGCCGCTGCACGAGCACCCGCACGAGCAGGTCGTGAACCTGCTGCAGGGCAGCTTCGAGATGCGGGTGGCCGACGAGGTGTACGTGATGGCTCCCGGCGACACGGTGGTGGTACCGGGCGGCGTGCCGCACGCGGCCCGCGCCCGCACCGACGTCCGGTGCCTCGACGTCTTCCTCCCCGTACGGGAGGAGTACCGGCTGTGATGGCCATCATCGAGGACGGTCGCACCTGGGCGGAGCGTGACGGGCCGGCCGCCGCCCCCGCCGTCCGCGGCGAGTGGGAGCAGGTGCTGGCCCGGGTGGCATCCCTGTCCCAGCGGGAGGCGGAGACGTTCCGGCTGTTGGCCGGGGGCGCCTCCAACCGGCTGATCGCGGCCAGGTTGCAGGTGACGGAGCGCACCGTGAAAGCGCACGTGGCTCAGATCCTGGCGAAGCTCGACGTGGAGTCCAGGCTGCAGGCCGGCATCGTCGCCTTCGCCTGCGCAGCGCTGGCCCGCAACGGCGAGGACCTGGTGCTGCCGGGACCACCGATCGCTCTCCGGCGGCCCGCCCCGCCACCGGTCCCCCTCCTGGTCGGTCCGTCGTCCGTGGCCCGGACGGCGGGCGGCCGGGGCCCCCGGTGGGTGCCAGCACCTGCCGGGTGAGGTATCGGCTCCCGCCCTGTGGAGCGATGTCGGCACCGCAGGTCCCGGGCGCGCTCGACGCCGTCGTGGAGCGCGGCCAGCCAGTCCGGAAGCAGCTGGTTGCGCCTGCTCCCGGTCCGTCGGCGACCGGTCCGTCGGCGACCGGTTCGTCGGCGACCTGTCACCACCAGGACGCCGGGTCCGAGCCGTAGCGGTGCGGCGGGTGCGGGTAGCGCAGGGGAACACCGTCGAGGTCGAACGGCGGCCGGGCGTGGAGGAGGTCGCCGTAGGCGCTGGACGTCGCCGACAGGGCCGGCTCTGGCAGGGGTTCGACGGAGTCGGCCGGAACCGGCGCGGCGAGCAGGAGTTGCCCCGTGCGGGCCCGGGACAGGTGGGCCGTGCCGGTGACGCCCCGTGTCTTTCGGGCTGTCAGCAGGCTGACGGCGGCCGCGGCCATGCCGTAGCCGGTGGCGTGGTCGAGGGCCTGGACGGGCAGGGCGCCGGGCCGCCCGTCGTCGTGCCGGTAGACGTCGGCGATCCCGACGGCGGCCTGCACGATGCTGTCGAACCCGCGCCGACCGGCCCACGGGCCGCGGTCGCCCCAGGCGTCCAGGGTGACGACGACCAGGTGCGGGTAGCGTTCGCGAAGCGCGCCCGGGGAGAGTCCGAACCGGTCGAGACTGCCGGGTCGGTATCCGACCAGGACGACGTCCGCCGGAGTCAGAAGGGTGTGCGCGGTCGCGGCGTTCTCGGGGCGGCCCAGGTCGAGCACGGTGGTCCGCTTGCCGAAACCGGTGTCCACGTGGTGATCCCACAGCTCCGGGGTCGCCGGGGGGTCGATCCGCAGCACGTCGGCACCCAGGGCGGCCAGTGACCGGGAGGCCGTCGGTCCCGCGACGACGCGGGTGAGGTCGAGGACCCGCACCCCCGACAGCGGGGCGTCGCCGTCTCTCCTGGAGGCCCCTGCGTACCGGGGTGCGCCTCGGGTGTCCGACCCGTCCGGGACGGGGGCCGGTTCCAGATCGATCCAACGGTCGGCGACGGTCGCTGAGCCCATCGCTGAACGGGCCCAGTCCGTAGGGGTGCGCACGGCGGCGGCGATGCCACCCGCCGAGCAGATCACCTCCTCGGCCTGCAACGCACGGAGTTCCGCCACGGCGGCGGCCACCCCGGTCGGGGTGTCAGCCCGTAGGGCCAGGGTGAGCCGTTGCTCATGATGAGGGTAGTTGGCGTGGGTGCGGATCCAGCCGTCGGCCGTGGCGAAGAAGCCCGACAGCGGTGCGAATCCCTGCGGCCGGTGGCCGCGGATACGCAACTGGCCGAGCGAGTCGAAGGCGGCCGCGACCCGGTCGGCGGTGGCGGTGACCCTGCCCGGTACGCCGGTGAACTCGTTCACCGCGGCGGCGGCGAGGCTCACGGCGGCCAGGGCCAACCCCTCGACGTCCAACCGGCCGCCCCACCAGCGTCGGGGCCCTGACCAGGGCAGTTGGCCGACCGGGAGCAGACCGTGCCGTACCAGGTCGTTCCCGAGCGCCGGTAGCGGGCTCACCCGGCCTCCACCTCCGCAGCAGGAACGACGGCTGACACGGTGCCGCCGTCGTGGTCGGGCTCACACGGGAACGGGTCGATCTTGCCGATGGTGCTCCCGCTACGCTGGCGGCGTCCGGTCGTCGCTGAGGCTGGTCGTTCCGACGGTGTGAGGGGTGCGGGTGGAGACGATACTGCGGCAGGCTCGGGAACAGGTGCTCGAGCGGGGCCTGGGCCTGCAGACCGCCCAGGTGTTGGCGGTCCTGCAGTTGCCCGATCAGGCGGTCGGGGAGGTGCTGCAGGTGGCGCACGAGGTGCGGATGCGCTGGTGCGGCCCGCAGGTCGAGGTGGAAGGCATCGTCTCGATCAAGACGGGTGGGTGCCCGGAGGACTGCCATTTCTGCTCGCAGTCCGGCCGCTTCGACTCCCCGGTTCGTGCCGTGACGCTGGACGTGGCCGGTCTCGTCGAAGCGGCGCGGCAGACGGCAGCGACCGGGGCCAGCGAGTTCTGCATCGTCGCCGCCGTCCGCGGGCCGGACGAGCGACTGATGGCGCAGTTGCGGGAGGCGGTGCCCGCGATCCGGGCCGCGGTGGACATCAACGTGGCGGCCTCGGTCGGGATCCTGACCCGGCAGCAGGCCGACGAACTGGCCGCGTTGGGAATCCACCGGTACAACCACAACCTGGAGACGGCACGGTCCTACTTCCCCGCGGTGGTGACGACGCACACCTGGCAGGAACGGTGGGACACCCTGCAGCTGGTGCGGCAGACCGGGATGGAGGTCTGCTGCGGGGCGATCATCGGGATGGGCGAGAGCCTGCAGCAGCGGGCCGAGCTGATCGGCCAACTGGCCGACCTGGCGCCGGACGAGGTGCCGCTCAACTTCTTCAACCCGCGCCCCGGGACCCCGTTCGGAGACCTACCGCTGCTCCCGACGGCGGATGCGTTGCGTGCCGTCGCGGCGGCCCGGCTGGCGATGCCGCGCACCGTGTTGCGGTTCGCGGGCGGCCGGGAGATCACGTTGGGTGATCTCGGGACCCGGCAGGGTCTGCTCGGCGGGGTGAACGCGGTGATCGTCGGGAACTACCTGACCACGCTGGGCCGGCCGGCCGCGGACGACCTGGCGCTGCTGCGTGAGCTGAAGATGCCCGTCAAGGCCTTGTCGTCGGCGTTGTGACGGCATCCCTCGAACCGGGCCGCGGGTGGTGCGGCCGCTGCGGCGACTCCTCGTCCGGCCAGGAACATCCCGCGTGCCGGCAGGCCCTGTGCTGGGAGCCGCCGCGGTACTGCCCGCGGTGTGGGCGTCGCCTGGTCGTGCAGGTGTTACCGGCCGGCTGGACGGCGCGCTGCCCGCAGCACGGCGAGGTCGCCGCGTCGGAGGGCCAGGTGTGACCGGGCTCGAGCAGGTGCTCGCGTTCGACGCCGCGCACGTGTGGCACCCGTACGCGCCCGCGGTGAACCCCGTCCCGGCGTTGCTGGTCACCGCCGCCGCCGGCGTGCGGCTGCGGCTGGGTGACGGCAGCGAGGTCATCGACGCGATGTCGTCCTGGTGGGCGGCGGTGCACGGGTACGCCCATCCGGTGCTGGACGCCGCGCTCGCGGCGCAGGCCGGCCGGATGAGCCATGTCATGTTCGGTGGCCTGACCCACCAGCCGGCGGTCGATTTGGGACGCCGGCTGCTGGCGATGACGCCGGAGGGGCTCGAGCACGTGTTCTTCTGCGATTCGGGGTCGGTGTCGGTCGAGGTTGCGGTGAAGATGTGCCTGCAGTTCCAGCAGGGCAGTGGCCGTCCGCAACGGCGGCGGCTGCTGACCGTGCGCGGGGGCTATCACGGGGACACGTTCGCCGCGATGAGCTTGTGCGATCCGGTCGGCGGGATGCACGCGCTGTTCCCGGGCATCCTGCCGGAACAGGTGTTCGCGCCGCGGCCGCCGGCCGGGTTCCACCGCGGCCCGGACGACCCGGACCTGAAGGAGTGGGCCGACCAGGTCACGGAACTCGCCGACCGGTACGGCCCGAGCCTGGCGGCGATCGTGGTCGAGCCGGTCCTGCAGGGTGCCGGTGGGATGTGGATCTACAGCCCGCACTGCCTGCGCGTGCTGCGCGAGATCGCCGACCGGCACGAGCTGCTGCTCGTGCTGGACGAGATCGCGACCGGCTTCGGCCGCATCGGTGCCCTGTTCGCGGCCGGACACGCCGGCGTCCTCCCCGACGTGATGTGCGTGGGGAAGGCCCTGTCCGGCGGCTACCTCAGTCTGGCCGCCGTGCTGTGCACGCCCGCGGTCGCGGCCGGGGTGGATGCCAGCCCGGCCGGGGCGTTGCTGCACGGGCCCACGTTCATGGGCAACCCGCTCGCCTGCGCCGTCGCGTCCGCCAACCTCGACCTGCTCGCCGACGGCGCCTGGACCGACCAGGTCGCCAGGATCGAGCGGGGCCTGGCCGACGGCCTGCAGCCCCTCGTCGGGCATCCCGCCGTCGCCGACGTCCGGGTGCTGGGCGCCGTCGGTGTGGTGCAGACCCGCCGGCCCGTCGACGTCCCGGCGGTGACCGCCGTGGCGCTGCGGCACGGCGTCTGGGTCCGCCCGTTCCGGGATCTGATCTACACCATGCCGCCCTACCTGTGCACCCGGGACGACGTGGACACCATCACCCGGGCGATCCGGGCTGCCGTGCAGGAGGCCGGATGACCCCGCCGTCGCAGACCCGGCCGGCCGGGGCGAGGGCCGTCGCGCCGCCTGGCGGGGCCGAGCCGGGGGCCGGGCTGCTGGCGTGGCTGGATCAGCAGGCCACGCAGCGGGCCGGCGCGGGACTGACCCGGCGGCTGGACCCCGACGCCGCCGGCGCGGGGATCCTCGACCTGGCCGGCAACGACTACCTGGGCTTGCGCGGGCACCCGGACGTGACGGAGGGCGCCGTCGCCGCGACCCGCCGGTGGGGCGCGGGGGCGGGCGCCTCCCGGTTGGTCACCGGCACCCTGCAGATCCACCAACAGCTCGAACGGGAACTGGCCCAGTTCTGCGGTCACGGATCGGCGTTGGTGTTCTCCTCCGGCTACCTGGCCAACCTCGGGGTCGTGACCTCCCTTGCCGGGCCCGGCGACCTGATCGTCTCCGACGCGCACGTGCATGCGTCGCTGATCGACGCCTGCCGCCTGTCGCGGGCCCAGATCCACCGGGTCGCCCACAACGACGTGGCCGCTGTGGGCCGGGCGCTGGCAGGGCGCTCCCAGGAGCGGGCGCTGGTCCTCACCGAGTCGATCTTCAGTGTGCTCGGGGACCCGGCCCCTCTGGCGGACCTGGCCCAGGTCTGCGCCGAGCAGGACGCCGTCCTGGTGGTCGACGAGGCGCACTCCCTGGGTGTGGCGGGACCGGGTGGACGCGGTCTCGTTGCCGCCGCCGGGCTCGCCGGGCGCCCCGATGTCGTCGTGACCGTCACCCTGTCCAAGGCGCTGGGCAGCCAGGGCGGCGCCGTGCTCGCCGACCCGCGCGTCCGCGACCACCTGGTCAACCGTGCCCGGACCTTCATCTTCGACACCGGGCTGATGCCGGCCGCCGTCGGGGCCGCGTTGGCTGCCCTCGGGGTGCTGGCCGATCAGCCGGAACGGGTAGCGGCCCTCGCCCGGGTCGCCGCCGCGCTCGCGCACGCCGTCGACGTCCCGCAGCCTGCCGGCGCGGTCCTGGCCGTCGCGCTGCCCGGGCCGCAGCAGGCTGTCGAGGCCGCCTCCCGGTGTGCGAGCGAGGGGCTGCGGGTCGGCTGCTTCCGGCCGCCATCGGTGCCCGACGGCGTCAGCCGGCTCCGGCTCACCGCGCGGGCCACGCTCACCCGGCCTGAACTCGACCACGCCGCCCGTACCCTGGCGACGGTCCTCGCAACGGCCCCTCCCGCTGCGTGACCACGCCCGAGGGGAGGGGGCCGGAGGTGGCGGGACCGGAGGTGGAGAGTCGGGGATGGCGCGGTCCCGTCGTGGTCACCGGAACCGACACCGGGGTCGGCAAGACCGTCGTCACCGCCGCGATCGCCGCGGCCGCCGCCGGGGCCGGCCTGCAGGTCGCCGTGGTGAAACCGGCCCAGACCGGCACCGCGACGGGGGAGGAGGGTGACGCCCGGACCGTGCGGCGGCTCGCCGCACCGGTCGCGGTGCAGACCCTCGCGGAATATCCGGATCCGCTCGCCCCGTCGACCGCCGCGCGGGTCAGCGGGCGTCCCGCGCTGATCCTGTCCGACGTCACCGAGCGGATCCGGGCGCAACCCGGCGACCTCGTCCTGATCGAGGGAGCCGGCGGCCTGCTGGTGCCGATGGGTCACGGCGGCTGGACGATGGCGGACCTCGCCGAGCGGCTCCACGCCTCGGTCGTGGTCGTGGCTCGAGCCGGTCTGGGCACCCTCAACCACACCGCGCTGACTCTGCACGCCCTCGCCCGTCACCACCTGCCCACCGTGGTCCTGATCGGAGCCTGGCCCGCCGTACCCGACCTCGTCCATCGCACCAACCTGCACGACCTGCCCGGAACCCTCGCCGGCGCCGTCCCCGCCGGCGCGGGATCCTGGGAGCCGCCCGCGTTCCGTGGGCACGCCCACCGGTGGGTGGCGCCTGTGCTGCACGGGTCCTTCGACGCCGCTGCTCTCCGGGGCCCGGCCGGCTGAGCCCCGCGAGCGGCTGGTCAGCGATGCCCCACCGATGGCTGATTCCCAGGTACATCGTGAACTAGCTGGGGCACGTCTGGGAATCGAGCGTGCCATTCTTCCTGAGGATGTAGCAGTGACTCTCGCTGACCGGGAACTCCACCACCGTCCCCTTCAATTGCTCCAGAATGCCACCCGGAGGCCTCATTATATTGGCGTGGAAATTGAAATTCCCAGGCCCGGCGGTCTTGTCGTAGTAGAACCACCAGTCCGTGAACTTCGGGTTGTCCTCACGCCAATCTTTCGTGTGCCCGCCATCCTGGCCATCAGGTGCCAGCCATCCGATGACGTCGTAATCAGGCCCCTCGCTCTCCAGTCGGAAGTGATTGCACACCAGCCCGGGATGATCAGTTGCGCACGTCTCCCCGGCGGTCAGGGACTTCGCGTTGGCCGGCGCCGTGACCTGGGTATGGCCGGCGACACAGACGACGAGAAGAGCGGCAGCCACGGTCGCCACCCGCCGCGGCCTGAACCGACGCGAACTGCTCGCCACGGATCGATCCATCGATTCCATTATCACTCTCGCTTTCTGCCGGGGATTCACTGGAGTGATCTCAGCAAGGAATGCGCGCTCGAACTGATGGGCAGCCCCCGGCGGGCTGCGGCGTAGCGGGCGCCGAGCACGTGGAGTCGGGGGGCGCTCAGGTCGTGAACCGAACCGGATGCTTCCCAGTGTTCCTCCCCGCCCAGCTCGGTTCGGCGTGCCATGCGATTCCGATGACCGACATGTCGTGATGTGGACCGCCACGTCGGCCCGGCCCGGCGGCTCCTGCCCGACCCGACCGCCTGATCGCAGGAGTCGCCCGTCCGAGCGCAGGGGTGAACCCGCCACTCGTGAGCCGCGGGCGGGGGCGACCTACGGGTCGGCGTGATACCTCTGAGGAAGGCGGAAGTACGCACACTCTGCCCGGGAGGTCCCGATGGCCCGGAACGAGCACGCCGGTGCTGCCGGCGGCGACCCCACCCTCGGCCCGGGCATGGGCGACCCGGGCGTCATCGTCTTCCTGGTGGCCATCGACGCCGCCGTGGTCTGGTTGCAGGCCCAGTACCTGTTGCGGTGGTCCGCGCTCGGCATGTCGGCGTGCTGGGCCGCGAGCCTCGTCCTCCTGGTCACCCTCGCCCTGCGCGGGTCGAGCAGACCACGATCCCTCGAGGTCGGGTACGCGGTGCTCGCGACTCCGCTGCTGGCCGCCGTCCCCGCGCTCGCGGTCTGCTCCGCCGGCTCCGGGTGACCGCGGCCCAGCTCTCGCGGCGGCCGGACGACGGCGAGGTCCGCGCGACAATCGGTGTGAAGTATGTCAACCAGAGACTGTGAGCTACTATCACACGTTGCCGTGAATGGTGTTGTCAATTAGTGATCGGATGATCGGCGCCCCTCTGTCGAGGTACCAGGAGGAGCCTCGGGGTCGGGACTGAGGAGGTCGGGTGGAGAGCGAGGCGGCCGGCGCGGCTCAGGTCGGGCTGTCGGACATCGCCCGGCTGGCCGGTGTGGGGCCGGCGGCGGTCAGCAACTGGCGGCGTCGGCACGCGTCGTTCCCACGCCCGGTGGGCGGAACGGAGCGGAGCCCGCGGTTCCGGCTGGCCGACGTCCAGGAGTGGCTGCGGTCCCAGGACAAGCCTCTGGACCTCGGTGCGCCGGAGCGGGCGTGGCGGGCCATGGACGCGGTCCGCGGGAGGACGTCGATCCCCGACATGCTGGCCTCGATCGGCCTGGTGCTGCTGGACCGCTGTGGCGAGGCCACCCTGGCTGCGCCGCGGGGCGAACGTTCGCCCTTCGCTGCCTGGCGACCGCTGCCGGTCAGGGCGGTCGCGCCGGTCGTCTCCGAGATGCGGCTCGGGGGTGCCGAGGAGGGCTCCGCGGGGGTGTTCGAGGAGCTGTGCAGGCGGTTCCTGGGCGCGAGAAGCCGGTCCGGTGTCTCCGCGACGCCGCCTGAGCTGGCCGACGTCATGATCGATCTGGCGGGTCCACGGCGAGGGCCGGTCCTGGACCTCGCCTGCGGGGCGGGCGGCCTGCTCGCGGTGGCGGGGGCCCGAGGTTTCAGCGGCCTGCTCGGGCAGGAGCTCGATCCCGCCCTCGCCCGGCTCGCCGCCGTCCGGCTCGCCCTGCTCGGCAGTCCTGCCCTGGTCACCGCGACGGACACCCTGCTCGATCCTGGGTGGATGCCGACGGCTGCGTCGGTGGTCCTGTGCCATCCACCCTTCGCCGAGCGGTCGTGGGGGCACGAGTCCCTGGTCGGTGACCCGCGATTCGGCTATGGGCTGCCGCCGAAGGGGGAGCCCGAGCTGGCCTGGCTGCAGGTGGCCCTGTCCGCCGTCGAGCCTGGCGGGCGCGTCGTGATCGTGATGCCCCCGGCGGCTGCCGCTCGACCGTCCGGTCGGCGCCTACGGCAGGCCATTGTCGCTGATGGCGCGCTCGCCGCCGTCCTGGCGCTGCCGCCCGGGCTGGCCGCGCACTACGCGCTGGCTCTGCAGCTGTGGGTCCTGCAGCGCCCCTCGTCCGGCGGGACGCACCGGGCCGGGATCGTGATGGCCGATGCCGGCCAGGTCGGCGACGGCTGGCCGGCGGTGCGGCGCCTCGCGGCGTCCCTGGTGTCCCTGCTCCAGCCCGGCACAGGGCACGAGGTGGTCGGTCCGCCGGGCGGGACCGTGGTCCGGATCGTCGCCGACGAGGACGTCGCAGCGGTCCAGGACGTCGACCTGACGCCGCGACGCCACCTGGCTGCCCCATCCTCGGATGCGCCGTCCATCCGGGAGCTCGGACACCGGTGCGACGAGCTGGCGCAACGGTCGACGTCCCTGGCCGAACAGCTGGGCGCCCTCCGTGCGGCTGCGGAGGGTCTCGCCAGGGGCGCACCCCGACGTGGAGACGTGCACGAGGTCGCGCTCGGCGATCTCGTGGCCTCAGGGGTGCTGTCCCTCCGGCATCGTGTCCCGCCCGAAACAGGGCCCGTTCCTTGGAAGACGGCAGCGATTCTCACGGTCGCCGACCTGGCACACCGGCAGCCGCCGTCCGGACAGGGCGAGGTGGAGGCCGATGAGCTGCGCAACCCTCCGATCCGATCGGGGGATGTCGTGGTGCCCACGGTGTCGGCTGGTCGGAGGGCCCGGGTGGCGGGTCCCGACGACGCCGGCAGCTACCCGGGTCCCGGTGTCGTCGTGCTGCGACCGGACCGGGACGTCATCGACCCCTGGTACCTGGCGGGCTGCCTGTCCAGCGCACGCCCGGGACGGCGGGCCGCTCGGGTCGGCAGCGGTACCGGCGCTTCGATGAAGGCCGACCTCCGTCGGATGCGGATCCCCCTTCCGGGCCTTGACGTGCAGAAACGCTGGGGAGAAGCGTTCCGGCGGGTCGAGGCGGCAGGTGCGCTCGCCCGTGCCGTGACCACCACGGCCGACGACCTCCTCGACGACGCCGGGGATGCCTTCGCCGAGTGGGTCGCAGCCGGACGGTGACCTCGGCGATGTTCCGGCATTCGCTGACCTCACCCTGGGCGCGCCAGGGCCACAGGTGCGCTGACGTGGACGACGTCGTGGGCCGGGAACCTCGCTGCCGACCAGGGGAATCTGGGGGAACGTTCAGGAGAGGAACCGGAGCGTGGATGCCTGGGCGGCCATCAGCGCCGTCTGGTGCGCCTGGATGTTCAGGCAGTCGGAGAGGGTGCCGCCGGGATGGACGGTGACGCCGCCGCAGACGACGGGCTTGCCGAGCTCGCCCAGGTGTTGGGCGGTACCGGCTCGTGGGGTGACGTAGCGGCTGTAGACCGGCAGGGTGGAGGTTCGCAGGTAGCCCCGTCGACCATGATGACGCTCCCTGCCGGCGCCGTCTCCACGGCTCGGGCCACCGCGAAGATGTCACCGTGGGCGCGGACCGTGAAGGCTGGTGCGCAGATCCTGGCCGCGGCCGATCGCAGGGCGACAGCGCTGGTGAGCGCGTGGGCCGAGTCGTCGCAATCCGCGACGGCCGTGGTGTCGACCTGGATGAACAGCCTGCCCAGCAACTCATAGTCGATCAACGGGTGCTCCTCTCGCCGACGCCGCACGGGCTGTCCCACGCCGGCCGAGCCGCCTGGCGGGGGACGTCGGCGCTACTCTTCCACGCCTCCCACCCGTCCACCGTCGCTGCGACGTCCGGCCTGCTCGCCGGGCGGGCGGGGTGCCGGTGCCTGTCCGTCGAGGTGCCCATGGCCGCCGCCCGCGCCTGGAGGCCTACGGCCGTCGTCCTCGCTGAGACGCCGTCGGACTCGCTGATCCCGGTGCGGGCAGGGTGGTCACCGCGGGGGACCCGAGGGTCATGATGGTGGCATGTCCTACACCGTGATCAACGTCCTGACCGTGCCCGAGGGCAGCGGCAGCGTCCTGGAGCAGCGTTTCGCGGGCCGCGCCGCCACCGTCGACACCGCGCCGGGCTTCGAACACTTCGAACTGTTGCGTCCCGTCGAGGGCACCGACACCTATCTCGTCTACACCCGCTGGCGCAGCAAGGCGGACTACGAGGCGTGGACGGCGTCACGCGCCTTCGAGGAGGGGCATCGGCAGGCGCGGGCCGCGGCCGGGGGCGCGGCCGGACCGTCGGGTGGCCCGGGCCAGGGCCCTGGGCATGGGCGCCCCGGGGGGTCGGTCCCGGCGGCGACGGGTTCGCGGATCTGGGCCTTCGAGGTCGTGCAGTCCGCGTCGGCCGGCTGAACCGAGGTGGAAGCACCTCGTGGTCGGCAGGTGACGAGAGTGCAGGTCGTCACCCGCCGACCACGATGCGCCCGGCGCCGGTCAGGCAGTCGTGACCGACGCCGCTGGTGGCCGGGGCTGCAACTCGGCGCGCTTCCTGCTCAGGTAGGCGCGCTCGGCGGTGTTCTTGGTGGCGGCGATCGCGGCGTCGTACGCCTGGCTCGCCTCGGCGCTCCGGCCCAGCCTGCGGAGCAGGTCGGCGCGGACGGCGTGCCACGCGTGGTAGCCCGTGAGTGGCAGTTGGTCGACCAGAGCGAGGGCGACCTCGGGGCCGTCCAGTTCCGCGACCGCGACCGCGCGGTTGAGTGCGACGACCGGCGACGGGTCGAGCCGGGTCAGCTGGTCGTACAGCGCGACGACCTGCGACCAGTCCGTGTCCGGCGAGGTGGGGGCGTCGGTGTGGACGGCGTTGATCGCGGCGAGTATCTGGTAGCGGCCGGGTCGGTTGAGCGCGAGGCACTCGCGGACCAGGGCGTGGCCCTCGGTGATCAGCGTGCGGTCCCAGCCGGCGCGGTCCTGCTCGTCGAGCGGGACCAGCTGTCCGTTCCGCACGCGGGCCGCACGCCGGGCCTCGGTGAGCACCAGCAGCCCGAGCAGGCCGGCCACCTCAGGCTCCTCGGGGAGTAGTTGGCGGAGGATCCGGGTGAGCCGGATAGCCTCGCTGGTGAGCTCGGCGCGAACTGGGGCGCCATCGCCGGTGGCGAGGTAGCCCTCGTTGAAGACGAGGAACAGCACCGCGAGCACGCCGCCGAGCCGCTCGGGGAGGTCGGCGGCCTTCGGCACCCGGTAAGGCACCTTCGCCGATGCGATCTTCTTCTTCGCCCGGGTGATCCGCTGCGCCATCGTGCTCTCCGGAACGAGGAACGCCTGCGCGATCTCGGGCACGGTCAGCCCACCGAGGAGCCGGAGCGTCAGCGCGATCCGCGCCTCCGGCGCGAGCGCCGGGTGACAACAGGTGAAGATGAGCCGTAACCGGTCGTCCTCGATCGGTCCGGTGGGCTCGTGGGGCGTGTCGTCGTAGGTCAAGAGGGCCGCCTGATGCTTGGCGTCGCGCTGCTTCTCGCGTCGGATCCGGTCGATCGCGCGGTGCCCCGCGGTGGTGGTGAGCCAGCCGCCGGGGTTGGGCGGGACGCCGGACTCCGGCCACTTCTCCAGTGCTGCCACGAGCGCCTCGCCCGCCGCCTCCTGCGCGAGGTCGATGTCACCGAAGCGGCGGACGAGCGAGGCGATCAGGCGGCCGTACTCCTCGCGGAACACCCGCTCGACGGCCGCCGTTCCGCTCTGCATCGATCAGTCCTGCGTCGATCAGTCGTCCGTCGGTCCGGCTCAGGCGAGGCCCTCGAACGGACGGACCTCGACCTTGCCCCGGCATGCCTTGGATCCCTCGGCCGCGAGCTTGAGCGCCACGTCGAGGTCGGGCGCGTCGATGACCCAGAAACCCCCCAGGACCTCCTTGGTCTCGAGGTAGGGGCCGTCGGTGACCACCGGCGTCTCACCCTGGCCGTCGACAACGGTCGCCGTCGAGGCCGGCTGAAGCCCACCCGCGAAGACCCAGTAGCCCTCGGCGCGCAGCCTGTCGTTGAAGACGCCGGTCGCGGCGAACGCCTCCTCCATCTCCTCCTTGGAGCCGTAGTTGCCGAACTCGTCCATCTCGGCCGGGCCGTGCACGGCCAGCAGGTAGTGCGTCATGTCGCTTCTCCTCAGCTCCGTACGATTCCGCTGACAGCCTTGCACCCCCACCACGAACGGCGTCCCGCCGATACGACAACCTGCCACAGAAGCCGTCCGACCGGGTTCCGCGGAGGCGAACCACCCGCTCGCCGCACCGGCGCATCAGCACCCAGGACGGCCGCGTGCGGGCTCAGCGTCGACGTCGTCCACGGCCACCCGCCGGGGGCCGGCCGCACCGCGGGACGACCGGGACCCGTCGGCCGTCGGAGTCTCGTTCGCCGACAGCACGGGCGCGAGCATCCCGATCGCCGGGTTCGCGCAGCTGACGCTGGTCTTCTCGCTCGTCGGCGTCGGCGTCGGCATCGCCGCCGTGATGGCGCGCAGAGCACGCCGGCCGCGGCCCACGTTCGTGCGGACGGCGGGTGCGCTGACCGCGCTGTCGTTCGTCCGGACCTCACGTTCGGGTTCGACGCCGGCTCCGTGGCCACTTTGATCACGCTGCACCCGGTCGCCGCAGCGATCGTGGTGCCGGCCCTGGGCGGGCGGGTCCTCTTCGTCACCCCGGACAGCGGATCCACACCGGGATACGCTCTCTCACGACGACGGTGGACCGCCCGCACTGACCCCGGATGGAAGACAGGACGAGGGGACCGCCCCTCGATGCGCGCGCATGCCTTTCGCGATGCACCTCATCCCTCCCGGATGAGGTGCAGATCATTTTCCCGTGGACAGTCGCCGTTGCACGATGACGTCACCCCTGGCGGATGACGTGAGGAGCTCGCGATCCCATCCATCGTGTTGACAATGACGTCAGCAGGCCGCCGAGAACGGGCAGCCTGAGGACGGAGCAGCCTGGCGGCAGCCTGGGGGAGATCATCGGAATCTGGGCTGCGAGGAACCAGCTGCTGCTGCTGGTCGTCGCGCTGGCCCGCGCGTTGACGGGCCCGCGGCCGAGAACGCGACCCGCGGCTGAGGACGCGACCCGCGACGGAGGACGAGACTGGTACATAGGCAGGCGGATATATTTGAGCAAGGGGAGTCACGGGTGGTTGACATGGTCGACGACGGCGAAGGTATGGCCCAGGTAAAGGCCGCCCTGAATGGTCTGGTGTTTGCCCTGGTCTCTGCGGGATCTCCGGGTCGAACACGACGAATCGAGCAGGAGCGGGAACCGCGGGTGCTCCGCCATCCTCGGATCATCCAACACGACTTGGAGCCCGTGTGGGATGTCGGAGAGATACTGGTAACGTCAGTGACACTCCATTCTGGGGAGTTTACCGATGGGGTCACCATGATGAGGATGGGTATCTCCTCCCATGGCGAACTCCTGTCGATAGACCGTGCGCTCGACAGAACTACTCACTACGACTATGCGACACCGGCTGAAGCACAAAAAGCCCTCCATGCGCTCACGACGATCGCTCGCAAATGCGGCGTGAATCCCCCCGGCTAGAGCGGAGGTTCTCGGCCGGCCGATCAACGAGAGCGGGCTCGTCGGCACCACTCTCCGCCCTGCGGACACCACTGTCCGCTGCCGCGGGCTCCAATGGGCCGCGATCCGGAACCAGGTCGTGGGGCGGGCCTCTCGGCCTGTCCGCCGACCTGGCCGGCCCGGCCAATCCGACGTACGATGCGGACCCTGACGTCGACGAAACAGGGTCTGGCCGAGGTCCTCGCCCTCGAGCGGCAGTTGCTGCGTGTCGAGTCCCACACCGACCGGCGGACGACGCCTCGCGCCGACCGCTGGACCTCGCAGGGCCGGACCCCCGTAGCGGCGGACGGTCCGGCCCTGCGAGGTTCAGCGGTCGACCCAGGACCGTTCGCCGGCCGAGCCGGACTTGTCGGCCGATGGTAGGCCACCCAACCGCAGGAGGCTCTGCTCGTGCGGCAGGTCGGGCACGGGGGTCCCGCTCTCCAGGATCCAGTTCCGCAGCCAGGTGAGGTCCGGACCGGGTTCGAGGCCGAATTCCCGAGCTAACCGCGTCCGGTAGGTGTCGAACACCCTCAGTGCCTCAGCCCTGCGGTTGGACCGGCGTAGTGATTCCATCAGGTACCACGCGAACGATTCGTGCAGTGGGTGCTCCGAGACGAGGGCATAGAGATGGCTGATCTGCTCCGCGTGCCGACCGCGGGCGAACGCGACCTGGACCAGCAGGTCGAGGCACTCGATCCGGCTCCGCTCCAGCCACGAGGCGAACTCGCGCAGGAGGGGCCCGTGCCCGATCTGCGTCCACGGTCCGTTACCGGCCATGTCCAGGGCGCGCTGCAGGGTCTCGCCGGCTTCGCTCAGGAGCCCTGCTGCGAGCTGTGCCCGGCCGGCCTCGAGCAGGTCTCGAAAGATCTCGCTGTCGAGGTCGCCCGGTCCGACCCGGAGCAGGTACCCGGGCGCCGTGGTGATCAACGGGCCGGTGGTGGCCGTGCGCTGGCCCATCAGCCGTCGCAGCTGCGAGATGTAGACCTGCACGGAGGCGACGGTCCGACGCGGCGGGCGGTCGCCCCAGACCTCCGCGACCAGGGTGTCCAGGGGGGTCACGAGGTTGGCGCGGACCGCGAGGGTCACCAGCACCGCGCCCACCTTTCGTCCCGTCAGCAGGGTCGGGTAGCCGCCGCTGGTGGTGACCGAGATGGGGCCGATGATCTGAAACCTCGCGCTGGTGGACTGGTGCGCGGTGGCCGGCGTGCTGGGTGTCATGAGCGGGATGCCTCCATGCGGGCATGGGCGGATCGTCAGTCGCGGGCCCGGGGCGGACGTGGAACCGTTGGGCATCGTTGCCTCGCCGACCTGCGTCCGCCTCAGATGTGCCCGAGCTGACGACCCCGCCGGGGGTGGCAACAGGTCCTGCCCGTCGCCGTCCTCCGGGGGGCGAATTGGCCAGCTTCGTCCCCCAGCTTCCCCGCAAGAGCCGCTTCTGGCCAGACGTTTCGCCCAGGAGAGCATGAGTTGGGCATGTTTTGGCCCGCAGCCGACATGCGGTGGGCACGTAGTGGCAGCGGCCGGGCACCAGGAGTCCCGATCAGGCCGGCCGTCTCCTGTCCGCGATCACGCCTCGCTCGGGTCTGGACGTCGCCGGGCCGGGGTGGAGCCGGCGGACGGCGAGTGGCCCTCGGCGGTGCGCCTGCCTGGAACATGGCTGCTCCAGCGAATTTTACATGGGCATGAGACCGCCGTCGGTCACCTGTTGATTAGCCTCGTAAGGCGATGACTGTCCAGGCGTCCACTTTTCGTTCCGTCGCCCATGAAAGTTTCTGGCATGAGACGGCAATCTCCAGTGCGTGGTCAGTACGCCATGGTCTGCGGACTATTTCGTTTTCGAATTGGTTTGGTCGCACCGAGTATTCGAAAGTCTCCCAAGTTGCTTGTTGCAGCCTTCTTCGGCGGTGTTAGAGTGAGGGTGATCTCGGGATCGCTCGCGAGAGCAGAATTGTCGGCCATGGTTGTCGGAGGGAGAGGTGCCTGATGGACGGGTTGGGTCCACTGCTCGACGCTATCGAGGTGAATCTGCTCGGTCGTATGGAGATACGGACCGCGAGTGGGGCCCTCCACGTGGGTCCCTCGCGGCTGGAGGGCATTCTCTCGATGTTGGCGATCAACGTTCAGCGGGTGGTGCCGGTCGAGGAGCTCATCGACGAGCTGTGGGGAGAGCGTCCACCGGCGAAGGCGAGAAATGCTGTGCAGGCGGGGGTGGCGCGGCTGCGGCGCATGACCGAGAGCGGCCCGCTGTACGGCGCTCCGAGACTCATCCTCACCGCGCCCCGCGGCTATCTGCTCAATGTCGCCCCAGCGGCCATCGACGCGAACCGCTTCGTCGAGCAGGTTCGGGCGAGCATGGCCGTGGTGTGGGAGCGCCCCGGCGACGCGTTGGAGATGTTGCGCTCGGCGCTGCGGCTGTGGCATGGGCCGGCCGTCTTCAAGGTCGGCTCGGGGGTGCGCCGCCAGGCAGCGGCGGCGATGCTCGACGAGTGGTATCTGCTGGCTCGGGAGGACCTCATCGTGGTCCAATTGCTCTTGGGCCGACAACGTGAGGTGCTGAGCGACGTCCGCGAGTTGCGGTCGCAGTTCCCCGACCGGGAGCGGTTCGTGGCGCTGCTGATGATCGCGCTCTATCTGAGCGGCCGGCAGACCGAGAGCCTGGACGAGTTCCAGCGGATGCGACGCTGGATGCGCGAGACGTTCGGGGTGGAGCCGGGGCCAGAGCTGTATCGGCTGCAGCAGCTGATCCTTGAGCGGCAGACCGGACTGCTCGACCTGTTGGCCCGGAGCGGAGATCGAGCGGCCACGGAGCATCCCCGCGACCGCCTGCGCGCGTCCTGCTGAGCGGCGGAATCCACTTTACGGAATGCACGGGCCGGCCGAATCGCCGAATCGCCGGACTGCCGAATCATCCCGCGCCTGACCAGTCGCGCGTCAGGGCCGACCGTGCGCGAGCACTGCCGCACGAACACCACCGAAGAGGGCTTGCTGTGGTTCCGGGGGTGCTCCAGCATCGAGGTGGGCGTCGACACGTTCGCACCGAGCCTGGCGATCGGCACCGGCGCCGGCTTCGCGGCTGTGAGGTCGCGGGTCGACCTCACAGATCCCCGTGACGTCGGGTCGTGGGTCCAGCAGGTCGTGCCGACCTCGGGCCGATCGATGTCGCAATGCATGGCGGCCTCAGGCGCTGACGGCCGCCGGAACCACCCGTTCGAGCCACCGCGGCCGTCGGGTGCCGTGTGAGCGAAAGGTGAGGCATGGAGGAGCCGACCGGCCTGCAGGACGTCTACCCGCTGACCTCCTTCCAGGAAGGCCTGCTGTTCCTGGCGGAGTATGCGCAGGAGACGGACCCCTACACGGTCCAGGTGATCGCCGATCTGGAGGGCGAGCTGGACGTGCCGGCCCTCCGCTGGGCGATGACCGAGTTGCTGGCCCGGCACGAGACCCTCCGGGTCTGCTTCCGGCGCGACGGCGCGGGCACGCCGGTGCAGGTGGTGCCCCGCACGGTGCAGTTGCCGTGGCGCCAGGTCGACCTGACCGGCCATCCCGACGGCGAGCGGCTGGCCGCGGCGCAGGCGGTGGCGGACGCGGACCGGGCCGAACGGTTCGACCTGGCCACGCCCCCCCTGCTGCGCTGCACGCTGGTCGTCCTGGGGCAGGGGCGCCATCGGCTGCTGCTGACCCTGCACCACAGCGTCGTCGACGGCTGGTCCATCGGCCCGATGATGCGTGACCTGAGCCTCTACTACGTCTCGGGCAGTTCCGCCGCGCTGCCCGCGGTGACCCCCTACCGGGACTTCCTGGCCTGGCTGTCGGCCCAGGACGGCGGCCGTGCCCGCGCGGCGTGGTCCGCCGCGCTGGCGGACCTGACCGAGCCGAGCCTGCTGACCAGCGCGCGCGACCGCCGTCCGAGCGACGCCCTGACGGTGAGCCACCGCCTGTCCGTGGACCAGACGGCGGCGCTGCAGACCTGGGCCCGGGGACACGGGCTCACCCTGGGCAGCGTCGTCCAGGGCTGCTGGGCGCTGCTGCTGGCCCGGCTGCTGTCCCGCTCCGACGTGGTGTTCGGGACGACGGTCGCCGGGCGCCCGGCGCAGCTGCCGGGCTTCGAGTCGATGGTCGGTGCCTTCATCAACACCATCCCGGTGCGGGTGCGCGTCGACCCTGCCGAGTCGATGCTGTCGTTGCTGCGGCGGGTGCAGGCCGAGCAGGTCGCGCTCCGGGAGCACCAGCATCTGGGACTGGCCGAGGTGCAAGGGATCGCGGGGCTCGGTGAGCTGTTCGACACGCTCGTCGTCGTGGCGAACCAGCCGCTCGGGGCCGAGGTGACCGAGCTGAGTGACCGAGTGCGCGTGGTGGACGCCCAGGTGCGGGACGCGACGCATTACCCGGTCACGCTCAACGTCATCCCCGGGCGGGAGCTGGAGTTCCGGTTCGAGTCTGCGGTGGAACTGCCCGAGGGGATGTCGCTGCCGGTGCTGGCAGGGCGGCTGGTGAGCGTGCTGGGCGCTGCCGTCGCCGATGTGGACGTGCGGGCCGCAGCGGTTCCGCTGCTCAGCCCGGTCGAGAGCCAGCGGCTGCTCGGCACCTGGGGGACCGGCCCCTCGGCGGCCGATCCGCCGGACGTGGCGGCTCAGGTCTGGGACGTCGCGGCGGCCTCGCCCGACCAGGTGGCCGTGGTGGACGACGACGGCGCCTTGACGTATCGGGAGCTGGTGCTGCTGGCCGGATGGGTGGCCGGCACGCTGGTCGAGGGAGGGTTGAACCCGGACGAACTGGTGGGCGTCCTGGCCGAACCCGGTGCGGAGTTCATCGGATCGGTGCTGGGCGCCTTGGCGGCCGGTGGGGCCTGGCTACCGCTGGACGTGGGAGCACCGGTGGCGCGCAGCGTCGATCTGCTCACCACGGCGGGGTCGCGATGGCTGCTCACCGACCGACCGAGCGTGCCGCTGGCACAGCAGGTCGCGGCCGCGTCCGGCGTCGTTCAGGTCCTGGTGGTGCAGCGGGGCGAGGGTCGCCAGATCGAGCTCGTGCCGGTGTCGCCGCAGGGGCTGGCATACGTGATCTTCACGTCGGGGTCCACCGGCCGGCCGAAGGGCGCCATGGTGCACCGGGCGGGGATGGCCAACCACGTCGCCTGCAAGGTGGAGGACCTGGGGATGACGGCGTCGGACGTGGTGGTGCACAACGCACCGGTCACCTTCGACGTGTCGGTGTGGCAGATGCTGGCCCCGCTGGTGGTGGGCGGCCGGCTGCGGGTGGTGAGCCGGGCCACCGCACGTGACCCGGTGGAGCTCTTCCAGATCGCCGAGGACGAGGGCGTGACCGTGCTGGAGGTGGTCCCCTCACTGCTGCGGGCGGCGCTGGATACCTTCGACGAGGGTGAGCCGGTGGGGGCGCTGCCCCGGATGCGCTGGCTGGTGGTGACCGGGGAGACGTTCCCGGTGGAGTTGTGGGCCCGGTGGGAACAGCGGTTCCCCCGGGTGCGGCTGATGAACGCCTACGGACCGGCGGAATGCTCGGACGACGTGGCCCAGGTCGGCCTGCGGTTCGGCGGCCATCCGGCCGCCGAGCGGGTTCCGGTGGGCGGGCCGGTGCGCAACACCCGGCTGTACGTGCTCGACCAGACGCTGCAGCTGGCCCCCACCGGGTCGGTCGGCGAGCTGTACGTCGCCGGTGTCGGGGTGGGGCGGGGATATCTCGACGAGGTACGCCGGACCGCGGCAGCCTTCGTCGCCGATCCGTTCGCCGCGACGGGGGATCGGATGTACCGCACCGGCGACCAGGTGCGGTGGCGCGCGGACGGCCTGCTGGAGTTCCTCGGGCGCCGCGACCACCAGGTCAAGGTGCGCGGCCACCGGGTGGAGCTCGGCGAGGTCGAGGCCGTCCTGACGGCACTGCCGCAGGTGGCCGAGTCCGTCGTCACCGTCCAGCGGCAGGGTGAGCGGGTGCTCCTGGTCGCCTACGTGGTGGCTGTCGAGGGCGACCTGGACGTCGCCGCGGTGCGCCATCAGACGGCCGCCGTCCTGCCGGACTACATGGTGCCGAACGTCGTCGTGGCCCTGCCGCGGATGCCGTTGACCCGTAACGGGAAGGTGGACCGGGCCGCTCTGCCGGCCCCGGACGCCGGGCGGGACGACCCGGCCCGGGCGACCCGCGGCCCGCACGAGGAGATCCTCTGCCAGGCCTTCGCCGACGTCCTCGGGCTGCCGGCGGTCGCACCGGACGACGACTTCTTCGACCTCGGCGGTGACTCCC
>DATDMG010000555.1:0-19935 GCA_036518955.1 Kineosporiaceae bacterium | reverse complement strand
CGACCGGCCCTGCTGAGATCCCCATGAGCGCCACCCAGAAGGGCGAGCTCGTCGTCCGTCAGAATGAGCATGTCGATGTTGTCCATGGCGATGCCTTTCTCGATCTGATGCGCGGCAATCACGGCGGCCGCTGCCCTCCGGCGGCGACCGATCCGCTCTGACACCTCGAGCATGCCCAGGCCGCCCGCCGCCGCGCACTGGCCCCGGAGCTCAAGCACTCCCCGGCGGGGAACCCGCCGGCCGGCGCCGAGCACAATGCGCAACTCCCCCCCTGAGTGCGGGTTGCCAGCCCCACCCCGGAGTGTCGACAACCCGCAGGACCTGTGGCGGGTCGTCGCCCACGGGACGGACGTTCGGCGGATGCGCCCAGCGACTCCGGCCGCCTCGTCCGTCACTCCAGAGCCTGCTCGATCATCTCGACCGTGTGGCGCACGTCGACGGCGTCACCGGCCTTGTCGAACCCGCCGCGGATCTGCATGACACAGCCGGGACAGTCGGTCACGACCGTGCCGGCACCCGTCCGCCGAATGTTGTCGAGCTTGCGCCGCAGGATGGGCCCGGACAGCTCGGGATGCTTGGCGAAGTACGAGCCGCCCATCCCACAGCAGACGTCGGACTCCTTCATCTCGGCGAGCTCGTAGCCGCTGCCCTGCAGCAGCGCCCGCGGCGCCCGCTCCGCGTGGAGCGTC
This sequence comes from Kineosporiaceae bacterium, assembly GCA_036518955.1. Taxonomy (GTDB): domain Bacteria; phylum Actinomycetota; class Actinomycetes; order Actinomycetales; family Kineosporiaceae; genus DATDMG01. The sequence continues at coordinate 19,246 of DATDMG010000555.1, read as the reverse complement.
CGCTTGTAGTGGCAGGAGTCGTGGTACGTGACCCGGCCGAGATCTTTGCCGGAGGTGACCGTCAACCGGCCGGCGTCCACCAGTTGCTTCACCAGCGTCGAGAAGTCCACCACCTTGGCGGCCAGTGTCCGGGCGGCCTCCACCCACTCGGTGCGGCCCTGGCACTCGAGCACCTCGATCCAGTCCTTGGTCAGGGCCACCGTGCAGGTTGGGCACGCAGAGATGATGTACCGCACCTCCGGGTCGGACAGGGCCTTGATGTTGTCGATCGCGTTGTTCGCCGCGACGTCGAGGGCGCCGCTGATCCGAGCCGGTGCGCCGCAACAGGTCTGGCCATCGGTGAAGACGACCTCGATGCCGGCCTTGTTGAGCACCCGGACGACGGAAGCGGCCATCTCGGGATAGCCGAAGTCCATCAGGCAGCCCACGAAGAGCGAAGCCTTCTCGGTGCCCTTCGGCTGCGGGAGGTCCCGGACCAGGTCACGGAACGGCTCCGGGGCGATGGTGAACAGGCTGCGGTCCCGGGTGAGCTTGGACAGGAACATCGGCAGGTGCCGGATGTACCCGTCCCGCGCGAACGGCGTCTGCCCGAGGTAGGCCGTACGCAGCATGCGATGGAAGAGCCGCCGGTTGTTGACGACGGAGAAGATCGCCTTCTGGACGACGGGAAGCCCCTCGTCCGCCACCAGGCGGCGTCGCAGCTCGAGGATCAGCCCCGCGATGTCGATGTTCCCGGGGCACACCTCGTTGCACTTCTGACACTGGATGCACAGCCCTTGGATGTCCTCGGACTTCTTCAGCTCGTCGAACCAGGCCGTGAGGATGGTGCCGATCCCGCCGGTATAGACGTCGCCGAAGACGTGGCCGCCGACGAGCCGGTAGACCGGGCAGACGTTGAGGCATGAGGCGCACCGGATGCACTGCAGCGCCTGCTTGAACACCGGGTCGGCGGCCATCTCGGACCGGTGGTTGTCCATCAGGACGACGTGGAACTCCTTGGCCGAGCCGTCCGTGTTCGGCACCGGGCCGCTGATCATCGAGAAGTAGCTGGTGAGCAGTTGGCCGGTTGCGCTCCTCGGCAGCGCCGTGATGATCGGCACCATGTCGTCGACCGTGGCCACGAGCTTCTCCAGACCCACGATCGCGACGTGCACCTTCGGCAGCGTGGTGACGAGCCGGGCGTTCCCCTCGTTCGTGATGATCCCGATCGTCCCGGTCTCGGCCACCGCCACGTTCGCGCCGGTGATCCCGAGCTCCGCCTGGAGGAACCTCTCCCGCAGCTCGCGCCGGGCCACCTTGACCAGCCGTGGGATGTCCGAGGTGAGCCGCTCGTCGACCTGCTTGCTGAAGACGTCGGCGACCTCCTCCTTGGTGAGGTGGATGGCCGGCATGACCATGTGCGAGGGCCGCTGCCCGAGCAGCTGGACGATCCACTCGCCGAGATCCGTCTCGGAGCAGACGATACCCTGCTGCTCGAGGAACGCGTTGAGGTGGATCTCCTCGGTCGCCATCGACTTCGACTTCACCAGTCGCTGGACGCCGTGCGTCCGGCACAGCCGCAGGACGTAGTCGCGCACCTGCTCCGGGGTGTTCGCCCGGAAGACCGTGGTGCCCCGAGCCTGCGCGTTGCGGGTGAACTCCGCCACCAACTCCTCGAAGTGCGCCGCGGCGTACCCCTTGCGCTCGGCGATCGTCCGCCGCAGCGCCTCGAAATCCACGCCCTCGTACGCTTTCGCGCGACTGACCGGGTAGGCCTCGGAGAAGCTCCCCAGCGCCTTCGAGATGTTCGGGTTGGCCAGCGCCTCGAGAACCGAGGCGTTGAAGGCCTTTCCGCTCACTGCGCCTCCCCCAGTTCGTCGACGACGATGACGACCAGCCGTTCGGGGCCGTGCACCCCGATGGTCAGCACGCGCTCGATGTCCGCGGTCCGGCTGGGCCCGGTGATCACCGAGAGGTAGTTCGCGTCCGAGGGGCCCTGGACGGCGAGGAACGCTCGCAGGTCGGGGACCAGACGATCGGACGGCAGGAGTGCGATGTGGGTCGTCGGCAGGGTCGAGACGAGGCGAGCGTCGACGCTGGTCGCGTCCTGCGCGATACTTCCGGTCTCGGCGATCCCCCAGTCCAGCTGACTGATCCCGACCAGCGCGCCGGCCGCCGACTCACGGCTGACGTCGAACCGCAGGCCCGGTACCCGCGCCGAGAGCTCCTGCCGGTCGAGGCCGTCAAGGAAGGGGCAGCCGGCCCAGACGGCCCAGGTGCCGGGTCCGTCGGCCACACCCTCCTGCTTCAGGCGGTCCGTCAGCAGGTCGAGGGCCTCGGCCCTGGTCCCGACGCGATGGACCTCAGTGCCGACGGCTTCGGCCCGGGTGGTGAACAGCCGGAACATGGCGACCCCCTCGGTGGGATTGGTCGGACCATACTCAGGCCGACCATAGGGACGCCGGCGCACCACCCACCCGGGTCCAAAGTCCCCTCGGTCCGGACGGTGCCTGGCCCCATCGTCCGGCCACGACGGGACCAAAGTCGGGGGCCATTGCGGGGAGGTTGCCTATCGTGGGTCAGAAGTTTGGTCTGACCAACGGAGGTCTCACCATGTTTCACCAGCCCGCGGCTCCCGTAGCCGACAGCCTTCTGCTGTCGGCACTCGTGGCGCTGCTCCCACTGCTCACCATGTTCGTCCTGCTCGGCGCGTTCAAGGTCCAGGCGTGGATCTCGGCCCTGTCCTCCCTGGTGGTGGCACTGGGCGTCGCCGTCGTCGCGTTCAGGATGCCGGTGGAGCTGGCCCTGCTCTCCGGTACCGAGGGTGTCACCTTCGGCCTCGTGCCGATCATGTGGATCGTGGTCAATGCGATCTGGCTCTACCAGCTCACCGTGATCACCGGCCGCTCCGAGGACCTGCGGCGAGCATTCGGCCTGGTGTCGGACGACCCCCGGGTCCAGGCCATCATCATCGCCTTCTGTTTCGGCGGGCTGCTCGAAGCCCTCGCGGGATTCGGCGCTCCAGTGGCGATCACCGGTGTGATGCTCATGGCGTTGGGCTTCTCCGGCCTGCGCGCCGCCTCGGTCGTCCTGCTGGCCAACACCGCGCCGGTGGCGTTCGGCGCGATCGGCGCCCCGATTCTCGCCTCGGCCGGGGCCACCAAGATCCCGTTCGACCAGATCGCCGCCGTGGTCGGGCGCCAGTGCCCGGTACTCGCGGTCTTCGTCCCGCTGCTGCTGGTGATGGTGGTCGACGGGTGGCGAGGGCTCCAGCAGACCTGGCCGATCGCCGTCGTCACCGGCGGTGCCTTCGCCGTCGCGCAGTTCTGGGCGTCCAACAACGGCCAGGGCGAACTGACCGACGTCATCGCCTCGCTCACCGGCCTCGTCGTGGCCGTGCTGTTCCTGCGGGTCTGGCAGCCCGCCGGCGGGCAGTCCGCGGTGGACGCGCTGCGCACGGAGCACCAGGCCGAGATCCTCGAACACGCCGTGTCCGGCACGGGAGCCGCCCGTGCCGGGGGGTCGTCCGCCGGCACGGCGACCCTGCCGCGCCGGAGCACCGGTGGCGGCGATGACGCTCCCGAGGCGGCCCCGACGGGCGGCCGGATGGCGATGGCCTTCGCGCCATACCTGATCATCATCGTCGTCTTCTGGCTGGCCAAGAAGTACCAGCCGCTGGTGACCTGGCTGACCGCCCGCGACCGCAAGATCGGCTGGCCCGGGCTGGACGGGCAGGTGCTGAACGCCGCGGGCAAGCCGGTCAGCTTCACCAAGTACACGCTCACCTGGCTGAACACCCCGGGCTCGCTGCTGCTCATCAGCGCCCTGCTGGTGCTGGTCGTCTACCGGGTCTCGCCGGTGGCAGCCGTCAAGGAGTACGGCGCCGTGCTGACGAAGCTGAGGTTCAGCATCCTCACGGTCGGCAGCCTGCTCGGCCTCGCCTACGTCATGAACGTCTCCGGGCAGACGACCACCATCGGCACCTGGATCGCGGCGGTCGGCTCCTCGTTCGCCTTCTTCTCGCCCGTCCTGGGCTGGATCGGTGTGGCCCTGACCGGTTCGGACACGTCGGCGGCGGCCCTGTTCGGCAGTCTGCAGCAGACGGTCGGCAAGTCGGCCGGGATCAACCAGACACTGCTGGTCGCGGCGAACAACTCCGGCGGCGTCCTCGGCAAGATGATCAGCCCGCAGAACCTGACGATCGCCGCCACCGCCGTCGGCCTCGCGGGCAAGGAGTCCGAGATCTTCCGCCGGGTGATCTGGTGGAGCGTCGGCATGCTGCTGTTCATGTGCCTGCTCGTGGGGCTGCAGTCGACGCCGGTGCTCTCCTGGCTGCTGCCATGAGGTCGACCTGGGGCGACGGCGCAGGGCGACGTCGTCGCGCACTGCACTGATCGGAGTCATCGGAGTCGCGGCAGGGCGCGGTCCGGTGCCGGGACGGCGGCCCGCTCGCCGTCCCGGCACCGGCGGTGAGCCGACCGGGACGGCTACCGAGACAGATGTCGCGCGGGCGGCGGGACGTTCGCACAGCTGGGTCGGCCGCCACGCGGATCCGCTCCCCGCGCCGGACTGCCTAGATTTCCTCACGTACCTGGCCGTCGTCGTGACCGGCCCGGCGCCACGGATGCCCGAAACGCTGCCGTGGCACGATGAGGAGGATTTCATCCTCGACGGCAGACGAAATCCTGCCACCGTGGTTCAGCCATCGCCTCGCGCAGCGGGGCCCACGCCGGGTCCGTCATGATCATCGCATACCGGTCGGGGACGAGAACGGGCCGGGCCTCGGCGGACGCTTGCAGCGTCGCGAGCCACGCGCCCCGCTTGGCGCATTCCAGGAGCCGCTCGAGGAAGTCGTCGGTCCGGTCGAACCCCGCGCTGCCCATCAGCTGGAACCGGTCGCCGGTCGAGCTGAGAGTGAGAACCTGCACGGCGACGGCCGACAGCCGGCACCGGCTGTAGGCAAGCCGCGCCATCCGAGGGAGTCACGTAGGAGCATCCAGCCAGGACATTCGACGTACGACGTGCCGGACGGCACGGCCGGGCGGAGCCGCCACCTTCCGGACCGTCGACGGCGTCCGCCGGCCCCCGCCGGGCGACCTCGTCGAGGTCCTCCACGACGACTCGATCCGGTTCCTCGGCCGCGGACCGGAGCCATCCCGCCAGGAAGGGGTCAGCCGTCCTGACCGGCGGACTCCTCGGCCACGACACGGTGGACTTTGGTCCTACCGTTCGCCACGGTACGCGGACTGGGCAAGAATGGGTCTTCACGGCTCCGCTCCGGAGGGAACACCTGCTCCATGACCCGCCACGCTCCGCGCCTGCTGGATCCCCACGCCAGGTCCGCCGGCGTCCCCGGGGACGCCGACCGCCCCGGGGACGCCGACCGCCCCGGGGACGCCGGGTCCATCGGGCCGACGGGCGCCGCCCGCTGGCGCGCCATCCCACGGGCCAAGACGTACGAGCTGGTGATCGACCGCATCGAGGAGCAGATCCTGACCGGCCAACTGCGGGTCGGCGACAAGCTCCCGGCGGAACGTGACCTCGCCTCGCTGCTCGGCGTGAGCCGCTCGGCGGTGCGGGAGGCGATCCGCGTGCTGCAGGCGCAGGGGGTGCTGCGCTCGACGGTGGGCAACGGTCCGGAGTCCGGGACGACGGTCGGCGACTCCTCGGGCGAAGCCCTCAACCGGTTGCTGCGCCTCCAGGTGGCGCTGACCAACTTTCCCCTGGAGCAGGTGCTCGAGGCCCGGGTGATGCTCGAGCGGTGGAGCGTCCGGTTGGCCGCGCGCCGCGTCGGCGCAGCCGAACTGACCCTGCTGCGCGGGCTCCTGGAGGAGATGGACGACCCCTCCACCACGCGGTCCCGGTTCAACGACCTCGACACGCAGTTCCACGTCGCCGTCGCCGAGGCCAGTGGGAACCGGCTCGTGGCCGACCTCACCGCGGCGATCCGGGAGTCCTTGCGGTACCCGCTCCTCGCCGCCTTCGAGGAGATCACCGACTGGCAGGCCCAGGCCGCCGACCTGCGGGCGGAACACCGCCGCCTCTACGACCACCTCGCGGCCGGCGACGGTGCCGCGGCGGCCGAGACCGTGGAGGCCCACATCCGCGACAACTTCACCCGATGGGGGTGGGGGGCCGGACCACAAGGGGGGCTCACCCCGATGGAGTAGATCGCCCGGCCGACGCGTCGTCCGGAAACACCGCAGGGTGCTCGACGTGAGAGGCCGTGAACGGTTGGATGGCCCAATGAAGGTCACTGTTCTCGGTGCCGGGTCCTGGGGAACGACCGTCGCGGCCCTGCTGACCCATAGCAACGACTGCCTGTTGTGGGCCCGCGGCGGCGACACCGCCTCCGAGGTCAACGAGAGCCACACCAACAAGCGTTACCTGCCGGGGTATGTGCTGCCCGAGTCCCTGCGGGCCACCGCGGACCTCGCCGAGGCGGTCGAGCACGCCGACGTCCTGTTCGTCGGCGTACCGACCCAGGGTTTCCGGCAGGTGATCGAGCAGGCCGCTGAGCACCTGCGGCCGTGGATCCCGGTGGTGAGCCTGTCGAAAGGGTTCGAACAGGGCAGCCTGCTCCGGATGACCGAGATCATCCAGGACCTGCTCCCCGGGCACCCGGCGGGCGTCATGTCGGGTCCCAACCTGGCCCGGGAGATCATGGACGGTGCGGCCGCCGCCAGCGTGATCGCCACCGAGGATCTCGGGGTGGCGCGCGAGCTGCAGGCGATCGTCCGCTCGCGCCAGTTCCGGGTCTACCTCAACCATGACGTGATCGGGTGCGAGGTCGGCGGAGCGCTGAAGAACGTGATCGCCATCGCTACCGGAATGGCCCAGGGGTTGAGCGTGGGGGACAACACCCGGGCCGCCGTGATCACCCGTGGCCTGGCCGAGTTGACCCGGCTGGGGGTAGCGATGGGCGGCGAGCCGGCGACGTTCGCCGGGCTGGCCGGGATGGGCGACCTGATCGCCACGTGCATGAGCCCGTACAGCCGCAATCGACAGGTCGGCGAACAGCTCGGCCGCGGCCGCGAGCTGGCAGACGTCCTGGCCGGGATGACCATGGTCGCGGAAGGTGTCAAGACGGCAGTCACCGTGCACGAGCTGGCCCGCCGGCACGACGTCCAGATGCCGATCTGCGACGAGATCTACGGCGTGGTCGTCGGGAAGATCACTCCTAGCAACGCCTACCGTGGCCTGCTCCCGTCCGGGCACGAGGCCGAACCGGGCTGACGGCCCGTCGGGCCGTCCCGGAGGCGGGATCGAGGGCTACCACCTGCCCGCCTACGTCGACGAACAGGGCGTCGACCCGCTGCGGCCCATCGTGGGGGCGCACGGTCCGGATCCCCTCGAGCCGCCGCATGAGCCGGGGCGCGAAGGGTACTCCGGGCTGGCGAGACGATCCGGCTCCGCCCACCGGCCGGAGCCCACCCACGAGGAGGAGTCATGGCTGACGTCGTCGATCTCATCCAGGAGGCGCACCGACAGCTCGAGGTGCTGCTCGAGCGGGCGGAGAGCAGCGACCCCGAGCAGATGATGGAGATCCTGCAGCGGGTCGCCTGGCTGCTGGGACCGCATTCGGAGGCGGAGGAGTCCTTCGTCTACCCGGCGATCCGCGACCACGACGACCGGGAGGACGAGAAGGTCCAGGACAGCGTCGCGGAACACCACCACATCGAGCACCTGCTGGAGGAGCTGAGCCAGGAGGATCCGTCCGGGCCCGGCTACGACGGCAAGCTGGCCGCGATGATCGGTGAGCTGCGCCACCACGTCCGGGAAGAGGAGCATGACCTGCTGCCGGTGCTGCGCAAGAAGGCCAGCGCCGGGGAGCGCGAGGATCTGGGCGTCCGCTTCGCGGAGGTGACCGGGATCTCCCTGGACGACGAGGCCGGTTCCGACGCCGGTGCACGGAGCTCGTCCCCGCCGCGGAGCTCGTCGGCGGGCGGCCGCACCCAGGGCAGCGCGGGCACCGACGGGCCGACGCGCAAGGAGCTCTACGAGAAGGCCAAGGAGAAGGGCGTCTCCGGCCGCTCCAGGATGTCGAAGCAGGAGTTGGCGGAGGCCGTCGAGACGCGCTGACCCGGTTCCCCGGCATCCACGGACGCCGGGGATCGCTCTTGCTGTGATGGGAAGCCGACGTGCTGTGATGGGAAGCCGATGACGTCACCCGCCCCCAACGCCGACGAGATCGCGGGTGGCCGGACCGGCGTGGCAGCCGGCACCGGGCGATCCGGAAGCCTCCCAGGAGCTGGCGGGCTGACGCACCACCAGGTCCTGGTCATCCTGACCGGCTTGATGCTCGGGATGTTCCTGGCGGCCCTGGACCAGACCATCGTCGCTTCCGCGATTCGCACGATCGGCGACGATCTGCACGGCCTGTCGGTGCAGGCCTGGGTGACCACCGCCTATCTGATCACCTCGACGATCAGCACACCCCTGTACGGCAAGCTCAGCGACATCTTCGGCCGGAGGCCGTTGTTCCTGACGGCGATCGGCATCTTCGTCGTGGGGTCCGCCGCCTGCGCCTTCGCCACCTCGATGTACACGCTGGCCGGCTTCCGGGCCTTCCAGGGCCTGGGTGCCGGCGGGCTGTTCTCGCTCGCCCTGGCGATCATCGGCGACATCGTCCCCCCACGCGAGCGCGCCAAGTACCAGGGCTACTTCCTGGCCGTGTTCGGGACGTCGAGCGTGCTGGGACCGGTGATCGGCGGGTTCTTCGCCGGCACCGACGAGATCCTGTGGATCAGCGGCTGGCGCTGGGTCTTCCTGGTGAACGTTCCGGTCGGGATCGTCGCCCTGGTCGTGGTCACCCGGACGCTGCGGATCCCGCACGTGCGGCACGACCACCGCATCGACTACCTCGGCGCCGTCCTGCTCGTGGTGGGGCTGGTGCCGCTGCTCACCGTGCTGGAGCAGGGCCGCGGCTGGGGGTGGGACTCCCCCCGCGCGATCGCGTGCTACGCCATCGCCGGGGCGGGGTTGCTCGCGTTCGTGGGGGCCGAGCACCGGGCCGGGCCGGATGCGCTCATCCCGCTGGCATTCTTCCGGAACCGGATGTTCACGCTGGTGTCGATCGTCGGCCTGATCACCGGTGTCGGCATGTTCGGCGGCTTGTCGGTGCTGCCCCTGTACCTGCAGATCGTGCGCGGCGCGACGCCGACGCAGTCCGGGCTGATGCTGCTCCCGCTGACTGCCGGGATCATGCTCGGATCGGTCGTCTCGGGTCAGCTCATCTCACGGACCGGTCACTACAAGATCTTCCCCATCATCGGCACCGCGCTGATGGTGGTGGGGATGTACCTGCTGCACACGGTCGGCGCGGACACTCCGTTCTGGCGCACCGAGATCTTCACCGCGGTGTTCGGCCTCGGACTCGGCAACGTGATGCAGCCCATCACGCTCGCCGTGCAGAACGCGATGGCGCCGCGGGACATCGGGGTGGCGACCTCCTCGGTGACCTTCTTCCGGCAGATGGGCGCGACGATCGGCACCGCGGTGTTCCTGTCCATCCTGTTCTCCACCGTGGGCGAGAACATCCGCACCGCGTTCTCGGCGGCGACCCGCACCCCGGGCTTCCAGGCGGCCGTGCGTGATCCCGCCGTGCAGGCCGGCCCGAGCGACCAGCCCATCCTGGGGTTGCTGAAGCATGGCGGCGGTTCGGTGAGCTCGTCGATGATCGATGACACGTCCTTCCTGAACCAGGCGGACAAACGGCTGGCCGAGCCGTTCTTCGTGGGGTTCTCGCAGTCCATGGACCAGGTGTTCCTGGTCGGCGCGTGCGTGCTGGTGGTGGGGTTCCTGGTGCTGTTCCTGATGAAGGAGATCCCGCTGCGCACGAGGTCCGGGCTGGAGGCACGGCAGACGGAGGCCGGTGCAGCCGACGGCGGGGGCGACGCGCCAGCCGCGGACGCCGGGCAGCGGCCGCAGGTCCCGCAGCCCCCGGTCGCGCCGGCGGCAGCACCGGTGGAACCGCTGGTGCCGGTGGAACCGCGGGCACCGATGGCGCGCGCCGCGGCGCCACCGCCTCCGGACGACGGCCGGGTGGCCGTGTCCGGGCGAGTGGTCGCTCCGGACGGCGAGCCGGTGGCGGAAGCCGTGCTGACCCTCACCGATCTCGACGGCCGGCAGGCCGATCGTGGCCGCTCCGCGGCCGACGGCTGGTACCGGCTGGTGCCGCCGTCCGGCGGCAGCTATCTGCTGATCTGCGCCGCGGCGGCCTACCAGCCGGTGGCCTCGATCGTCGTCCTGGGCAGGGTGGGCGTGCGCCGCGACCTGACCTTGGCCGCCGCCGGCAGCATCGCGGGCGTCGTCGTCGGGGCCGGGAACGGCACCCCGGTGGCTCAGGTCACCGTCACCGTGACCGACGTCCGGGGGGAGGTGGTGGCCGCGACCGTGACGGCGTCGGACGGGACGTACCGCGTCGAGGATCTGGACGCCGGTGACTACACCCTGACCGCCTCCAGCTCCGGGCACCGGCCGACCACCCGGACGTTGTCCCTCGGGACGGGCGTCAGCTCCCGGTTGGACCTGCGCCTGGTGGCCGGAGGCGAGGTGACCGGTGTGGTCCGGGTGGCCGCCTCCGGCCGGGGACATCCGGCCGCGACCGTCACGCTGGTGGACGGCGAGGGCGCGGTGGTCGGCACCGTCCAGACCGACACCGACGGCGGCTTCCGGCTGCCCGACCTGACACCCGGCCGCTACACCCTGATCGCCAGCGGGTACGGCCCGGTGGCCCGCCGGGTGGAGGTCCGCGGCGGCCCGGCCGAGTCGGTGGACCTCCTGCTGGGCCCGCCGCCCGCCGCCCGCCGTCGACCCGCCGCGTCGTCGGCCGGCGGGCCGGCCGACGGCGGGGCCCGGGTCGACGACCGCCTCGAGCCGGACCTCACGCCGGACCTCGGGCCGAAGCCCGGCGAGCGGATGACCTGACCATGGCGGCGACGGTGCTGGCCGGCACCGGCGCCAGCCAGCTGGCGCCGGCCCGGGTGGGGGGCCGGTTCACCCGGTTCGCCGGCCCAGTGGTGGTGGCGGACCTGGCAGTGGGGTTCCGGTCGGGCGAGGCATCGTGACCAGCGGCGACCCGGACGACGACACCCGTGCCGCGCTCGCCCGGATCCTCGCCGCCGAGGCCGCGTCGGGCCGCCGGCTGTCGCCGGAGGGCACCGCAGCGGCGCGGATCCTCCTGCGCGGCCCGGAGCCGACCGGCCGGGCCGGGGCGCCGGCCGACCCAGGTCTGACCGGGGCCGGCGGGCCGGCCGGGCCCGATCGCGCCCGGGCGGGCCGGCTCCGGGCCGCCGCCACCACGCTGGCACTGGTCGCCACGGCGGTGGCGGTGACCATCGGCGGCGTCCTCGTGGTCCGGTGGGCCGGCACGCGCGCCACGGTGCGGCCCGTCACGGTCTCCGGCCGCGCTCCGACCTCCTCCGCAGCGACCGGCCGCCCGTCGCCCCCCGCGCCGCCGGTGCCGACCGCCTCCCCCGCCTCGTCGTCCCCATCCGCGGCATCATCCCCAGCCGTGGCGTCGTCCCCAGCCGTGGCGTCGTCCCCAGCCGCGGCGGCACGGCGTCGCCGGTCGTCGTCCAGCCTGCCGGCCGTGAGATCCGCCCGCACCCGCAGGCCGGTCGCCGTCCCGCACCCCGCCCGCGGGTGCGGGCGGTGCACACCGTCCGCACCCGCGGGTCTCGGTTCCGGCAGCCCGTCCGGCAGCCCGCACCCGCACCCTCCCGCACCGCCCTGGCCGCCGCCGGCGACCACTCCGGTGACCAGCGTCTCGACCGGGCCGGTCGCGCCACCTCCCTCGACATCGGCGGCGCCCAGCACTCCCCCGGGGACCCCGTCGTCCACGGCCACCGGCACCGAGGGTCCGACCGCCACGGACACGTCAACCACGTCAACCACGTCAACCGATTCGTGACGGAGCCCGGTCGCGACCGGGCTGGGCCGGACGGCCGCGTGGCGACCCTCCGGCCGGTTCGGCAGGCTGGGCGCGTCGACCCGCCCCCACCCGCCGCGTCAGAGGAGTCCCCGGTGCCGGCCTGGATCTGCACCACCTGCGGCGTCCGGCAGGCCGACCGGCCGGAGCCCCCGGCCGGCTGCGCGATCTGCGCGGACGAGCGTCAGGCCGTCGGCTGGGGTGGCCAGGCGTGGACGACGTTGGCGGAGCTGGCGCGCGACCACGCCACCGTGCTCCGCGAGGAGGAACCGGGCCGGGCCGGGTCGTCGTCGCCGACGGCTCCGCCGCGGTCCGACGCTCCGCCGACCGCTACGTCGCCCGGGCTCGGGGAGAGCGCCCCGGGAGGTGAGCTGTGCCCGTCCGGAGAAGGCAGGGGCCCTGGGTGCGGTGAGGTACTCCACATCCCCGGCCGGACCACTCCGGTCCACAGGGGACTAAAGTGGTCCCGCGGTGTCCCCGCTGCCGGTGCGAGGTGGTGGTGGTGCTGGCGCGCCTCGGCGGCTGAAGAGAGGTCTGGGATGGCTCGGTTCCTGTACCGCGTGGGGCGCTTCAGCCAGCGGCGCCCGTGGCCGGTGATCGGGCTCTGGTTGACGCTGGTGGCCTTGACCCTGACCGGCGCGACGGTCCTCAAGGCGCCGCTCAGCAACCAGCTGAGGATCCCGGGCGCCGGCTTCCAGGTGGTGACGGACACCCTTCGGGCCGAGCTCCCGGCCGCCTCGGGCGAGCTGGGCACGATCGTGGTCACCTCGTCGTCCCCGTTCACCCCGGATCAGCGGCAGGCGGTGGCGACGGCCTCGGCCGGGTGGGCCCGGGTGGACGGCGTGGCCGCGGTGATCGATCCCTTCACCACGCAGAGCCAGTTCGACGGCGCCGCCGCGAAGGTATCGACCGGGCGCGCCCAGCTGGACGCCGCCACGGCGCAGCTGTCGGCCGGCCAAGGGCAGGTGGCGGCAGGCACCGCACAGCTCGACCAGGCGCAGCGAGCGGTCGACGCACAGCGGGCCGCCCTGCCACCCGGCGCCCCGCTGCCCGAGCAGCTGGCAGTCCTGCAGCGGCGGATCGACGAGGGCCGCGCCCAGGTCGCGGCGCAGCAGCCGAAGCTCGCGGCGGCACAGCAGACACTCGCCGAGCAGGGGCGTCAGCTGCGGATCGGCGAGCGGCGCACCGCCCTGATCCGCGGCACCAGGCTGGTGTCCGCCGACGGGCGAACGGCGCTGGTCCAGCTGCGTCTGACCGGTCAGGCCAACGCGTTGACGACGTCGGCCCGTGACCGGATCCAGCGGATCGGCGCCGAGCTCGCGCGCAGCGGCGTGCGGGTCGACTACGCCAGCTCGCTCGTCGGCGACCTGAACTCGGTGATCGGTCCGACCGAGATCGCCGGAGTAGGCGTGGCTGCCGTCGTGCTCCTGGTGATGCTGGGGACGCTGGTCGCGGCCGGGTTACCGCTCGCCCTGGCCCTGGTGGGCGTCGCGGTCGGGATCGGTGCCACCCTGTCCGCCTCCCGGGGCATCGAGATGAACTCCGTCACCCCGGCACTGGCCCTGATGCTCGGCCTGGCGGTGGGGATCGACTACTCCCTGTTCATCATCAACAGACACCGCCGGCAGCTGCTCGCCGGCATGCCGGTCCCCGAGTCGATCGCGCGGGCGAACGGCACCTCGGGCAACGCGGTGGTGTTCGCCGGCCTCACCGTGATCATCGCGCTGGCCGCGCTCACCGTCGTCGGGATTCCCTTCCTGGCCGTGATGGGGGTGGCGGCGGCGGTTACCGTCGCCGTCGCCGTCGCGGTGGCGGTCACGCTCACCCCCGCCGTCCTGGCTCTCGTCGGGCAGCGGGTGGTCTCGCGGCGCGCCTGGCTGGCGGCCCGACCACCCGCCCAGGACGACGCCACCGCCCCGGCCCGGCGCCGGCCGGCCTGGGGCGAGCTCGTCACCGGTCGTCCGTGGGCCTGGGCGGCGGCGGCGGTCCTGCTGCTCGCCGTCTGCGCGGTCCCCGCCGCGGACCTGCGGCTGGGCCTGCCGGACGGGGGGTCGGAACCGCTCGGCTCGACGGCGTACCGGGCCTACACGCTCACCGCCCGATCGTTCGGCGAGGGCGCCAACGGGCCGATCGTGGCCGTGGCGACCCTGCCCCCGGGCCTGGATGCGACGGCGGCCGAAGAACGAGAGCTGGACGTCGCCGAGCTGATCGCGATGATCCGCGGGGTCGTGCGGGTGGTGCCGCTCGGGATCAGCACCGATCGTCGGGTGGCGGCGATGCAGATCGTGCCGCAGCGGGGTCCCGGCGCCGCGCAGACCGTCGACCTCGTCCAGACCCTGCGGCTGACCGCGGGAGCGATCAAGACCGAGACCGGGGCCGATGTCGGTCTCACCGGGCAGACCGTCGCCAACATCGACATCTCGGCCAGGCTGGCCGGCACACTCGGGCCGTACCTTGCCGTCGTGGTCGGCCTGTCTCTGTTGATCATGATCATGGCGTTCCGGTCGGTGCCGGTTCCGCTGGTGGCCACCGGCGGGTTCCTGCTCTCCCTCGGGGCCTCGTTCGGCGCCGTCGTGGCGGTCTACCAGTGGGGCTGGCTCAAGGAGGCGTTCGGGGTGAGCTCCCCCGGCTCCGTGCAGCCCTTCCTGCCGACGCTGCTCGTCGGCGTCCTGTTCGGCCTGGCCATGGACTACCAGATGTTCCTGGTCTCGGGTATGCGCGAGGCGTACGCTCACGGCGAGGAGGCTCGGCACGCGGTGCTCACCGGGTTCCGCCACGGGTGGCGGGTCGTCACCGCGGCTGCGTTGATCATGGTGTCGGTGTTCGCGGGGTTCATCCGGGCAGAACTGACGACGATCCGCCCGATCGGGTTCGGCCTGGCGTTCGGCGTGCTGGTGGATGCCTTCGTGGTCCGGATGACGCTGACCCCTGCCGTGCTGCGCCTGCTCGGCGCGAGGGCCTGGTCCCTGCCCCGGTGGCTCGACCGCGTCCTCCCGCACGTGGACGTCGAGGGGGCGCTGCTCGCTGCCTCGAGCGGCGTCCGGTCACCGGGTGGCGAGCCGGAAAGCGACGGGTCGCGCCGACCCGGGGAGGTGGCGACCCCCGTGATGACCCCCTCCTGAGGCCCCACCCGGATACCCACCCCTCCGGTCTCCGCAGGACCCCCCACGGGTCCGGTGAGGAAGCATCCTGTCCATCCGTCGACCCACCCGGCAGGAACTCGATCAGGCGATCATCGACTCCGCCGCGGCACTCTTCGCCCGTCACGGCTACGCGCACACCTCGGTGCAGCAGATCGCGGACGCCGTGGGCTACTCCAAGACCGGACTGCTGCACCGGTTTCCGAGCAAGGAGGCACTGCGCGGGGCCGTGGTCGAGGAGTTCGTGGCCGAACTCCAGGCGGTCGTCGCGGCGGTCGAGGACCGGCCGGTCGGCCCGACCCGGGATCTCGCGGTGGTTCGGGCCTTCGCCGACCTGGCCCTGCGCCGGCAGGGATCGACCGCGTTGATCGTCAGCGCCCTGACGGCCCACGAGACGCCGGGCGACCTGGCCTGGTTGAAGGCGGTGGCGCACGAGGTGTTCCGCGCCTTCGGGATGGACGGTCCGGACGGCGGCGCGGACCTCGACCGGCGGATCCGGGTCTACGGGGCCCTGGGGGCGGTGAGCGTGATCGCGCTGGCGACGACGGACATGCCCCGGGAGGACGTCCACGACCGGATCGTCGCCACCGCCTTCGACGCCCTCGGGCATCCGCCGTCGACCGCCGGCTGAACGTCCGCACCGCGACGTGGCGGAGGCACGGGCGCCCGCCGTCCGCGGCAGCACCCGCTGGGCCGCAAGCGCGCCGTCCTGGCCCTCGAGTCCGCGGCTGTCGATCCTCGGCCGAGCGCCTGCGCCGGTGCATCGCGCCTCCGGTGGCGGCCGCACGCATCAGGGGCGCCGCTAGGGGTATGCCGAAGAGGACGGCAGACCCCTAGCGCCGGGACCAGCGATGATCAAGAGAACCGCGCCCGTGGCCGAGCCCACTGTCGGTGCCGCGTGAGGCGTCTCGCTGGGCCGGGTTCCCCAGCCGCCGGCCGGTGCCCCCGCCGACGAAGCGGAGCGGGCATCGGGAACGAGCGGGCGGAAGCGCTCGCGCAGGTCGAGCGGGTCGCCCGGGACGTGTTCGGCTATCCGCGGCTGCGCCCCGGCCAGGCGGAAGCGATGGCCAGCCTGGTCGTGGGGCACGACGTGCTGTTGGTGATGCCGACGGGCAGTGGCAAGTCCGCCGTCTATCAGGTGCCGGCCGTCCTGCTCCACGGTGCGACCGTGGTCATCTCCCCCTTGATCGCGCTCCAGCGCGACCAGGTGACTGCCCTGCGGGAGCACGGCGACCAGACGATGGCGTACGCCGTCAGCTCGGCGGTCAGTGCCAGCGAGCAGGAGCGGGCCTGGCAGGCGGTGGCCTCCGGAGCGGCGGAGTTCCTCTTCCTGGCCCCGGAGCAGCTGGCGAACCCGGAGGTCCTCGAGAGGGTCCGCGCGCTGCGGCCCTCCGTCATCGCCGTGGACGAGGCGCACGCCGTGTCGGCGTGGGGGCATGACTTCCGCCCTGACTACCTGCGGCTCGGCGACTTCATCGACGCCGTCGGCCACCCCCGCGTGGTGGCGCTCACCGCCACCGCGGCTCCCGGAGTTCGGGAGGACATCGTCGAGCGACTCCACCTGCGTAACCCCGAGATCATCGTCAAGGGATTCGCCCGCCCGAACATCGCGATGGAGGTCGTGCGGTCCCAGACGGAGACGGAGAAGCGGCAGGCCGTCGTCCAGCGGGCCGCGGCGGAGGTCAAGCCGGCGGTCGTCTACACCGCGACGCGCCGGGAGGCTGAGGAGTACCGCGACGCGGTTGCCGAGCTGGGCCTGGGCAGCGCCGCCTACCACGGCGGGATGCGCACGGCCGACCGGGACGAGGTGCAGCGAGCGTTCATGGACGACGAGATCGACGTGATCGTGGCGACGAGCGCCTTCGGCATGGGCATCGACAAGCCGGGCATCCGCACCGTGATCCACGCGGCCGTGCCCGAGTCCCTGGACACCTACTACCAGGAGATCGGCCGCGCGGGCCGCGACGGACTGCCCTGCGTCGCCGTCCTGTACTACCGCCCGGAAGACCTCGGCCTGCGCCGCTTCTTCGCCTCGTCGATCCCCAAGGACGACGACGTCGAAGCGGTGGCGAGGGCCCTCGGCGGTACGGCACCGGCCGAGGTCGACCGTCGGGCCCTGGCCCGGTCCACCGGGATGGGCCCGCGCAAGGTCGGCCGGATCGTGAATCTCCTGGACGAGGTCGATGCGCGCGACCGCAGGCATCCGCGGGAGGCCGCGGACCGCGCTGTCGAGGTTGCCGAATCCCAACGCACCCTCGAGCAGACCCGCGTCGAGATGACGCGCGGATTCTGCGAGACGCGCCGCTGCCGGCGCCAGTTCCTGCTGGCCTACTTCGGCGAGGAGTTGGCCGACCCCTGCGGGAACTGCGACACCTGCCGCCGCGGTAGCGCGCAGGAGGTCGGCGAGGTCAGCGACGTGCCCTACCCGCTGCAGTCACGGGTGCGCCACGGGCGGTTCGGTGAGGGTGTCGTGATGGGGTACGA
This sequence comes from Kineosporiaceae bacterium, assembly GCA_036518955.1. Lineage (GTDB taxonomy): Bacteria > Actinomycetota > Actinomycetes > Actinomycetales > Kineosporiaceae > DATDMG01. The sequence goes on along the minus strand of DATDMG010000555.1, from coordinate 1,711 downwards.
AGGCGACCCGGACCGGGTGACGGTGCTCTTCGAGGAGTCCGGCTATCGGACCCTGGCGCTGGACGCCGTCCGCCGGCACGGGCTGCTCACGCCGGCCGGCTGACCTCGCCAGGTCTGCCGTCCGATGGCCCCGGACGTCGATCCGTCCGTTCCGGGAGGTCCGAGCCTCCCCCAGCGGCGAATAGGCTCCTCTGCGACGTCAGGTCATCGCCCGCGAACTCGCCCGGCGCCAGCCGCGCTCGCCCGCTGAGAGGGATCCGTGCAGCCACTCGAAGGAATCGTCGTCGTCGCCGTCGAGCAGGCAGTCGCGGCGCCCTTCGCCACCCGACAGCTCGCCGACCTCGGGGCCCGGGTCGTCAAGGTGGAACGACCCGGCGGTGGCGACTTCGCCCGGGGGTACGACCACTCCGTGCAGGGGCAATCCAGCTACTTCGTCTGGCTGAACCGGGGCAAGGAGAGCCTCGAACTCGATCTGAAGGATGCCACGGACCGAACGGTGTTGGACCAGATCCTGGACCGCGCCGATGTCTTCGTCCAGAACCTGGCACCCGGAGCCACCGCCCGGCTCGGGCTGGAGGCGGCCCGGCTGCGGGCCCATCGCCCGCGGCTGGTCCACTGCACGATCTCGGGGTACGGCACCACCGGTCCGTACGGCGGCAGGAAGGCGTACGATCTGCTGGTCCAGTGCGAGGCAGGTGTGCTGGACATCACCGGCACAGCCGACGACCCGTGCAAGGCAGGCATCGCGGTAGCCGACATCGCGGCGGGGACGTACGCCTACGCCGGCATCCTCGCCGCGTTGTACGAGCGCGAACGCACGGGTGAGGGCACCAACCTCGAGATCACGATGCTCGACGCCCTGGGCGAGTGGATTCAGCAGCCGGCCCACTACTCGGTCTACGGAGGCGCCCCGATCCGACGGACGGGGTCGCGGCACGCCACCATCTCCCCGTACGGCCCCTACCGCACCGGCGACGGTTCGACGGTCTACCTCGGGGTGCAGAACGACCGCGAGTGGGCGGTCCTGTGCCGCGACGTGCTGCACCGGCCGGACCTCGTCACGGACGAGCGGTTCGCCCGCAACACCGCCCGGCTCGCCCACGACCGTGAGATCACCGCCATCATCGAGGCTGCCTTCCGCGCGCTCACCGCCGACGACGCGATCCAGCTCCTCGACCGTGCCGGGATCGCTTGCGCCCGCCTCCGGACCGCTGCCGACTTGTTCGAGCACCCCCAGCTTCAGGCTCGAGAACGCTGGTGCACGGTGGACACCCCGGGCGGTCCGATCCGGGCCCTGCGACATCCGATCACGATGTCGGACCGGGAACCCGTGATGCGCCCGGTCCCCCGGCTGGGGGAGCACAACCAGGCCCTCCGGCAGGAGTTCGGCACGCGCCACGCCGGTCCAGCACGTGTGGAGCACCATGGTGAATGACGGAGCACCATCGTGAACGACGTGGTGAGCGCCCGGGCTGTCCCGGCCGCACGGCGGTCAGCCGGCAGGCGGCGGCACGACCGACGGGTCGGCACCTGCCGACCTGTCACCGGGGCCGCGGGTGCCGGGGTCGGGGTTGCCGCCCGGGACGGGGTTGCCGCCGGGGTTGCCCCGGTTGAGAGTGCCGCCCGGGTTGGGGTTGCCGCCCGGGACGGGGTTGCCGCCCGGGTTGGGGTTGCCGCCCGGGACGGGGTTGCCACCCGGGTTGGGGTTGCC
>DATDMG010000554.1:0-20895 GCA_036518955.1 Kineosporiaceae bacterium | reverse complement strand
GACCCTACACGGTCAGCTCCTACGACGGATCCACGAAGCTGGTGCTGACCCGCAACGAGACGTACTGGGACACCACGCACAAGGCGCACGCCAAGACCTTCACCTTCGTCTACGCACCCGACAACACGGCGCTGGTGAACGGCCTGACCTCCGGCCAGATCCAGGGCGCGTTCAACCTGCAGAGCGCCCTGCTGGACCAGCTGAGCACGGCCACCTCGGGCAAGCTGTACCTGGGCGGCGTGGGCTCGACCCCGGTCAACCTGGACCTGTTGATGTCCAAGGAGACCGGGCCGGGCGCGGACGTGCGGGTGCGACAGGCGCTGTCCCTGGTGATCGACCGTGCGGCGATCGCCAAGACCATCTTCAAGGGCGCCGCCGACCCGCTGTACAAGGTCAGCGGCCCAGGCCTGTGGAGCTACAGCCAGCAGACCTTCCAGGGCGCGTACGACCAGCTGGTCAAGCAACCCGACGTGGCCGCCGCCAAGACCCTGCTGCAGCAGGCTGGCGTGACCGGGGCGACCCTCACCCTCGGGTACCCGTCCGGCAACCCGCAGCTGATCCAGCTGGCGACCGTGCTGCAGCAGGAGGCGGCCCAGATCGGGATCACCCTGAAACTGGTCGGCGTGCCCAACCAGCAGTACGGCGCACTCTTCTCGGATCCCAACGCGCGCAAGCCGTTCGACATGTTCATCACATTCAACTACACCGAGCTGCCCGAGCCCTACATGATGGACCAGCTGATCGGGACCAAGGACGGCGCCACCAACTTCAGCGGCTACGCCAACGCGACCGTGCAGGGGCTGCTCGACCGGGCCGGCCAGACCCGCGACCCCGCCGCCCGGGCCAAGCTGGTCGTGGACGCCGAGACCCAGCTGGCGCGGGACCTCCCCTCGATCCCGATCGCCCAGCCACGCGCCATCGTGTTCCAGAGCAGCCAGCTCACCGGTGCCCCCCTGACGTTCGCCTACATGACCTCGCCCTGGGCCGCTGCCATCGGTGGCAAGTAGCCGGCCCGAGCGCCCCTCGGCGCAGGCCCGACAACGGAAGGTGCCATGATCCGGTTCACCGTGAAGCGGCTGCTCGGCCTCGCGGTCACCCTGTTCGCCGCCAGCTTCGTGATCTACTCCAGCGTCTACGCGTCCCCCGGCAGCCCGGAATCCGTCCTGTTCGGCTCCCGTAGCCCCAGCCCGGCCACGCGTGCCGCGGTACGCCAGTACCTCGGCCTGGACCAGCCGTTCCTCACCCGCTACCTGGGTTGGCTGGGCCACGTCCTGAGTGGCGACCTGGGGACGTCGCTGGTGTCCCAGCAGGACGTCGGCTCCCGGCTGGCCCACCCGGTCCAGGTGACCTGCGCCCTGGTCGCGTACGCGGCCGTGCTCATCGTCGTCGCCGGCGTCGGCCTGGGGTTGCTGGCCGCACTGCGGCCCGGGCCGGTGGACGCGGCGATCAGCGTCGGGGTCTCCACGGCCACCGCGATCCCTGCCTTCGTGGCCGCCACGGTCACGGTGTCGGTGTTCGCGGTCACGCTCGGCTGGTTCCCCGCCTACGGGCTCGACGGCGGGGCGACGGGCTGGGTGCGCAGTCTGACCCTCCCCGCGGTCAGCCTGGCCGTCATCGCCAGCGGCCTGGTCGCCCGGATCACCCGGGCCACCGCGCGGGAGCAACTCGCCTCCGAGCACGTGCAGACCGCGGTCGCCCGCGGGCTGTCGCAGGCCCGGCTCGTCCGTAGCCACGTGCTGCGCAACGCGGCCGGTCCGGTGATCTCGGTGACCGGGCTCCAGATCGCCGGCCTGCTCACCGGCGCCGTCGTCGTCGAGCAGGCCTTCGGGCTCGGCGGCCTCGGCCAGGTGCTCATCGACTCGGTGCTGCAGAAGGACTTCCCCGTCGTCCAGGCCATCTGTCTGTTGCTGGTCACAGCTTTCGTGCTGCTCAACCTGCTGGCGGACCTGCTCGTGGCCCGGCTGGACCCGCGGCTGCGACGGGCGGTGACCGCGTGACCGCCCCCGCCGTCGACCCCGACCTCGTCGCCGCCGCTCCGACCGGGGTGCGCCCCGCCAGGCCGCGCCGCTCGCTGAACCTCGGCCCGACGGCCGCGCTCGCGCTCGGCGTCCTGGTCGCGGTCACGCTGCTCGCCGCCCTCGCCCCGATGGTCGCCCCCGGCGACCCGAACAGCGCCGACCTGCTGGCGACGTTCACCGGCCCCAGTCCGGCGCACTGGCTCGGCGCGGACGCCACCGGCCGCGACATCGCCTCCCGGCTGATCTACGGGGCACGCACCAGCCTGATCGGGCCAGCCGTGATCGTCACGCTGTCCCTGGTCGTCAGCCTGCCGCTGGCGATGGCCGCGGCCTGGCACGGCGGGGTGATCGCCTTCCTGATCAACCGGGTGCTCGACATCATCTTCTCGGTGCCCGGGTTGCTGCTCGCCATCCTCACCGTCTCGCTGTTCGGTCCGGGCCTGTGGCCGGCCGTCATCTCGCTGGCCGTTGCCTACCTGCCCTACGTGGCGCGGCTGACGATGGCCGCGGCGGAGCACGAACGGCGGCTGCCGTACATCGACGCGCTCAGCGTGCAGGGCCAGTCCGTGACCAGGATCATCTCGTTCCACCTGCTACGGAACCTGGCCCCGGTGATCGCCGGGCAGGCGACGATCACGTTCGCGTACGCCCTGATCGACCTTGCCTCACTGTCCTTCCTGGGCCTGGCGGTCCAGGCTCCCACCGCCGACTGGGGAGTCATGATGAGCGACCGGGACGCCGTCCTGCAGGGACACCCCGGGCAAGTGATCGCCGCCGGAACCCTGGTGGTGGCGACGGTTCTCAGCCTGTTCGTCCTCGGCTCCCGGCTGTCCGGCGACCGGCCGACGCCGAGGGGCATCCTCCGGCTGCTGCTGCGGCGGCGCGCCCAACAGGCGGGCCAGCGATGAGCCCGGCCTCGTCCACCCGGGTGGGAGCCGGTGCCGCCGGGGACGTCGGCGCACCCGGCGCGCCGTCCAGCCCGTTGCTGCAGGTACGCGACCTGAACCTCGACCTCGGCGACCACGGGGTCCCGATCCTGCGGGATGTCGAGCTGACCCTGGATCCCGGCGAGGCGCTCGGCGTCGTCGGCGAGTCCGGCTCCGGCAAGTCGATGACCCTGAAGTGCATCGCCCGGCTCACCCCGCCCCGAGCCATCGTGCGAGGCGAGGTCCTGGTCGACGGCGTCGACGTGAACCGGTTGCGCGGCAAGTCGTTGCGTCGCTATCGCCAGTCGCAGGTCGGGTACGTCTTCCAGGACCCGCGGGCGGCCATCAACCCGATGCACACCATCGGAACGTTCCTCCTCGAAGCGGCCCGGGACCGGGGCGAGGACGTGACGGCTGCCCGCGAACAGGCCACGTCCATCCTGGCCTCGATGGGCATCACCGACCCGGAGCGGCGGATGCGCCAGTACCCGTTCGAGTTCTCCGGCGGACTGCTGCAACGCGTCATGATCGCGTCGGTGCTGATGGCCCAGCCGCGCCTGCTGCTGGCCGACGAGCCCACCACCGCCCTGGACGTCACCACGCAGGCCGAGGTCCTGGCGCTGACCGACCGGCTGCGCCGGGATCGCGGCCTCGCAATGATCTTCGTCACCCACGACCTGGACCTCGCGATGGCGGTCTGCCGCCGGATCGTCGTCCTCTACGCCGGACGGGTGCTGGAGGTGGCGGACGCCGGCACGCTGCAGACGGCACCGGTGCACCCCTACACCCGTGGCCTGCTCGCGTCCCGGCCGCCGCTGGAGACGAAGCTGCCCCAGATCCCGGTCGTCCCGGGGACGCCGGTCTCCGCGGCCCAGGCGGGACCGGGCTGCCCCTTCGCCACCCGCTGCCCGGTCCGCCTGCCACAGTGCGCCGAGCAGCGGCCACCCCTGCTCCTGCAGGGCCGCAGCCGCGTCAGCTGCCACCGCGCCGAGGAGATCGCCGCGGGGGCCCTGGACGGCGTCCTGCCACTCACCCATCGGCCCGCGCAGGGTGGAGGTACCGGCGCATGAGCACCGACAGGCCCGTCGTCCGGGTCGAACACCTGGTCAAGCGGTACGGGAGCGTCGAGCACGGCCACACCGCCGTCAACGACGTGTCGTTCAGCCTGGGCGAGGGGCGGACCATCGCCCTGGTGGGGGAATCGGGTGCCGGCAAGTCGACGGTCGGGACGATCCTGACCGGGCTGCAGGCGGCCACCTCCGGGCGGGTGGAGGTCTGCGGCGAGGACCGCAGCCGCCTCGCCCACAGCGCCCGGCTGCGCCGGCACCGCGGCTCCCAGCTGCAGATCGTCGCCCAGGACCCCTTCACCAGCCTGGACCCGCGGCAACGCATCGGTGCCGCGATCGCCGAGGCGGTCGGTCTGCACACACCGTTGCGTCAGCAGGCCCGCCGGGAGCGCGTCCTGGAGCTGCTGGACGCCGTCGGACTGTCCCCCACGCACGCGGACGTGACCCCCCGAGCTCTGTCGGGGGGCCAGCGGCAGCGGGTCGCCATCGCCCGGGCTCTGGCGGCCCAACCTCGCGTGATCGTGCTGGACGAGGCCGTCTCCGCGCTCGACGTGTCCGTCCAGGCCCAGATCCTCAACCTGCTCAACGACCTGCGTGCCCGGACCGGCGTCGCCTACGTCTTCATCACGCACGACCTGGGCGTCGTCCGCCAGATCGCGGACGAGGTGATCGTTCTGCGGCACGGACGCATCGTCGAACAGGGGACGCTCGAGGAGGTCCTGGACAGCCCGTCCGAGCCGTACACCCGACGGTTGATCGCCTCCACCCCGCGGCCCGGATGGACCCCGGCCTCCGCTGAGGTGGCGTGACAGAGCCCTCGTCGTCCCGGAGATCTCGTCCGCCCGGAGCCGGGCCGGCGCGACGGGAACCGGCGGGGTGAAGGGACCTGCTCCAGCAGATGACGTCACGACGAACTGTTAGCACTCCACGTCATCGCCTGGATCGGTCCTTGACACCATTCCCGGCATGCCGGTCACGGGCGAGCCACTCTCGGGCTCGGGCGCTCAGCGGCCGCCCGCGCCACCGATCGGGCGCGTCCTCGCCGGCGCCGCGCTCTGCGTCACCTTGGGCGCGTGCGGCTCCAGCTCCTCTCCGGGCGCCGTGTCGACGGTGGCGGCCTCGACCGACCCCGCCGCGGGCACCGTGTCGGCACCGCTGTCGGCGGCGGGGCTGGTCGAGGTGCTCGTGATGGCCGGGCTGCCGATCGCCGACCCGCTGGTCTACACCGAGGCGACGGACCCGGACCACATCCTCGGCCGGCCCGGCGGGTCCAGCGGCAGGGCCGCCTGGCGGGACACCCGCGTGCAGCCCGGTCAGGCGAAGGACAGGTCCGCGGGGGCGGTGGACCTGGGCGGTGGGATCGAGGTGTTCGCCACCTCCGACGGGGCGATGGCACGCGCCCGCTCCATCCGGGCGTCGCCGCAGCGAGCCCGGCCCGGCGAGTACGACCACGTCGTCGGAGGGGTCCTGCTGCGCCTGTCGGCGTTGCTCACCCCGGTCCAGGCCCAGCAATACGTGCACGCGCTGAGCAGCACGACCGGAGCGACGCCGGTGGCCCTGACCACGTAGCACGGCACGGTCGCGACGGGGCGGACACGGGTATGCCCTCGGACGCCACCCGATCGATGGCGATCCCCGGACCGACCGGCGCCGCGAGCGCAAGCGTACAGGCGCTGTTCTCAGCGACCGGTACCGGCCGCCTCCCGGCCCTTGGCCAAGCATTTACTTTCGGTGTGTACGCTAACTAGTGTCCGGGCCAATTATCGGCTCCGGAGCACCGTGCCCATCAGAAAGGAATGCCAATGCCGTTCGACAACGAAGAATTCCCGTCGGATGCGACCGACGCCTTCACCGCGGCCGCCCAGGAGCAGACCGGGTCGGCGCTCGAGCCTTACATCTACACCCAGTAATTCGAGCGGAATAGCTGTCTCGTGACAAGTCCGGGGCCACGTGCGCCGCGAGTCTTGGTGGTGTCCCTGCGCAAGTCGGGAACGCACCTCATTCGCGAACTCGTCCTGCACCTGGGTTACTCGCTGTACGGCGAAGTGTTCGCCGCCCCGGAGGAACGACCGGTTCTGAGTCGCGAGGACGTCTGGCGGCTCCTGCGGCGAGTGTATCCGCCGCAGGAGCTGACAGCCCTGACCAGCTCGGAGGACAAGTCAGCCGTCAGCGAGGCCATGAAACTGGCCGTGGCCGCCATGAACGAGGTCTGGCGGGCTCGCCTCGGGGTGCCTTGGACGGGCGGGCTGGCCATCTCCCCCGCGGTCCGGCAACTGGCCGCGGACGTCCGACTGCGGGCCACGGAATTGCCGTACTCGGACTTACCAAAGGACAGCTGCTGGATCGTCCACCAACTCCCGTTGAACCAGGTCGCACCAGACTTCCTGTGGGAATGGGCGCGGACGGGCTCACCGCGCATCATCCTGAACTTCCGGGATCCTCGTGACGTCCTGGTGTCGATGGTGAGGTTTCTGTCGGGAGGCCCCAAGAGCGGGATCGGCGGATTCGTGGACCATCAGATGTACTCGGCGATCCTGCGCGACGCCGGTTCGCTCGAGGAGCGTCTCACGATCGCACTGCAGGACTCGGACTTTCCGGGGGCGACCGCGTTCGCGGACGCCGCCTGGCTGCTGCGACACCCGAATGTCTGGCCGGTCTCCTTCGAGGATCTGGTCGGTCCCGAGGGTGGTGGCTCGGCTGAACGTCAGGTGGCGGCCATCCAAGGAATTACTGATTTCCTGGAGGCCGACGCCGACCCGGAGACTGTTGCTCGGCAGCTCTACAACCCGGGCTCCTTCACGTTCCGCGCCGGCCGAACGGGGAGCTGGCGAGAACACTTCACCTCTCAGCACGTCGAGCTGTTCGAGGCTCGCTATGGGTCGCTGCTGGATCTGTACGGCTACAGCTGATCATGGCTGGTCCGACGACGTGGTCCAAACCTCTGGTGGGGCTGTTCGGTTCGACCGTGTTGGTCTCCCTGACCCAGACGATGGCCGCCGCCGCCGCGCCGATGGCGGCTCGCGAATTCGGGAGGGTAGATCTCGCCAGCGCTCTGATGGGCGCCTATCTGCTCGTCGCGACCGTCGCCGGACCCCTGTTCGGCAAGCTGGGCGACCTGTACGGCCGGACGGTGGTTCTGCGGGCCACGTTGGGTATGCTCCTGGCGGCAAGTCTGGCCTGCGGCGTCGCCTGGTCGATGGCCTCCCTCATCACCTTCCGGGCGGTTCAAGGACTGGGGGGCGGTGGCTTGATCTCGGTGGCCTCGGCCACTGTCGTCGAGATACTGCCCCTCGCCCGACGCCCGCGCTACCAGGGGCTGATCACCTCGACCACCTCCGCCGTGACCGTCGCCGGGCCGGTCGTCGGCGGCCTGGTGATCCAGTGGTCGTCCTGGCGGGGGGTCTTCCTGCTCAACGTTCCGGTGGGGCTGCTCCTGCTCGCCCAGCTCCGGCACGTGCCGATCGCAGGGTCATCACCGGGTAGCGGCGCAGGGCGGCCCCGGCTCGCGGCGCTCGACCATCTGGGAGCCGTCCTGCTCGTGGGCGGTCTCGGCACGCTGATGGTGGCACTGCAATTCAGGTCGTTCGCCGGCCTCGGCGGGCGGGTGTCGGTCGTCGCGTCGCTGCTCGTCGCGGTCACGCTGCTTCTGGCCTTTGTCCGTCGAGAGCGGGTGGCGGCGGAGCCGATCGTGCCGATGCGGCTGTTCGGCGACCCCGTCTACCGTCGATGCGCCCTGCTCAGCGCCTTCGGCGGGGCGGTGCTGTTCGCCACCACCCTGCAGCTTCAGCAATTCCTCCAGCTGGGCCTCGGCGTCCCGGCCAGCCAAGCCGGACTGGAGATGCTGCCGATGTTCACCACGCTGGCCCTGATGTCGGTGGCCTCCGGACGACGGCTCGCCCGCCGTGGCCGACCCGGCCGCCACCTTGTCATGGGCACGGCGCTGACCGCGGCCGGTCTGGCCCTGCTGTCCGCTTTGACCGACCAGGCGGAGCTGTGGGTCCTGACCTCCGGAATGATCGCGCTGGGGTGCGGGCTGGGGATCCTCCTGCCCGCGCTCGGCCTGGTCGTCGAGGCAGCAGCACCGTCCGGCCAGCTCGGGGCGGCGATGTCAGTGTTCATGATGCTGCGCAGCGTGGGCGGAGCGGCCGGCACCGCCGTGGTGGGTGCCTCGGTCGCGGCGCAGCTCGCTGGTGCGGCGTTCGTCCCCGCGCGGGCGCTGGTGGCGGGCTTTCCGGTGCTGGCCGTACTCGCCGTACCAGCCGTGCTGATTGCGCTGACGTTGCGAACCGCCGTGATAGCTGGCCTCGGGCCGCGACATCGGGCCTAATGTCCTGCGCCGGAAATTCGCCAGATAATTTGGTGGATTGGTTGTCATGGCGCGTACCGGCGGCCCAAGGCCGAGCTGACGTTGACGGAAGCCGTGTCTCGCGTTTGTCGTACGACAGCGGTACAGTTGGCGACCCGGGGAGCGCAGCCATCGTCACAACACCGTCCGCAATCTGCCGGTCATGCACAGCACCCCGAGGTGCGTGGAAATCACGAGCAACGCCCTCCATTCCCTCATGACATCGCGAAGGATAGAGATGCCCTTCTTCAGGAGGCTCCGTTGGCATCTTGTCACAGTCAGCCTTCTCGTGGCACCCATGGCCGCCTGTGCCAAGAACTCGGAATCGCTGCCCGATCACGACAGCAAACCGGTCGCCGCAAGCATGTGCGCCTCCTCCGACAAGAAGGACGGGATCGAGCGCTGCCGGGAGGTCTTCCCCGGCAAGGAGCCGATCCGGCTCCCGGCCGACCCGTCCAGCACGCGCAAGTACGGCGCCCTAGTGCGCGGCGGAAAGGCGTTCCATACCCGCACCGGCGACCTTCCCATCGCCCCCACCGTTCTGCAACAACTGCAGAGCGGCGCCACCGCAGGCCATGCGCCCTACGCGAATACGATCTACCTCGCCACGGTCGCGCAAGGCTCGGTGACCGACATCAAGCCGATCGCCGTGATCGACGAGAATGCCCTGTTGAAGTTCTTCTTCGCCGGACGATCCATGGAGGGTACCATCGATTCGCTGGTAGCGCCCGGACAATACGGCGACGCACGGCGGTTCCGTATCCGCATCGAATTCGCCCACGATCCCATCAGTGGAACATTGAAAGGCAAGTTCGTCAACGCCGACGCTGCGGTCCGCGGTGCCGACGGAACCTGCATCGAGGCACTTCCAAGACTGGGTAACCCTTTTACCGGACCATATACCGCCAACATTCAGATCCAGCGATTCCCGGGGATGCATGCGCCGTTCGACGACGAAATGCTGATCGTCTGGGACGATAACGTCAGCAACATGGGGTCTGAATTCTACCCGAGCATCGCCACGTTGCTCGGAGGTGACACGCTCGGCCAGGAATGGAAGACCGTGATTCACGGCACCCCGTCCGCCGGCCCAGCCGTCGACGTGCATCTGGTCGGCGAAGGGGGTGGAGCATGCTGACGATCACTCCTGGTGCTGGAGTCACCACAGGGCCGACAGAAGGCCGACCTCGGCGAATGTCTGACGCATGTTTCTGCTATCCATGGACGACGGCCAGAACACCTCTGGTGGCCGATCGATCGCATGGGTAATGGTCAACGCCTAGTGTCCTGCGCCGGACATTCGTCGGCGCACGCCAGCACGATCTTCGACCGCAACGCCGATGCCTGCGACGACGTCGCCCGCCGAGACCGCGAAACTAGTGTTCTGGCTTCGGTCGTCACCCCGATGACCGGAGGCGCCCCCGCCCCGCTGCCTGCCGGTGAACAGGAGCCGCCCGTGTCCACGACGTCGGATGCCTCGACGCCACCCGTGCCGCTCGCACCCGGCGGCAGCCGGGACAGCAGTGGCGGCAGCGACGGCGGCCCGGCCGGGGTGCTGCAGGCGGGCCCGGCCGGCGCCGCGGAGCTGGCCGCCCAGCTCCGGCGCGCCGTCCAGGAGCTGGCCGGCTGGATGAGCGAGTACGGCGACTTCATGCCCCATCCGTCACTCGCGGTGGATCTGGCGGACGTGGAACGGGCGACCGCGGAACTGCGGGCGCGGCTGCGCGACAACTACCCGTTCTTCCATCCTCGCTACGTCGGGCAGATGCTCAAGCCGCCGCACCCGGTGGCAGTGATCGGCTACCTCACCGCGATGCTCGTCAACCCGAACAACCATGCCCTCGACGGAGGCCCGGCGACGGCCCGGATGGAGCGGGAGGTCGTCGCACAGTTGGCCGGGATGTTCGGCATCGACCGGCACCTGGGACACCTGACGAGCAGCGGCACGATCGCCAATCTGGAGGCGCTGTTCGTCGCCCGCCAGACCCACCCCGGCAAGCTGGTGGCCTACAGCGCCGACGCGCACTACACCCACGCCCGGATGTGCCACCTGCTCGGCGTCCGAGGCGTCCCCGTCCCGACCACGGCGGACGGGACGATGGACCTGCAGGCGCTCGCGGAACTGCTGCGCCCAGGCCGGGTCGGCACCGTGGTCGCCACCCTGGGCACCACCGGGCTGGGCGCGGTCGACCCGGTGCACGAGATCGTCCCGCTGTGCCGGGCGCACGGCGTCCGGGTGCATGTCGACGCCGCGTACGGCGGGTTCTTCCGGCTCATCGCCGACGACACCGCGGACGGCGTCACCGCCGCCCCGTTCGCCGCCGTCGCCGAGTGCGACTCGCTCGTGATCGACCCCCACAAGCACGGCCTCCAGCCGTACGGCTGCGGCGCGGTGCTCTTCCGCGATCCCGACGTCGCCCGGCGCTACCGGCACGAGTCGCCGTACACCTACTTCACCTCCGACGAACCCCACCTCGGCGAGATCTCGCTGGAGTGCTCCCGCGCCGGCGCCGCGGCCGCCGCGCTGTGGCTCACGCTGCGACTGCTGCCGCTCACCCCCGACGGTCTCGGCGCCGTCCTGCGACCGGGACGCCAGGCCGCCCTCACCTGGGCGCAGCTGGTGGCGGCCAGCGACCAGCTGAGTCTCTACCAGCCTCCCGAGCTGGACATCCTCACCTACTTCCCCACCCGGCAGCGCCTGACCGAGGTCGACCGGGCCAGCGCGGGCGTGCTCACCCACGGCATGAACCTTCCACCGGACCAGGCGCTGTTCGTGGCCACCTACTCCGTCGACGCCGAGGCTCTGGCCGCTCGAGGTCACCAGTTGGTCGCGGACGTACCGGCCGGGCGCATCCTGCGCAGCGTGCTGATGAAGCCCGAGACCGCCGACCACGTCCCGCGGCTGCACCAGCAGGTCCTCGACCTGCTCGCCGAGATCCGCTAGGCCCCGACTCCCGAAGCCACGGCGGGGGCAGGAGGAGGCAGCGTCGAGCGCCCGGGAGCAGCACGGTACCGTCGTCGCTCCGGCCGGCGTGGCCCCCGGACGGCCGGGTCAGGTGGTCACCGGCGGGACGGGGACGGTGCCCCGGCAGGGCGGAACGTGGCGGCGTGGACGAGCGCCGCCACGGCGAGGACGGCGGTGCTCGGCGGCAGCCTGGGGACCAGGCAGCTGGTGGTCAGCCCGACGACCATCGCGACGACGGCGAGCGCGGCGGACAGGGTCAGCCCGGCGTAGGGGTTTCGGGTGATCCGGAGGGCGGCGCCGGCGGGTGCGGCGAGCAGACCGAGCAGGAGCAGGGCACCGACCGCCTGGGTGGCCTCGGCGACGGTGGCGCCGACCAGGGCGAGGAACCCGATGCCGAGGGCCGTGACAGGGACGCCCCGAGCGGCCGCGACGGCGTCGTCGAGGCTGGCGAACAGCAGCGGACGGGCGATCACCAGCGTGACGGCGAGCAGGACGACGGCGATCACGGCGGCGACCGCTGCCCGGGTGGAGCTGAGTCCGAAGATCGATCCGAACAGCACCGTCACGCCGGCACCGCCGTTGGTCGCTGCCCGGCCGCCGGCGGTGTAGACGGACAGCGCCAGCACGCCGACGCCGAGGATCCAGGCGAACACAGTGCCGATCAGGACGTCGTCGGCCCGGCCCCGGTCCCCCAGCACCCCGAGCAGAGCGCCGATCCCGACAGTGGCGGCGAACAGTCCCAGCCGGGGGTCGATGCCGAGGGCGAGGGCTCCGAGGGCGCCGGTGAACGCGACATGGCTGAGGGCGTCGCCGGTGAACACCTCAGCACGCAGGACCATGAAGTAGCCGACCGCACCGGCCAGGGCCGCCACCGGGATCCCGGCCAGGTAGGCGCGCTGCAGGAACGGGTGAGCGAGCAGGTCGCCCAGCCCGGAGCCGGCGAGCAGGCGGAGGGCGGCCGTCACGACGGTACTCCCGCGTCGCGGGCGTCCGTGGCCCGGCCGGTCGCCCACCCGCCTCCGGCCGGCGACAGCCGAGTTCGCAGCCGAGTGAGCGCGCGCGCCCGGTACCGCCAGGTGACCGCCGCCAGGTAGGCGGCGAAGGCGAAGGTGGTGAGCACGAACCCGATCGGGTACGGCCGGTAGAAGGCGACGAACAGGGCTGCCCAGATGATCACGATACCGATCACCACGGTGAGGGCGAGGCTGGCCGCGGGCCGTGGGGTGAGCGCCTGGGCGGTCGCCGCCGGGACGACGAGCAGCGCGAACACCAGCAGCGTGCCGGTGACCTGAGCGACCTCGGCAGCGGCGACCGCGAGCAGGAGCAGGAACGCCACCGACACCGCTCGCACCGGGACCCCGCGGGCGGCCGCCACCGCCGGGTCGACCGTGGCGAACAGCAGGGGACGAGCCAGGACGACCAAGGCGAGGACGGCGACGGCGGCGACCGCCAGCAACAGCTGCACCTGACCGGCGGTGACGCCGAGGAAGCTGCCGAACAACAAGGCGGTCGCGCTCCCGGTGAATCCCCCGTACAGGCTGGTGAACAGGAAGCCCAGAGCCACGGCGGCGGCGTGGACGGTTCCGGTGACCGCGGAGTCCTCACCGGGGGCCTGCCCGTCGTGCCCGCTGCCGGAAGCCAGGGCGATGAGCGCGGCAGCGATGACGGCGAAGGCGAAGAACCCGTAGGTGGCCGACATCCCGAGCCAGACCGCGCCCGCGGCCCCCGGGAAGCCGACCACGGCGACGGTGTGCCCGATGAAGCTCTGCCGCCGGGCCACCATGAACCAGCCCACCACCCCGGCCAGCACCGCCGCGACGGTGCCCGCCCGGACCGCGTTGACCATGAACGGGAAGCTCAGCACCTGCCGCACGTCCTCGACCACGTTCCAGCTCAGAGGTAGGTAGAAGTCCGCGCTGGATGCCCGGAGCACAGCTGGAGGGACCACAGCCGGAAGGACGACGTGACTGATCACGGTCGGCCCCGGTGGTGCGGCGCGTGGTCCCCGGGGGTGTGGCGGTCGACGTGCAGCGCCGGTGCCTCGGGGCTGCCGACGACGACCAGCCGGTCGTCGCTGGTGGACAGCACCTCGACCGGGGTGCCGTACAGCCGGGTCAAGGTCTCACTCGTGATCACTTCGCGCGGGCGGCCGGTGGCCGCGCCACCGGCGGCGATGTAGACGACCCGGTCCAGGTAGGTCAGGATCGGGTTGACATCGTGGGCGACCATCACCACGGTGACCCCCTCGGTCCGGCAGATCCGCGACACCAGGGCAGCGACCGCCGCCTGGTTGGGCAGGTCCAGGCTGTCCAGCGGCTCGTCCAGCAGCAGCAGCCGCGGCCGTGACACCAGCGCTTGGGCGATCAGCAGCCGCTGTTGTTCCCCGCCGGACAGCTCCCCGACCGGCCGACGGGCGTAGGCCTCGGCACCGACGAGCTCGATCACTTCGCGGACCCGAGCGGCGGCGGCGCGGGCGCGGGCGCTGTACCGGCCGGCCCCCGGCAGCGGCACACCCCATCGGTTGCCGTCCAACCCGAGCCGGACGACGTCGATCCCTCGGATGCGCACCCGCCGCTCGAAGCTGCGCCGCTGCGGCAGGTACCCGATCACCGGGTTGGCCGCGCCCGGCGGCCGCCCGGCCACCCGTAGCGAGCCCGCCGAGAGCGGGATCAGTCCGAGCACCGTCTTGACCAGAGTGGACTTGCCGACCCCGTTCGGGCCCAGCACCGCCACGAACTCCCCGGCCCCGATCGCGATGTCCACCCCGGACCACAGGGACCGCCCGCCGACCCGCACCCCGGCGCCGATCAACTCCAGCAGCGGCGCGTCGGGCGTGGGCTCACCGGCGGCCGGCGGGTGCCGGTCCGTCACGCCGACAGCCTCCCCCGCCACGGTCCTGGCGGGGCCGGGCCGGCGGGTCGGCGGTGCGGATCGGGCGTCCACGCGATCACCTGTCCTTCGCGTCTCGGGTGACTGTCGCCGGCCGGCCCCGATGTCGCCGCCGGCCCGACCCGCGGGGAGGTCTCCCCCGGCGTGCAAGGCGCTAGGCGCCGGCCGCCTGGGCCAGCGCGTCGCGCAACCGCTGCAGTTGCGCGGTCTGCCAGGCCTGCCAGGTGGAGGTGGCCGGCACCAACGTCTCGGTGATCGCGGTGACCGGGATCCCGGCAGCCTTGGCCTGGCTGATCTGGGTCTGCACGTCGGGGGTGGCATTCTGCGCGTTGTACACGTACACCTTGATCTTCTTCCCGGTGATCTGGGCGTCGACGGTGGCCTTGTCCGCGGCCGTCGGGTCGGCGCCCGCGCTGATCGCCGTGAGGAAGGAGGGCGGGGTGATCAGGTCCAGGCCCAGGGCCGGGGCGACCATCGCGAAGATGCTCTCCGAGGCACCCACCGGCGTCCCGGCGTACTTGGCCCTGATCTCGGCGATGGTTGCCCGGTAGCCGGCCAGCGCGGTGGTCTCGAACGCCACCTTCAGCCGGTCGAACACGGCAGCGTCGGCCGGGTCCAGCGTCCGGTAGGCCGCCGACAACCGGTCGACGACCGTGGCCACGTCGTCCGGGTTGTACCAGCGGTGAGGGTTCGCCCCCGGCCGCGCCCCGACGACGTCACCGACCGTCAGGGCGATGCGGCGGGGTGCAGGGTTGGCGGCCAGCAGCTTGGACGCCCAGGTGTCGTACCCGATCCCGTTGCTCACCACCAGGTCCGCGACCGCGATCGCCCGAGCGTCCGCGGCGGTCGCCTCGTAGTCGTGCGGGTCGGCGTCCGGGTTGTCGATGATGCTGATCACCTTCGCGTGCGGCCCGCCCAACTGCGCGGCGATGCTGCCCCAGAAGTTCTCGACGGCCACCACCCGGATCACCCTCGAGCCACTGCCCGACCCGCCCACGGCGGTGGTGCCGGAGGCTGCACCACAGGCGACGATCCCGAACGCCACCATCGCGACTGCCGCGACCAGACCGATGCGCCGCACGGCCACGGGGCCTCCTTCCCGCCCCCGAAGATAACGCTAATGAGAACGGATATCAAATGAGGTGCCGGTGGGGCGCCCGTCGTCCGAGGTGGTCAGCTGCCCTCAGCACAGGCGGAACAGGTACCGAAGATCTCCAGGGTGTGGCTGACGTCGGTGAACCCGTGCTCGGTGGCGACCGTGTCCGCCCAGCGCTCCACGGCGGGCCCGTCCACCTCGACGGTGCGCCCGCACGTCCGGCAGACCAGGTGGTGGTGGTGCCCCTGGGAGCAGTGTCGGTAGGCCGCCTCTCCGTCCGGGGTACGCAGCACATCCACCAGCCCGGCCTCGGCGAGGGTCTGCAAGCCCCGGTAGACGGTCGCCAGACCGACCTGCTCCCCTCGACCGCGAAGGAGATCGTGCAACTCCTGGGCCGTCAGGAACCCGTCCGCCTCGTGCAGTGCCGCCGTGATCGCCGCCTTCTGCCGTGTCGAGCGCCCTGCCGGCGTGCCGGGCCGGCCATTCGCCCGACCGGCCATCCACCGTTCCTTCCTGCACGTGCACCGGGTATCCCAAGGCGTCGATGATGCCACGGCGTCCGCCCCAGCAGCAGCGGTGCTCCGGCGATCAGGCCGTCGAGGCAGGCAGGGTCGCGTCCCGCGGGGCTCGGTCAGGCTTCGGCGGCGGCGTTCAGGTCGTTGAGCCGGTTCGTCGCCTCCAGGTACTCGCTGACCCAGCGCTCGATCACCGCCGCGGTCTTCTCCACCTTCACCAGTTGCCCGACCACCTGGCCCACCGGGTTGAACGCGACGTCAACGGTCAGCTCAGGATGGCGATGAGTCGCCGCCACCGCCATCCCCGAGACCATGTACTGCAACGGCATGCCCAGCGGCTCGGGGTTGCCGGGCCGGTCCCATGCCTGTGTCCAGTCGTTCTTCAGCATCCGGCACGGCTTGCCGGTGAACGAGCGGCTGCGGACCGTGTCACGGCTGGTGGCCCTGGCGTACATCGCCTGTTGCACCGAGGTGTTCTCGGCCTCCTCGACCATCAACCACGCAGACCCCGACCAGGCGCCCTGGCAGCCCAGCGCCAGAGCCGCGGCGATCTGCTGCCCGCTGCCGATCCCGCCGGCGGCGAGCACCGGCACCGGTGCGACCTCCTTGACCACCTGCGGCCACAGCACGATCGACCCGACGTCACCGCAGTGGCCGCCGCCCTCGCCACCCTGGGCGATGATGATGTCGACCCCGGCCTCCGCGTGCTTGCGGGCCTGATCCGGCGAGCCGCACAAGGCGGCCACCGTCCGACCCGCGGCGTGGATCCGCTCGATCATGTCGGGGGGCGGTGTCCCCAGGGCGTTGGCGATCAGGCTGACCTTCGGGTGCCGGAGCGCCACCTCGACCTGCGGGGTCGCGGTCGCCGCCGTCCAGCCGAGAAGCTGCAGCGCGCCCTCGCTGCCGTCGTCCTGGACCGGAACCCCATGGTCGGCGAGGAGCTGCCGGGCGAAGTCCAGGTGACGTTGCGGAACCATCGACTGCAGCAGCTGCTTGAGCTCCTCCGCCGACAGGTCGGCGTCCATGCCCTCGTAGCTGCTGGGGATGACCGTGTCGACGCCGTAGGAGCGGTCGCCGATGTGCTCGTCGATCCAGCGCAGCTCGATCTCGAGCTGCTCCGGGGTGAAGCCGACCGCCCCCAGCACCCCGAAACCGCCGGCCTTGCTGACCGCCACGACGACGTCCCGGCAGTGCGTGAAGGCAAAGATCGGAAACTCGATGCCGAAGTGGTCACAGACGGTGGTACGCATGCCAGCTCCCTCACGGCCGGGTTCCAACCTGAAACGTGTTCTAGTCTAGCGGTGATCCGCCGGGAGAGTCGACGTCCGGGTCAGGAGGGTCTCCGGTGCGGTGCGGTGGCGTTCACGCCCTGACCGGGCACTCGAGCTCGGCGGATCAGCGGTGCGAGGACGCCGTGGCGCCTGCGGCCCGGACGTCCGCTGTCGGACGAGTCCCGGACGGGACGGTCCCGGGGCGCGGGGGACGAGGGGCCGGGCGCTGAGGATTGACCGTGTGACGGCCTCCGGCGCCCACCCCCGGCTATGCGCTCGCTGCGCCGGAGTGAACCGGCCCGTGGACCGGCCCTGCCCCGCCAGCCACCTGATCAGTCGACCGGAGTGCCCGCCCGGCACGCCGCTCGCCGCCACCACTGGTGGTCCCCGTCGCCCTGCGGTACTCCGATGTGACGTGGGCAACCGGATGCCGTGACGGATCGGCGTTCTATGCTGCCGTTGAACCGGTCCGAACCGATCCTTGCTGACCCGGCGCTCCGCTCGGGAACACCCGGGCCACCACAGTGAGGGGGACGCGATGCGCGGGCCCAAGAGCATCGAGGTCAAGCTCGACCTGAAGTTCTTCTCCATCGGCGGGACCTGGGAACCCAACGACGTCGAGCGCAAGGCCGCCTGGGAGATGTACGTCGAGCTGTGCACCCGGATCTCCGTCGTCCCGTTGCGTGACGGCATCGCCCGGGAGGCCCTCACCAGCCTGTACTCGCTCTTCGGGCAGTCCCGCGAGATCCTGCGCCGGTACGGACCCGACCTGGCGCAGCCGCGCCGCGATGGCGAGTACAACCTCGGCTTCCTCACCGTGGCGATGCTCAACCTCGTGCTGCGACCGGTCCTCAGCCAGTGGCACCCCGAGCTGCAGGTGTGGGAGAGCGAACGTGCCGCCACCTCCTCGGTGAAGGCGCACGAGGACGCCTGGCCACGGATCGGGGAGCTGCGGAGCGCCCTGGAACAGACCCGCCTCGTCCTGGTCACCTACGCCGGGCTCCTCGCCAAGGCCTGCGGGGTCCCCGACCTCAGCGCGCAGATCAATTCCATCATCACGGCCCAGGGGCAGCTCCCACCGGTGTGACCGCGGAGCCCCACGATCCCGCTCGCGGTGGGGGTCGCGGTCCTGGCGGTCGCTGCCGCTCCGGCCGTCGGCGTCCGCTACACCCCGGTCTCGGTGTTCTTCGCCGAGACCAGCGGCTGGGCGCTCGCTCCGCCGGAGTGAACCGGCCCGTGGACATGTATCAGGCCCGGACCGCCGCCGCTCCTCGTCTCGTGATCGCGCAAACGGTTCGACTCCTCGGCCCGGGAGGATCAGATGCACTCGACCGAGCCCGACGTCGACGGCCCGCACCCCCCGCACCCGGGGCCGCTCTCCCCCGTGGCCGGAGAATTCGTCCGCTGGCGGGAGGGCGACGGCGCGTCCCTGGAGTTCCTGGTACGGCGCTTGTCCGGAGCGCTGTGGCACACCGCCCGGGCCTACGGTCTGGACGGGCGTTCGGCCGAGGACGTCGTCCAGGTCACCTGGCTGACGTTCGTCCGGCAGGCCGGCACGATCCGGGATCCCGAGGCCGTCCCCGGCTGGCTGATGACCACCACGCGGCGTGAGGCGATGCGCCTTGCCCGGGTGCGTGCGCGGGAGACCGTCCGATCCGACGACACCGAGCCCGAGCGACCCGAGCCCGGTCGAGCGACGGTGGAGGATTCGGTCATCGCCTCGATCGAGTCCCGGATGCTGTGGAGGCACGTCTCGACGCTGACCCTTCGCTGTCAGCGCCTGCTACGGGTCATCGCCTTCGCCATGCGTCCGGACTACGACGCACTGTCCGCCGAGCTCGACATGCCGCTCGGGAGCATCGGGCCGACCCGTCGTCGATGCCTGGACAAGCTGCGGTCCTTGTTGGCAGCGGACCCCTCCTGGAGCCACCGGTGAGTGACGACGACGGGAGCCTGCTGCGCAGGCTGCGCCAGATGTGGAGCGAGCTCGACCCCGCGCCGGACGGCCTGGTGGATCGCATGCTCTTCGCCCTCGAACTGGAACAGCTGGACGTCGACCTGTCGCCGACCCTGCTCGATCGGTGTGGCGGCGTGGAGCTGGCCGGGGCGCGATCCGGTGATCAGGAGAGCGCCCGGACGGTGACCTTCGGATCCGACAGCCTGACCGTGATCATCACGCTGTCCGGGTCAGCGGAAGAAGGTCACCGCCTCGACGGCTGGCTGGTCCCCGCCGAACCGCTGCGGGTCGAGCTGCGCACGGCGCACGGATCCCGATGGACCGTCGCCGACGCGACCGGGCGGTTCGTCGTCGACGGGCTCCCGTCAGGGCTGGTGCAGCTGGTGCTGCAGCCCGTCGAGGGGGTTCCATCGGCGTTGACCAGGCCGGTCGTCACACCGTCCCTGCAGCTGTGACCGGCGCACCGTCCCAGGTCGCTGCCCCACCTGTCGGATCCCCACCCCCGCGGCCGCGAGGCTGGCGTCCGGGGCACCCGCTGTTCCAGGCGCCCGATCGTCGTGAGGAGTTGGCACCGTGACCATGCCTTTCCCTGAATTCGAGCCCCCGGTTCCCGCGGACTCGCTCCTGCAACGGTACGGAGCCAAGGTGCTTCGCCCGGCGGACGCCGTGACGCTGCCTGGTCAGCGGGTCCGCTCGACGGTGTACATCGCCGACCGGCTGATCGTTCCGGTCGACCGCCGCGCTGCGGCGGTCGGGTTCCTCCAGGCCGCCGCGGACCGGCTCCAGCTGAGGCTTCGGTACACCGACGAGCAGGAGCCCGTCGACGGTGTTCCGCGGCTGGAGAGCGCCGTGCTGGTGACCATGGTCTCCGAGGGGGCGCAACCCGCGGACGCCTGGGTGCTGCTGCAGCAGGCCCGGCGGCTCGCCGTCCAGGCCCGCGGAGCGGCTCGGGCGCAGGCCGCCCTGCGCGGCGTCTCGCTGGACCATCTGCTGTTCGCGACGAACCTGATCCCCGAGCCGTACAACTCCCCGCACCCCTACAACTCCCCGCATCCCTACGGCGGTTGGACGCCGATCGCGCAGTACGGCGAGCCGGGCTTCGGCGGCACCCAGCCGGTCCGCCTCCTGCTCTCCCCGCCGCCGCGACCCGCGGTGGCCGGGCGCCGCCCCGTCGTCGCGCTGCTGGACACGTCGATCGACGTCAGCCATCCCTGGCTCACGGGGATCGTGACCCAGAACCCCCTCGGACCGGGCGGCACGCCGCTGGGCCTCGTGCAACCCCCACAGCCGGTCCCCGCGTCCGGACCTCTGGACGGGGTGATGAGTCCCTTCGCCGCGCACGCCACCTTCATCGCCGGGATCGTGCGTCAGGTCTGCCCGGCAGCCGACATCGTCTCCATCCCCGCCATCCACCTCGATGGGGCGATCCCGGACAGCGAGCTGATCGCCCGGCTGGAGGAACTGAAGCAGTACATCCAGCTACAGCAGGCGGGTGCACCCAGGGCCCGGGTGATCGACGTCCTGAGCCTGTCGCTGGGTTACTACCACGAATCCGCGGACGACGAGGCCTACGACTCGGTCCTCTACTCCCACCTGCACGACCTCGCCGGCCTGGGCATCGCGGTGGTGGCCTCGGCGGGCAACGACGCCACCACCCGGGCGATGTACCCCGCCGCGTTCCACCTGCCGCCCACCGGCGGGCAGCCTCCGCTCGCCGTCCCGCTCACCGCGGTGGGCGCGCTCAACCCGAACGGCACCGTCGCCATGTTCAGCAACACCGGGCCCTGCGCCAATGCCTGGCGACCGGGAGCGGTGATCGTCAGCACGATGCCGCCGTCGTTCAACG
>DATDMG010000553.1:0-2192 GCA_036518955.1 Kineosporiaceae bacterium | reverse complement strand
GGATGGGGGCGCGGAGCATGAACTTCCATGCGGACCTGTTCGCGAGCATGGGGTACCCGGCGGAGGTCGAGGCGATCCAGGAGGCGTTCCTGTCCGGCCGGCGGGCGGACGCCGTCGCCGCCGTCCCGGACGCCCTGATCGAGGACATCGCCCTGGTCGGGCCGGCCGCCAAGGTGCGCGAGGAGGTCCAGCGCTGGGAGGAGACCCTGGTGACCACCTTGATCATCTCGACGTCCCCGGCCCACCTTCCCACCGTCGTCGAGGCCCTCGAGCTCTCGTGATCGGGCGCGCCATCCGTGATCACGGGTGGCGCGCCCGATCACGAGAGGGTCAGTGCGTGGTCAGCAGGGCGTCGCTGAGGGCGGGGGCGTCGTCCCGATCGGCGACCGTGACGACCAGGGTCAGTGCGCCAGGGCCGCACCAGATCCGCACGCGCAGCGTCTCGCCGGGGTAGACCACACCGGCGAACCGCGCGTCGAACGAGGCCAGGGCGTCCGGGTCGCCCTCGAGCACGTGGTCGACGGCCGCCTTCGCGACGATCCCGTAGGTGCACAGGCCGTGCAGGATCGGCCGGGGGAAGCCGGCGAGGGCGGCGAACCCGGGATCGATGTGCAGCGGGTTGCGGTCTCCGCAGAGCCGGTACCAGGCCGCCTGCTGCGGCAGGGTGGGGGAGAGCAGGACGACGTCCGGCTCCCGGTCGGGCGGAGCATGCCGGACCGTCGGACCCCGGGAGCCGCCGAACCCGCCCTCGCCGCGGACGAAGACCGTACCGCGCAGGGTGAAGTACGGCGTCGTGGTCTCGGTGACGATCAGGGCGGCCGTTCCCTTGTCGTGGATGTCCGCGATCCTGGCCTTCGCGACCGTCTCGCCGTCCACGGGCAGCGGCCGGTGCACCACCAGCTCCTGCCGGCCGTGCAGGGCGGCCGAGAGGTCGACGTCGATGCCGGGCATGTCCAGCTTCGGTGGCTCGCTCACTCCGAGGGTGGGGGTCACGACCGCGAAGGTCGGCAGCACCTGCAGGTCACGCTCGTACACGTAGCGCAGTTCCTCCGCGCCGGCACCGAGCGCGAGGTGGTACTGCAGGACGTCCGACGAGGTCCAGGTCAGCTGCCGCTCGGGCAGCTCGGCCCCGACGGCCACGCTGGGGTCGATGGGCATGCGGCGTCCTTTCGAGTCGCTGGGCGTCGCCCGGTTCGCGGTCAGTGTGCCTCGGGGAGGGGGAGGTCTGTCGCCGGCTCGCGGGCCAGGTCGAGGCCGGCAAGGTAGCCGAAGGTCATCGCCGGACCCAGGGTGGCGCCGGCGCCGGCGTAACCGCGGCCCATCACCGCGGAGCTGACGTTGCCCACGGCGTAGAGGCCGGGTACCACCGACCCGTCCTCGCGCAGGACCCGGGCGGCGTCGTCGGTCCGCAGGCCACCCTTGGTGCCCAGGTCCCCCGGAACCAGGCGGACGGCGTAGAACGGCGGTTTGTCGATCACGCCGAGGCACGGGTTGGGCCGGTTGCGTGGATCGCCGTAGTAGCGGTCGTAGGCGGAGTCGCCGCGATGGTGGTCCTCGTCCACCCCGGTGCGGGCGAAGGCGTTGAACCGCTCGAGGGTCGCCCGCAGCGTGTCCGGCGGGATGCCGATCGCCTCGGCCAGGTCGACGAGCGACCCGGCCTTGTGGACGGCGCCGGACCGGTACCAGCCGCGCGGGATCGGCTTGCCGGGCGGGAGCGTGCCGAACAGGTACCGATCCCGGTAGCGCTGGTCGGCGATGAGCCAGGACGGCACGTGCGGCACGGCGTCGGTGTGCCGCTCGTACATGGTGTGGACGACGTCCACGTAGGGTGCCGCCTCGTTGACGAACCGGTGGCCGGCGCAGTTCACGATCAGGCAACCCGGCAGCGTGCGCTCGGCCAGGCAGAAGTAGGGGCCACCGGCGAGCGGCACGGTCGGCCCCCACCATGCCTCGTCCATCAGGTCGAGGGCGGCGCCCAGGTCGGCACCGGCGACGATCCCGTCGCCGGTGTTCGTGCCCGCGCCGACCGTCCACGCCGTTCCGATCGGCTGGGCCTGGTAGGTGCGACGCATCGCCTCGTTGTGCTCGAACCCGCCGCAGGCGAGGATCACGCCGCGCCGTGCCCGCAGCAGCACCTGCTCCCCGCGGCACTCGACCCGGACGCCGATCACGCGGCGGCCGGCGTCGGCACC
>DATDMG010000552.1:0-2588 GCA_036518955.1 Kineosporiaceae bacterium | reverse complement strand
CGGCTTTCTCGTGGTCGACAAGGTCCGGAAACCCCATGATCACGGTCAGGTCGTGCCCGCTTCGTCACCTCACCCGGCGTGTCGCGAACCAGGTCTTCCCAGGTCAGACCCCATCAACCGCGACTACGCAATGGCCCTGGCGACGGTGGTGTGTGCCGTGTCGCCGCTGGGGGCGAAGGGGCGGATCTCGGACGCGTTCTGCCTGCGCGAGCTGGGCTGGGCGCCGGGGACTGCGGTCACGGTTCTGGCCGCTGCCGGGGTGGTGGTGGTGACGCGCGAGACAGCCGATGGCCAGGGGAGCAGCCATGGCGGTCGGCGGCAGAGTGTGGATCCCAGCGGGCATCTGCGGCTGCTGACCCTGACCCGGCAGATCGCGGGCTTCCGCACCGGGGAGCGGCTTCTGCTGCTGGCAGACCCCGACCGTCAGGTTCTCCGCATCACCTCCACCGCAGTCCTTCACCGGCTCGTGGTCGCTGCGGTGGTAGGGAGCGGGTTGGCGGCGTCGTGAGCGAGGTGGGCGTCGAGCCCGCGACGGCGGGGGATCTGTTGATGCTGCGTCAGTTGATGTCGCGGATGGGGGTCAGCGCGCAGCAACTGCTGGAGGGCGAGGCCGTCGCGGAAGCCCGGGTTCCGACGTTCGGTGAGTACATCGATCGGGTCGCCGAAGTGGTGACGCCGGGCACGCGCAGGGTTTACGGGCCGTACTGGAATCGGGTCCGGGCCGTGTGGGGGGATCGTCGCCTGGATGAGCCGACCGCGCTGGAGATCGTGGCACTGGCAGAGACTGTTCGGGCCGGTGCCGTGGTGCGGCGCAACAGCCGGGGTGGCCGGTCGGCGGCGGAGCATCTGATCGCGTCGCTGCGGTGCCTGTACCGGTACGCGGTCGACGACCGGCTGATCCGCGAGGACCGCAATCCCGCCGTTCGGGCCAAGCAGCCCCAGCGGTTGGCCTCAACCCGTCACGCGCTCCCGGATGCGCAGCTGTCCGCACTCCTGCACGTCGCGGCGACAACCGGGAACGATCCCCAGCTGGACTCTCTACTGCTGCGTCTACACCTGGAGACCGCCTGCCGCCGTGGCGGAGCGCTCGCCCTGCGCCCGGTGGACCTGGACGCCCAGCAGTGTCTGATCCGGTTGCGAGAGAAGGGACAGACCGTCCGCTGGCAGCCGGTCTCCCCGACGATGATGAACGCGCTGCTGGCGCACCGGGACACCCGCGGCGACGGCGCCAGTGATGAGCAGCTGCTGCGCTACCGCAGTCAGCGCCCCATCACCGCCCGCCGCTACGACCACGTGTTCGACCGGGTGGGCCGGTACGAGCCCTGGGTGCGGACCCAGCAGATCAGCGTCCACTGGCTGCGTCACACCACCCTGACCTGGGTCGAGCGGAACTTCGGGTACGCGGTCGCCCGCGCCTACGCCGGCCACGAGGGCCGCAGCGACGCCGGAACCACCGCAACCTACGTGCGGGCCGACGTCCACGAAGTCGCCGCCGCGCTGTCCGCACTGACCAGACAGCCCCACCCCCTGGCCGCCAGCACCCGGCCGCGAAGGGTGGCGGGGCCACACACGGGAGCCACCGCAACAGACAGCTGCAGTCCGCCACAGGCCGACCGGGCGGTCTGACCGAGACGTCGATCCACCTGGCCGTGGTCGTGCGGCCGTGCGATGACGCTCGCAGCGGTCGATGCGCCGGAGCAGGCCGCGCAGGTCTTGTCGGGGCTAACCGTCAGTGAACCGCGTGGAGACAAGGGGCGTGGCGCCATACAGCGCGAAGGCGGATTCCTCCCAACAGACCCTCTGACATCCTCGGCCTAGACACATATAGAAACGCCTAGACGTGGGGGCAGTTGCCTCGTCCACCTGGCGCGGACCACGCTCAGATCATTGATGCTGACCGCCCTCGCCGCCCGTACCGATCGCGTCCTCGAAAAGCGGTTGACCTGGCATAGTTGTGGGTCCGCTCCGCCGAAGATGACTCGCATCGCTTGATCGCTGGCGACGAAGGGCGTGGTCGCTACGCGACGGGATCCTGTTGTGCCGCGCAGCCTGTGGGGCCGCCCCTCCAGCCTCAAGAGCGCTTCGCGTGGCTACGCCACGGCCCTGCAGGCCGCTCTTGACCCTGGATCCTCTGCGACGCCACGTGGCAGGCTTGCGGGCAGGCCAGAGGCCTGCCCAGGTCTCGCGCGGCACAACAGGATCCCGAGACCTGATCAAGGAGCTCCGCCTCTCCCGGCCGACAACCATGCCGGGAGGAGGCCCCGAAAGGCGCGATCACCGCGTCGAACGGGACTCGATGCATGGAAGCCGGCCACGCCGCGACCTCGTCCACGGACCGTGACCACAAGGATGCCCGGGCACCGAGCGGGTGGGGCGAGGGGGTGTGGTTCGCCGGACAGGGCTGCCAGGGCGGTGGCGACCTCGTGCAGGGTGGCGCGAACGTAGGTGGCGGTGACCCCGTCTGCGGTGCGCCCTCCGCTGTGTCCGGCGTAGGCCTGCGCGACGGCGTACCCGTGGGTGCGTTCCACCCACGTGAGCGTGGTGTGCCTGAGCCAGTGCGCGCTGACGCCCTGCGTGGCGACCCAGGG
>DATDMG010000551.1:0-7398 GCA_036518955.1 Kineosporiaceae bacterium | reverse complement strand
CGCGCTGACGTGCACCTCATGGGCGCCCGCCTCGACCGCGAAGGCCGGGATGACGTCCCGCGCGTCGCCGCTGCGGATCACCAGGCCGCCGTCCAGGGCCGCGTCCAGGGCGCGGAGCGAGCGCAGCAGCCAGGCCTGCCGCGGCGGCCCGGCGGGGTTCCAGAGCCGCGGATCGAGGACGAAGAGCGGCACCACGTCGGACTCGCCCGACGCGGCGAGGAGAGCCGGGTGATCTGCCAGCCGCAGGTCCCGGCGGAACCACAGTACGGAACGCGCCACAAGCAGGCACGCTAGCCCCGTCTTCCGCACTTGGGTGGAGTTGGGTCGGATCGGGCGTGTCCTGTTGATGTTGGCCCGATGTTGGGCGTAGTACGGCGTGTGACAGGGACAGGGTGGGCGCAGTTCGGCCCGGCGCCGAGTGTGGAGAAGGTGCTCGGGTCGCTGCCGGTGGTGGCGGATTTCTGCCGCCGGTTGAGGATCCGGGAGGTGATCGACGCGCTGTGCCCGATGCGTGAGGTGTCCACTAGCGTGGTCTCTCACGGGCAGATGATCGAGGTGCTGGTCGCCAACCGGTTGACCTCTCCGACGCCGTTGCGGGGTGTGGAGGCGTAGGCGCGGGAGTGGGCGGTCCGTGAGGTGTTCGGGGTGGCGCCCGAGACGTTGAACGACGACCGGGCAGGTCGGGCGCTGGACGCGGTCGCCGCGGTCCTGGACAAGATCACCGGGTCGGTGGGTCTGACGGCGATCGAGGCGTTCGGGCTGGAGGTGACCCGGATGCACTGGGACATGACCTCGATCTCGCTGCACGGGGCCTACCCCGAGGCCGACGAGGAGTTCGCGGTCCCCAAGTTCGGTCATCCCAAGGACCGTCGCCCGGACCTGAAGCAGATCCAGACCGGCCTGGCGGTGACCGGGGACGGCGGCGTGCCGGTCTTCCACCGGGCCTACGACGGCGGGGCCGGGGAGGTCGGCCAGGTGGTGGGCGCGATGCAGGCCCTGCAGAAGCTCGCCGGCCCGCTGCTCCTCGACTCCTGTCTCGTCGGCGCCCTCCCCGGCATCGAGGGCTGCCGTCGCGGGGGTGGTCGCCGGGCGAGCGGCGTCCGCGGTGATGAAGACGGCTCGCCAGGCGGTCTCCAGCTGGTCGAGCGTGTCGAAGCGGCGCTCCACGTCGCGGTGCAGGCAACGGGTGAAGAACGCCGTCAGGCCCTCGCGGAGGCCGGGCTCGAACAGGTCCGCGGCGATGGGCGGCAGCTCGACGGTGCTCTGCAGCGGGCCGACGCCCCCGAAGTCCCACTCCAGGCGGGTGCCGGTCGCCATCTCGTACAGCGTCACGGCGGCCGCATACCACTCGGCGTGATCGTCGTAAGCTGCCCGGCGCACAGATCCCAGGAATGGGTCGAGGTAGGCGCGGGTGCCGACGCTGATGTCCCGGTCCGGGACGTCGGCCAGGGAGAAGTCGAACAGCTTCAGCTGCCGGGAGCGGTCGGCCCGCACCTGGACGCCGAGATTGTCCGGCTTGATGTCGCGGTGCCGCACGCCGTGCGCCGCCAGCTCCTTCAACGCCGCGAACAGATCGCCGCCGAAGCGTTCGAGATCGTGGTAGCTCAGCCGGCCCTCGGCCCGAAGCTGCGCGCCGAGCGACTGCTCACCGGCGAACTCCAGGTCCAGGACGGTGCGGTCACGGATGAGCCGCGGGCCGTCGTAGCGGCGGATGATCGAGCCCCCGCCGACCTTCTTCAGCGCCTCGGCCTCGGCCTCCAAGCGCTGGGCTTTCACGTCGTCCAGCGCGACCTTCAGCACCTGGGTGCGGACCTCGACGTCGTCGTCCCGGTCCCGCTGGGACACGACGAGCAGGGCGCGGGCCGTCGAGCCGGTCCCCAGGACCCTGCGGACGACCCAGCCGCCGCGCAGCTCGTCGCCTGGTCGCGCCTGCAGCGGATCCGGCTCGGCGGTGGCTGGGGTGGCCTCAGCCACCTTCTGCTCGGGCTCGTCGAGGAAGAGCAGGAAGGCTTCCGCCGATTCCAGCCGCTCGTTGACGTCGGCCCTGGTCGCCTGGAACACCAGCTCGTCGAGCTCGGCCGAGACGTCGTCGGACGCCGCGAACAGGTGCAGGCCGCCCTCCGCTGCAAGACGTGCCTGCAGCGCCGGCCGGTCGGCAGCCGGCGGCTGCCCCGTCAGGATGAGGTAGGCCACCGCGCCGAGACCGAAGATGTCCAGGTCACCCGGGTCCGCGTACCGCTCGGCGGACTCGGGCGCGAGGTAGACGTCGGCGTCCCCGGTGTGCCGGCCGGGCAGGCTGCTGGCGGAGATTGCCGTCCCGCTCGTCGCGTCGGCATCACGCGCGGCGGACTGCCAGTCGATGATGCGCAGGATCGGTGAGGACCCGTCGTCCCGGGCCGACACGTAGACCGACCGCGCGGCGAGGGCGCGGTGGTACAGCGACCGGCTGTGGGCGTACCGGACCGCCTCCGCCAGTTGTCGCACCAGGTCGAGGCGCACTGCGGGGTTGAGCCGGTCGGCGTGGACGACGAGGTAGGAGTCCAGGCGCAGGTCGCTGGCCCGGTGCCGGAACAGGATCGCCGGACCGCCCGAGTGCTCCCGCAGGTCGAGAGCCTGCGCGATGCCGGGGTGGGTGATGCCCTGAAGCACCTGATACTCGCGCCGGGCAGCGCGTTCCACCGAGCGGCGCTGCTCCTCCCCCGTCTGCAGCGCGGTGAGGTAGATGCGGACCCGGCCCTGCTCGGAGATCAGGCCTGAGCGGTCGGCGAGCCGGTCCTCCCACGTCGTTCCGGCGTCCAGGACGTCCGGGCGCATGGTCCAGTCGTCGCCGAACCTCAGGTGGGCGGAGGAGGCCGCCACCCCGATCCGGCCCAGCAGGTCCCCCAGTTTTCTCGACAGCTCGGGCGTGACGCGCCATGAGTCACGCTCGGGGGGCCGGGACAGCAGGTCGTCCCAGATGGTCGGCAACCCGCGCGAGGCGCCGTCCCGTCCGAACACCTTGGTCGCCTGGACCTCGTCCAGGTGGGCGTCCAGCCCGGACGCCGACAGGAACACCGCCGGATGGATCATGGGGATGCGCAGCGGGAGGTTCAGTTGGCGGGCTGCCCACTCGAGCCGGTCCCTCAGGTCCTTCGTCTTCTCGTTGGTCAGGTGCAGCGGGTTACGCAAAGGTGAGGGTCCGGCCGCCCTGCTCGGTGAACACCCAGGTGTCCCCGCGGTTGACGACCCGGCCCGGGTGCGCCTTCAACTCGACCAGGAACAAGCCGCCTGGACCGCAATGAACAGGTCGCACTCGTTGATCCGGCCGGACCTGGCCGTGAACGAGAACGTCGCCCAGGCCCGGAAGGGCTCGGCCTGCGGCATCCGGGCCCGGACGTGGTCGAGCCCTTCCTGCTCCCAGGGGTAGGGTGAACGGCCGAGCTGGTTCCAGCGGTTCTGCAGGCGGCTGCGCGGGGCCGCTGCCGAGGGTGTACGTCGAGGCGTCGGCTCGGGCGACGGCGGCCTTCCGGCGCGCGCCATCGCGATCACTCTCCTCAGCCCGCTGTAGCTCTCCTGCCCCGCATGGTAGTCGGCGGTGTGCGGTTTCCCGATCAGTTAACAGGACCGGCGGGGAGCATCTTCTGCGGACAGCAGCGCCTTGACGCGAAGGCTCGCCGCCGCGCTTCACCTCCCGGCCGCATGATCGACCACAATAGGGATCACCTACTCGAGCCACCCCCGCTTCGGCCGGCGAGGAGCGGTTCGATGAGGCCGCGCCGCAGCTCCCTGGTCGTGGCGATGATCTGCTCGTAGGTGTGGATCTGCTCGTCGATGGTCCGGTACAGCTGCACGATCTGGGACTGCTGGTCCCGTGGGGGCAGCAGGACGTCGAGTTCGCGGAGTTGGTCGACGGTCAGGTTGGGGACCAGGCCGTTGTGGGTCCGGCCGTCGAGCCAGTCCTGGACTCCGGGGTGGGTGAAGTAGTGGTCGAGGTACTCGGAGATCACCCGGCCGTCGTCGCGCACCCGCACGGTGAAACAGGACTCGTTGACCAGAGCCCGGGTCTGCGCCTGTTCGGACGTCACCAGCGCGTGACGTCGCCGGGAAGCCTTGCGAGTCATGATCAGATCTCCGGGACGGACGCCAGCCCCGCGGTGCCGTTCCGCCTCGCCGGGGTGGAGGCGCCGGGCGCCGTCAAGGTGGAGGCGTCCATCCACGATCTGCGCGGAGGAGATCACCGGCACGCCGTCCTCGACGCTGGGCGTCGGACCCGGCCTGCACCGACCGACGGTCACGTCGCAGATCGACCCCAGCGGTGCCGTGTCCCAGCCCGCTGAACGAGTGTCGAAGATCGTTTCGAACGCGGTCATGATCGCCCTCCCCGAAAGATGCGCGTCAGCTGAGCGTCGACGGACGCGTCGAGGTGACGAGCGTGCTCGTGGAGCCGGACGAGTTCTCCGTGCAGCTCCGCCAGGGTGCGTGGATCGTGACGAGCTGGGCCTGGAAGGCCGCTGGGGGTGGACGCCGGTCGCACGCAACTCGACGGGGTGAGGACGTACGACCGGTCGCGGATCTCGCTGCGGCTGGGAGCAGCGCAGAAGCCCGGTTCGTCGGCGGCCTGCCCGGTCGACCAGGCGTTCCAGACCTTCAGGATGCGGTCCTTGCCCGCGGCGTCCAGCACGCGGTGTGTGCTTCCCTCACCAGACGTGGTGTCCCGGGCGTCGATGAGCAGCACGCCCCGGTCCGTCTGCGGTTGAGGGCCTCCGAGCACCCAGATCGATACGGGGGTCGAGGTCTCGCGGAACATCCGGCCGGGAAGATCGATGACGCAGCGGACGACGCCGTCCTCGACCATGTTGCGCAGGATCCGCCGCTCGCGCGGGTTGCGGGGACGGAGCGAGTGAGGGGGCATCACCACCACCGCCCGGCCCGAGCTGGTCAGGGCGGCCTGGGCGATCTGCAGCCAGGCGAAGGCCGCCTCGTGCCGGGGCGGCGGACCGTAGGGCCAGGCTCCCTGCCGTGCCGGGTCCTCGTCGGTCCAATCGGCCCGGGTGAAGGGAGGATTGGTCAGCACCACGTCCGCGCGCGTCCATCGCCCCGGGGACCCATCGGGGAAGGTCCGCAGCACATGGTCCGCGCCCACCTCCACGTCGATCGTCAGATGGTCGGCCTGCGCGTTCATCATGGTGAGACGCCGGGCGCGCTCGTCGTGAACTACCGCCCGTAGTTCCGCGCCGCGCCGGTCACCGTTACGAGTGGAGTACAGGCCCGCGCCCACCAGCAGCTCCCCGTAGCCGCAGCAGGGGTCGACGACAGTCTCGCCAGGCTGCGGATCGGCCAACCGGACCATGGTCTCGATCAGGCTGGAGGGCGTGAGGACCCATCCGAGGTGGTCGTGGCGATCCTCGGCGAGCCGGTCCAGGAGGACCGCGAAGGCGTGCGGCTGGGCGGCCGCCGGCGTCTGGTCCAGCGCCATTGCCGTCTTCGGCAGGCGATTTCGCCACCACTGTTCCCTGAAGATGCTGGGCAGCGACAGGGCGGTTGCCGAACATCGCCGATGGAGTCGCGAGGCGACGTCTCTGTGCTCTTGGGTCGCCGAGAGCTTCCACTCTCCGGGAGCGGATACCTTGAACCACAACAGCGCGGTGGCGACATCCTGCTGGGTACCCCTGTCACCGCCATCCAGCTCGCCCATCACCGCGCCCCACGGCCCCTCAGTCGGCGTCTTGCGACGTGACCGCCCGCCGCCTCGTGCGGGTCCTGCATCTGCGGTAGTGCCTGCGGCCGCGCCCGCCGAGGGCGGCAGCCCGAGGACGCGACGGTATCGCCAGCCATAGGTGTCCCCTGGCTCTTCATCGTCCCGGCGCACCGTCCCATGGATCCGCCGCCCGTCGAGCCAGCGGGCCACCTCCTCGACCACCAACCCCGACCCGCCGCCGCCCTCGACCCGCCGAGGGAATCTCGGATAGCGCACCATCCAGTTGGACACCGCCTGCACAGTCACGCCCAGCGCCTGCGCGATCTCGGCAGGGGTTGTCAGCCCCTCCTGCGGCGGACCAGGCCGGCCCACGACCCCTCCTTGCGGCTCTCGGACGACGGCTCACCGATCTCGGTTGCCCTGCCCTCCGTCTCCGGCTCGTCCGCCCCGGCCCCGGACCGGTCCCGCCGGACCATGACAGCAAGGATCAGGCTTCGCAGTCGGTTCGTCCGGAGATCAGATGTGATCACCCAGCCTGTGAAGACCAGCGCCGCCACCAGTGTCACGACCACGTGACTCGTCGCATCATGCCTGGTCACCACCGACGCGGCGACTCCCGTCAGCCAACCAGGCGTCAGCCCTCGCGCCCCCTGCTCGCTCAACATCATGAGACGACCGTAGGAGAGAGGGTGGGCTCCGTTCAATTACGCAGTTTTGTTACGTCGCCTGGGCTCTTGTTTACCGAAACGGCGCGCAGGCGGCCCTCCGTCAGTCGGTTCCGGTGTTCCGTTCGAGCAGGTGCTTCATC
Source organism: Kineosporiaceae bacterium (assembly GCA_036518955.1). GTDB lineage: Bacteria > Actinomycetota > Actinomycetes > Actinomycetales > Kineosporiaceae > DATDMG01. The sequence goes on along the minus strand of DATDMG010000551.1, from coordinate 913 downwards.
TCGGTGAGCATCTGACGCACCTGAGCCAGCTCGTCGTCCCGATCGCCCGTCGTCTCGTTCGTCTGCAGCTCGGGCGCGGCGTCGGTTGCGGAGGGCGTGAAGTCCCGGCGGCCTCGGATGGCGTCGAGTGCGGCCAGGGCTGCGGAGTCGGCGCCGGGCAGGGTGTGCACGTAGGTCTGGGTGGTGGTGATGCTGCCGTGCCCGAGGCGTTCCTTGACCACCTGTATGTCGGCGCCGCCGGCGAGCAGCCACGAAGCGTGGGCGTGGCGCAGGCCGTGCGGCGTGACGTGGAACCCCAGGTCGGCCTTGGCTAGGGCCTTGGCCCAGACGCTGCTGCGGAACCAGTCGTTGCTGATGTGCCCGTCGCTGATCACCGTCCGCGGCTGGCGGGGAGCGTCCTTGCCCGCGGCGCGGCGGGCGGCGCGGTAGCTGGCCATGGCGTCCTTGCAGTGCTGGCAGCGGCAGCGGCCGGTGTTGAACGACATCACGCCTGACGACGGGCCGGCGGTGGGGCGGCGCTGGCCGCGATGATGGTCACTGGGGCTGCCTGAGGGGTGGCCCTTTGTTGGTGTGCGACGACAACCTGGTCACGTTCTGGACAGCGCAACGGCCCTCCCCATTCCTTGGCCGGACCGGGAGGGCCGGTGCTTGGTGCTTGGAGGGCACCCGTGGTCATGGTAGGTAGCGACGTCGTCGAGGTCGAACGTCGTCTTCGGGCTGGTGAGCTGTGCTGTCCGTGCGGGGGCGGCCTGGGCCGTGGGGACACGCTCGGCGGCGGTCGGTCCGTGGTGTCGGTGATCTGCGGCCGCGTCGTGCTCGCTGCAGGGTCTGCCTGGTGACGCATGTGCTGCTGGCGGTGTCGTGCCTGCTGCGCCGGGCGGACGGCGTCGATGTGATCGGTGCGGCGTTGCGG
>DATDMG010000550.1:0-7277 GCA_036518955.1 Kineosporiaceae bacterium | reverse complement strand
TCAACGACAACAACTTGCGAGCAGGGGGGTTTCTATGCGCCCTCGTGCGCGGGTCGCCCCGAAGCCCAGTCACCCCGGAGATCGTGCAGGAGTACACCGTTTCTATGCGCCCTCGTGCGCGGGTCGCCCCGAAGGGCTGCCCTCATCCTAGCGTCGTGACCTGCGACGATGGGAGGGTCCTGCACGCGACACCCCGGTGGGCGATCGATGAAGATCGCGGATCGGGCACTGTGGGTGTGTTTCCGCAGCTCAGGGGCCTGCATGCGAGCGGGGGTTACTGACCGGTACGCCGCCACCCCCCCCGGACCCCGGGCGCAGCTGGACCAAGGCGGACAAGGTTCACACGATCCAATATTCCACCACCTTGGGGACGTGCGACTGCCCGACCGTGTGCAGGAGGGTGAGGCAGTCAGGGCACTGGGCGATCAGGTGGACCCGGTCGTTGTCATGGTCGATGAGCTCCTCCGCCTTGCTGACCACGAGTCGGCGGCTCTCGTCGTCCAGTTCGCAGAGGAACACCGACTGCTGGATGCGCTCGCCGAAGGCTGCGAGGATGGCGGCGAAGCGTGCGCGGTGGGCGTCGTCGGCGATGTCGTAGGCCACGATGGTGCGCACCCTCACCTCCAGCGAACAGGCTCGTACGTGGTGTTCCCGTGTCGGATGAGCGCGGCGAGCTGGCGTGCTTGCAGGTGCAGCGCCCGCCGGTAGGAGACGCGGCCCCGGCCGGGGGTGTAGCCGAAGAGCGTGAGCATCCGGAGCTCCAGCTGCTCCAGGAAGGCCACTCGGGCCGCCTCCGTGAGGAAGACGCCACGACCTTGGGGGTCGGGTCGTGTGGCAGTGGGCGGGACGATGCCGCGGCGGGCGCAGTTGAGCACCGTCGTGTCGACGATCAGCGAGCGGAACTCCTCCACGAGGTCGAGCGCGAGGCCCGGCCGGTCGCCGTCCACGTGCAGGATGCCGATCCCGGGATCGAGCCCGGACGCCGCGATCGCCCCGGCCGCCTCGCCGGTCAGGCACGCGTAGCCGAGCGAGAGCATGGCATTCACGACGTCCGTCGGCGGTCGCCGCCTTCGTCCCGGGAAGGTGTAGTGCTCGGGCAACAGCTCCGCGAACACCTCGAAGTAGCGCCGGGCCGCCGTGCCCTCGAGCCCCAACAGTTGGCCGCAGTCGTCTGCCTGACCGACCAGCTGCGCGTACCGGTCGAGATCGTCCGCCGCACGGACGACGTTCTCCGGGTTACTTGCTCGGGCGGCGTACCGCATCAGGAGTGCCCGCTGGTTCGCGATCTTTCCGAGGACGACGGCGGTAGCGATCGGGCGCCGAACCAGGTCGTCGGCCGAGACGCGGTACTGCTTCCTCCGAAGCCCGATCGCGTCGGTATCGGCGCTGTCCAGCCGGCCCAGGTAGGTTCCGCGCCGCGACAGGAAGGCGACGGGGATCCGCTGGTAGAGAGCGTGGGAGCGGAGGGTGCAGCTGAGCCCGACCGCCCCGAAGATCACGATCCGTCCGACGTGGGTCTGCGGGGCGGAGAGCAACTCCTCGTCGTCGTGGCTCACGACGATCCTGCCCTTGGCCAGGTGGATCGACGAGCCTTGCCGGCCGACGTAGAGGGTCCTGCGGTCGGGTTGCTGCCGAGCGGCGTCCGCCCCAGGGTACGGGCCGGCGAAGTCCTCGCCGAGGAAGGTGAATCCCTCGGCGTAACTCATCACGGCTGTCTTGCCGGGATGAAGTTCCAGGCCCAACCGCTTCACCTCCTCGTCCCGGATTCTCAGGGCCCGTTGTGCCTCGCGGAGGTCACCGGCCGGTGCGGCCAGGTCGTCGGCGAACCGGACGGCTGCGACGCCGCGGCGCAGCAGGGCCCGGTCGAGTGCATCCAGGTACAGGTTGCAGAGCAAGGGCGACAGCGGGGAGCCCTGGGCCACGCCGCGTTGGCTGTCGCGGAGGGCGCCTCGCCACCAGGCCGGCCGGGCGCAGAGCCGCCGGACCAGTTCCGCCAGGGCTGCGTCGTCCACGCGGCTGGTCAGCGCGGTGATGACCCGGGAGCGGTTCAGGGACTCGAAGCAGTCCCGAAGGTCGGCTCGGACGACATGGGTCGCACCGTCGTCCCGTTCCTCGGCGAGCAGTCGGTGTGCCTCCTGGACGGAGAGCGCGGGCCGGAACGCGAACGACCACGGGGTGAACCAGGGGTCGGTCAGCGCCGTGAGCGCGTCGGCGATCGCGCGCTCCACGATGCGGTCGGCGACCTGGGGGATCTGCAGCCGGCGCACACCACCGCCGGGCTTGGGGATCTGGACGCCGATGAGCGCGCCCGGCTGGAACCGTCCCGACGCCAACGCCGCGGACAGCCGTTCCAGATTGCTCGTGAGATCGGCCGCGAACCGGTCCACGCCAGAGCTGCGGACGCCGTCGGCCTCATCATTGCGCCGAACGATCTCCCACGCCGTCACCAGGGCGGGCATCTGCGCCGCGCGTGCCAGGACGGGCGAGACTGCGGCAGAATGATCGCTGTGCCGAGCCGCTGGAGCCTGCTGCTGCGCGTCCGGGATGCTCACGCCGTCCGGCCGGAGCACGTGTACGGGCTGGTCTCCCGCTGGTTCGAGGGCGACCTCGACACCGAGACGCACCACGGCCCGCGCAAGCCCTACACCATCTCCCCCCTGCGCCCCCTGGCCGATCACCCGCCCGGGTTCGTCGCCGTGGACATCGGGCTGCTGCTCGACGACCTCGTCGGCCAACTGCTGGACGGCGCGAGCGAACTCTCCGGAGGCGGACGTCTCGGGAACCAGCCGGTCCGCTGCGTGCCGTGGGACGACGGCCGGCTCGCGCGACCCGAGTGCGGCGCCGCCTGGGAGATGCTCGCAGCCGCGCCGGACGCGCCCCAGCGGTTCGGTGTCGAGCTCCTCTCCCCCACCACCTTCCGCAGCGGCCGCCTCTGCCTGCCGTTCCCGACGCCCGGACTCGTGCTCGGGCACCTGCGCCAGCAGTGGATCCTGTGGGGCCCGCCGGTCGAGGACCCGGCCATCGACGACTGCCAGGTCGAGGTCACCGATCACCGGCTCGCCTGCGTGCATCCCACCCTGCGCGGCAGGCCCGTCACGGCCACCACCGGACTCCTCGAGTACCGCGTCCGCAGCGTGGACGGCGGCCACCGCACCACGATCGGCCGGTGGCTCGCCGTCCTGCCCTACGCCGGGATCGGCGCCGAAACACGGATGGGCCTGGGGCAGGCCCGCGTCGTCACCTCGGCCGGCGTCGTCACCTCGGCCGGCGCTGACCATCGCCGGGTCTCGGACCACCGCGGCCCTGGGGCTGGCGACCCTGACCGTTACGGTTCCCCTGGGTCCGGTCCCGGTCGTTCCCGGCGCGGCCGGCGCCCCGACCCTGGTCCCGACCGGGACCAGGGTCCGGAGTGACGTACGGCAACTGCTGCACCTGGTCACGGACGTGCGGCAGCGCCCAGCCCCGGGTCACACCGTCCCGGGTGACCCGGTCGTTCTCGACGAACCACGTGTAGCTCTCCGGCTGCGGCCGCTCGACCGGCCGCGGGTAGTGCACGGGGTGGTCAGTGACTCCGGCAGTGGCACTGCGGTACGAGGCCAGGGCCTCGGCCAGGACGGGGTGGGCGGTGGCCGTGGCTTCGAACTGCGTCGCCAGCGAGCGCACCGCACCGGTGTCCGCTGCCGGCGGCGGGGAGAGCTGTCGCCAGCCCTGCGCCACGGCCGCGCCGTCCCGCAGTTCGGTGCCGTCCCAGTCGATCGTGCAGGCCAGGACGCCGAAGCCGAGCGGCTTGCCGGCTCCCAGGCGCAACGGCGCCTTCTCGCCCTGGTTGAGCAGCCAGACCAGTGCTCCGAGCTCGGCGGTCGGCACGCCATCCAAGAACAGCTCCGCCTCGAACGTCACCCCTGGCCGCACCCAACTGGAGTATCGGACCGTCTGCGACGCCGGCGCGCCCGGGTCGAGGTACTCCCGGTACCGCTGCGGCCCGTCCAGAGGCCCGTTCAGGGTGGAGTAGTCCTGAGTGGCGCCGCTGGGCTGCCAGTAGGCGGGGGACGCGACCGGCCAGCGGTACATCTTGCGCCCGCGCAGCCCGGCGCCCGAGGTGTAGCCCGACTTCTTCGGCACCTTCGGCGGGACCGGCGAGCCCTGCTGGTCCCGGGCCGCGTAGAACCGGAACTGGGTGGGCTTGGGGCTGCTCATCGCCGCGAGGACGACGCCGCCCTCGGGCAGGTCGGCCCTCCAGTCGTCCTGCGCGCAGGTGATGGCCCGGACGGCGAGACGCCCCCGATACCCCGACGCGCGTCTGCGGCCGTTCCCCGCTGTCCCCGTGGACGCCGTGGACGCCGTGGACGCCGTGGACGACGCCACCCAGCCGAACAGCCGGTCGGCAGGGGAGAGCTCGGCTGCGGTGGTGGCCGCGCGCAGCGAGCGGTCCAGGAGCGAGCGCGGCGTCCGGTCGAAAGGCATCCGGCCGATCATGACGGGGTGCACGCCCGTGACCGCCTGGCTCGCGGAGTCCAGCTCGACGTAGGCGACCGTGCCGATCGGCAGCCCGCGCAGCCGTGCGGCCTCGTCGACGTGACGCGACCGGTGCAGGCCCTGCGGCACCGTGTTGTAGTCCTTCGCGTCGAGGTAGGCGTCCAGGACCGACTGCCAGAACTCCCGGTGAGCGTCGTCGACAGGCACCCGCTGGTCGCCCCCGGTGAGGACGAAGAACCGCTCGTCGTGCTTGTTCTCGATCGAGTGCCGGGTGACCGACAACCGGCCGACGGCCGTTCGCGGCGGCACGTTCTCGACCAGGCAGAGGGATCGTGACGGGCTGCCCGGATCCTGCGGAGGAGCGGTGGCCAGACTCGACTCGAGGGCGGCCAGCGTCGGAGCCAGGTGGGTGACCCGCCACACCCGGAAGCGGCCCGACCGGCCGGGCCGCTCGTACTGGTAGAGGCGCAGCCGGGCAGCCACCTCCTTCTCGTGCAGGCTCGATAGGTCGCCCCGCAAGCCACCGACCAGGTGCAGGTGCCGCTCCTGGCCGCGGTACGCCGGAACCCAGGCCGCGGCCTGGACGGCGTTCTTGGGCTGGCTCGGCGCCGTCCAGGCCGGGTCGCCGCGGCAGAGCCGGAACACTTTCCGGCCGTCCTCGCCGGCTTCGACGACGGCGGGCACGACGTCGATGCCCTTGGTGGCGGGGATCCGGTAGGCCAGCCGCCGGTCGTGCTGGCCCAGCACACCGAACCGGCTCGCCGTGACCGTCTCGTACGCCGAACGCAACGCGCCCTTCAGGGAGCTGCCCGGGATGAGCGGCGCGCCGTCCGTGTCCCGGCGGGTGTCGAAGGTGAGCCGCCCGTCGCCGTCGGTCCGGGCCCGTTCGGTGTCGGGTAGCAGCAGGGGCGTGAGCGTGGTCAGCCGTACCCGGAGCCGGCCCACCCACTCGTCCTTGCCGAGCAGGGAGTGGTCGGGTGGCCCGCCTGGTCCGCTGTCGCCCAGGCCCGTCTCCCCCGGGCCGCCGGTCAGGCCCGCACGGGGGAGCGCCGGGACGAACGTGTAGGGGTTGACGAAGCCTCCGGCCTCCTCGAGCGCGGCGCGGAGCCCGGCCGGGGTGGGGACGGCCGCCAGCACCGGCCGGTTCTTCAGGGACAGGTACCCCTCCGAGTTCGCGGTCACCTGGACGACGACGGCCACCTCGTCGCCGTCCGAGGCCTGGGCGAACCAGGCGGCGACGTCGTCGTCCCAGAACCGGCGCGCGTACCGCTGGGGCTTCGCGGCAGCCTTCGGGTTGATCGAGTGCGAGGCGGTGGCGGTGATGACGTCGCCCTGCTTGGTCGCCGTCCGTTCCTCCGCCCGGAAGTACTGCGGCACCATCAGCGCGCCTCCTTCGTGAGGTCCAGGTACAGCTCGTGGCGCGGCAGGACGCGCATCCGGGTATGTCGGCGGTCGACGACGGAGAGGTTGCCGTGCTCGTCCTCGACCGTGTACTCCACGGATTCCAGGACGGCGACCGGTGCGTCGTGGCCGCTCGCCTCCAGGTCCACCCCCGGCTCCGCGGACAGCGGGATCTCGGCCGGGGCGTAACGGGCGGTCGTCAGGCGCAGCCAGCCCGCGCCGAGCGGCCGTACCTGTCCGGCCAGCACCCGTCGCTGCACCTGCGGCAGCCGCGTCGCGGGCCGGGCCGGAGGGACGGCGACACCGCCGGCCGGGAGCTCGTCGTCGGCCTCGGCGAGGATGACCGCGGTGCCGCCCTGGCCGTCCGGGTCGTTGCGCCAGCGCAGCTCCCGGGTGCCGTCGAACCCGACCAGCTCGTACACCGCGTCGAGGGACGCGGGGCCGGCCGAGGTGACCGGTGCGTCGCCGTCGAGGCGCCACCACGTGGCGTGCGCGGCGGAGATCCCGAAGCCGACGGCGTCACCGGCCCCGGGTGGCGCCGACCGCCACCACGACAGGGCCTCCTGCGCGGTGAGCCCGGCGCGAGACACGGCACGCAACGTCGCGGTCACCGGCTGACCTCCTCGAACTCGGTGTCGGTGAGCGTGATGACGTCGGGGGCCACCAGCTCGGCCCAGCGGTCCATGGCCCGGCGGACGTCGTCCGGCGGGTCGGCCAGGACGGCGTCGAGCGTGCCGGCCGTGACCAGGCCGGCCCACGGCTCGTCGAGCTCGGCACCCTGGAACCGGACCTGGGACACCGCGATCTGCCCGGTGCCGCGGGTGGCGCCGAACCCGAAGGCGAGCCAGCCGGTGGCCAGGTCGCGCAACGTGAGGAGGAGCAGTGCCAGGGCGAGGCGGTCGCCGTCCGCGACCCGGGCGCCGGCCCGCCGGCAGTCCAGGGTGAGGGTGAGCGGCTCCCAGCGGGCGCCCATCGGCTCGAGCACGGTGAACAGGGCGCTGTCGGACGCACCGCCGGTCCACCGATCCACGGCGACGTGGTCGGCGATCCGCAGGGCGATCCCGTCATCGGCGCCGTCCAGGCCGTCCAAGTGCGCGCGGAGGAGCCGGCGCTCGTCGCGCTTGTCGAGGGCGGACTGCTGCCGCTGTGCCCGGCGCTCGTCCCGGGCCGGCCGGGCCGCCCCGGCCTCGCCCTCGGCCGAGCCGGGAGCGACGGAGTCAGGAGCGGCGCTCACCTGGCCGCTGACGACGGCCTGCCAGTCCTCGACCGAGACGTGCCCGAGACTGCGGCAGTCCGCGACCTGCAACGCCCCTCGCCACCCGGCGGGCCGGCCGTCCGCGGCACGCCCCGTGGCGCGCTGGGGAGCGCGACCGAAGAGTCCCACGACGCCGGGCAGCGCC
>DATDMG010000549.1:0-3369 GCA_036518955.1 Kineosporiaceae bacterium | reverse complement strand
GCCCGGTGGCGTGCCGTGCCCTCGATCGGGCACCATGGCGGCGGTGCGTGGTGGCACCGTGGCTCCTCTCGCGGCCCTCCGCCTACCGGTAGGCGGAGGGCCGCAGCGTGTGTACGGACGTCATGTCGCGCCCCGGGCCCGAGTCGATCGGGCGCCATCCCGGCAGGTCCGGGGCTGAGGCTCACTCGTCGTGCTCGTCGCCGACCAGGGCGTCCAGCGCCCGGAGGGCCGCACCATCACCGGCGAGCAGGGTCCGGGCGCGGTCGACGGGGACGTCGCGGTCCAGGTGCTCGATCTCGACGCGGACGTGGCCCGGGGTGATCGCCACCCCCCGGTCGTCGATGGCGATCCGGTCCGCGCGCACCAGCTGGAGGCTGGTCGCAGGCCGGGTGTCCGTCGCCACCAGGTCGACCCGGCCGGAAACGTGATCGACCTCCGCCCCGTCGGCACTCAGGGTGCGGACGGCCCAGCTCGGGCGCGGGACGCGGACGGTGGGGGCGGTGGTCGTGGTGGTCATCGTGGGCTCCTTCGGGTGTTTGGGGCGGGGGGATTGGCGGGGCGAGGCGGGGGATCAGCCGGAGCTGAGGTGCCGCGCGTGCTCGAGCTGGGCGACGTACTCGACGAGCGCCGACTCCGGGACGAGTCGCCGCCGACCGATCTTGATCGATCGGATCGAGCCGTCGCCCAGCAGCCGGAACATGGTCGTGTTGCCGACGCGCAGGCGTGCGCGGGCCTCGGGCACGGTCAGCAGTGGGACTGGGACGGTCGTGTCGATCACGGGGGCTCCAATGTCCGAGCAAGTCACTGCGACTTGCTCGGATGCATAGTGCTCCATTCACCGTGGTCCGCGCAAGTCCGTTGACCTACGCGGTGATTCGGTGCAGACTTACGCGAGCAAGAGACGCCATCTCACCTGGGAGCTGCCCCAATGCAGGTACTGACAACCGCCTCGACTTACCCGGGTACCCCCGAGGGGGGCGGCATGATGGGCGACGTGGAAGCTGCGGTGTTGGCCGTTCAATGGACCGCCCTTGATGGGCCAGCCCCCTGGGCTCGAGTCCTCATGCACGGCTTCGATGGGCTGCTCTTGATCCGAACAGTCCGCAGAGGTGGCAAGCGCGAGATCGTCGCCATCTGCGCGTACGGCGATGACGCGCCAGTGATCCTCAGGGACCTACCGATGAGCAGGATCGAGTTCTTTGCGCGCCAGCTCCCCGACCTGGAATGCGAACTGACCGAATGGCACCCGCGTGCCGACAGCGACGACGCCCTCGACCGGGCGATCGTCGCCGCATGGGAAGCCCCCGACGACCCCAACCGCGAGTGGGGCCGGCCCGCCGCGGTGGTGGCGACCTCTCTCGTCCCTCCAGGCTCCATGCTTGCTGCGTCACTCGGCCTCGGCGTGCACGACAAGCCAGCTGGGCGTGAACCGCTACGCCGCCCCACGGGGAAGGACACTGACGACTTCTACCGACGCGTCGCAGACGCTTACAACGAGGTGATGACGCGAACGCGGGCCGTGGCCCCTGTGCTTGCAGAGGAAGCCGGCGTTCCTGCTCGGACGATCCATCGATGGGTGGCAGAGGCCCGGCGCCGCGGCTTCCTCCCCCCAGGTCAGAAGGGCCGAGCATGACCGAGCAGAAGCGCTCCCGGGTCTCCAACGGCCGGTCGAGCATCTTCTACTCGGACGCCGAGGGGAAGTGGCTCGGGTTCGTGACGATGGGGCTCAGGCCCAACGGGACCCCTGATCGCCGGAAGCGCACCGGCAAGACCGAGGCCGAGGTAACCAAGAAGGTCCGCGAGCTGGAGCGGCAGCGAGACACGGGCAACGCGCTCCCCGCGGGCGAGCGGTGGACCGTCGCCCAGTGGATCCTGTACTGGCTGGACAACATCGCGGCCGAGCGGGTGACCGAGGGCACGATGTCCGGTTACCGGCCGCTGGTCGAGCGGCACATCATCCCGGGCCTGGGCGCGCACCGCCTCGCCGCCCTGGAGCCGGAGCACGTCGAGGCGTTCCTGCGCAAGCTGAAGCGTCAGGGCATGGCACCCGCCACCGTGCTGAAGGTCTTCCGAATCCTGTCACGGGCCCTGAAGGTGGCCGAGCAGCGCGGCCGAGTGCGGCGGAACGTGTGCACGCTCGTGGACGCGCCGTCCGTTCCGCAGACCGAAGCGGATGCGCTGTCGGCCGACGAGGCCCGACAGGTGCTGGCCGTGGCACTCAAGGATCGGCTCGCCGCTCGTTGGGCGTTCCAGCTCGAGGTGGGCTGCCGTCAGGGGGAGGCTCTCGGCATCCAGTGGCCCGACCTGGCACTGAACCTGGACAACGGCACCGGGGTGGCGACGATCCGGCGACAGCTGCGGCGGCTTCCTGCCCAGCATGGGTGCGGCGATCCGGTGGGCACTAAGACCGTCGGCCACCGCGGCGGAACGATCGAGCGGAACGTGTACGCGTGCGGGCAGGCTCAGCCGATCCGCTGCCCGCAGCGCGTCGGCGGCGGCATCCAGCTCATCCCGTACCCGAAGAGCAAGAAACCCCGAGCCGTGAGCCTGTCCCTGCCCCTGGTCCTGGCGCTGCAGTACCACCGGGAGGCGCAGGACGCCGAACGCCTGGCGGCAGGGTCGTTCTGGACGGATGACCGGGAGTTCGGGCCGCTGGTGTTCCGTCAGGTGACCGGTCGGCGGCTCGACCCTCGGGCCGACTTCGCTACCTGGACCGAGATCCTGGAGACGGCCGGCGTGAAGGTCGGCGGCACACACCTGGCCCGGCACACGAACGCGACTCTCCTCCTGGAAGCGGGCGTGCCCACTCGAGTCGTCGCGGAGCTCCTCGGCCACTCGAAGACGTCGATGACGCACCGGTACCAGCACGTGTCGGCGGGCATGACGGGGGTCGCCTCGGAGCGGATCGAGGGGGTGCTGTGGCAGTGACGATCAAGGCAACTGCTACCCAAACTGCTACCCGCCCCAAGATCGGTGATCTCAGGACCGAGAATCACTGCAGGTCAACCCCTGAGCCGCCTGTGGGAATCGAACCCACGACCTACGCATTACGAGTTAATCGGATTGCGATTCGTGGAGTTTCGCGGAAATACGTTTCGGCTGATCAGAGGCACATTCGGGGCCCTCCTGAACGTCTGCGAATAGCGGCGAATTGCTACCCCAACTGCTACCCGCCCTCACCGCAGACAAGGCGGGCCCGGACGCGGCGATCTCAGCGCCGGCCGGGCCCTCGACCCGGAGGAGACCCGGACCGTGAGCACCATCCTTGCCGCACCTGCGGCCCCCGAGTACCCGTTCCCGACCAACTGGCGTGTCGTCGTCCTCGCCGCGTTGCGTCGCCAGCTCGTCGCCGAGGCGTCGGTCCCGGCG
>DATDMG010000548.1:0-7260 GCA_036518955.1 Kineosporiaceae bacterium | reverse complement strand
CCGGAGCCCCGCGGCGGCACGGTGACCGAGGCGCCGGGCGCCGGCCGCACGATCGCCCTCACCTTCGACGACGGTCCCGGCGACGACACCGCCGCGCTGCTCGGCGTCCTGGCGGCTCGCGGCGTCCGGGCCACGTTCTTCGTGATCGGCGGCAACGCGCGGGCCCACCCCGACCTGGTGGCCCGGGAGTCCGCGGGGGGGCACCTGATCGGCGACCACACCTGGCACCACGCCTACCCGCGCCAGGTACGGGGCGGCTGGACGAGCGCCTACCTGCGCACCGAGATCGACCAGACGAACCAGACGATCGGACAGGCCACCGGGAAGCCCGTCTGCTGGTTCCGGCCGCCGGGCGGGTTCCTGCCGGCGACGCTGCTGCCCACCGCCCACGCGCTCGGGATGGCCGTGGCCCTCTGGTCGGTGGACCCGCGGGACTGGCAGCTGCAGGGCTCCCACCGCGGATCGGCGCGGCAGCAGGCCCAGATCACCGACACCATCGTGGCCCGGGTCGCGGCGGGCCTGTCCCAGCCGCACCCGATCATCCTCATGCATGACGGCGGCGGTTCCCGGCAGGCCGGCGTCGCCGCGGTGTCCCGGATCATCGACCTGTACCAGGCCCATGGCTACCGGTTCGTCCGGCTGGACGGCGCCGGCTGAGGCGGTCGGCTGAGGCGGTCGGCTGAGGCGGCCCGGGCCGGCCCGCCGGGCGAGGGCGGGGGCTGAGCGCCGTCGACGTCAGCCCGTCGACGTGTCGGCCGGCCGGCCGCTCGTCGCGACGGTGTCCAGCCACAGGGCCGCGTAGCGGTCGCCGTCCACGCCCAGCGCGACGTCGATCAGGGCGCTGCCCCGCCCGTGCGGGTCGTGCGCCAGGTCGCCCGCCCACTCGCGCTGGTCGACGACGGTCTGCCCGCGCGTCCACGATCCGGTCAACTCGACCCGGACCGGCAGCCGGCGGGTGATCAGGCCGCCCGGCTCGACGACGGCGCACACCGCGCCGGCGTCGCCGATCGAGGCGGCGTCGGCGTCGAACCGCTGGCACTGGAAGGCGATCAGGTCCCCCGCCAGCCGCGGCGCCGCACCGGCCACCGAGCGCAGCGCCTCGGCCTGGGCGCGCGTCACCACGGGCCGGTAGAAGACGTCGAGCCCGTACATGGTGACCGGGACGCCGAGGTGCGCGGCGGCCTCCAGCACGATCGCGGCGGCCTCCGGGTCGTGCCAGACGTTGAACTCGGCGGCGGCGGTGGCGTTGCCGGTCAGCGCGGCCCCGCCCATGAACACGATCCTGGCCAGCCCGGCCGCCGCCTCCGGGTAGGTGCGCAGGAGCAGGGCGACGTTGGTCAGCGGCGCCAGCGGGACCAGCGTCACCCGGCGGCCCGTCGCCGCCGCCTCGGTGAGGACGTCGCGCAGCAGGACGACGGCGTGCCGGGCGTCGGCCCGGCGCCCGGCGGGGGCCAGGCCCAGGTCACCCATCCCGTCCTCGCCGTGCACGTGCCGCGCCGGACGCGCCGGCTCCAGCAGCGGGCGATCGGCGCCGCGACCCACCGGGACGTCGTCCCGGCCGGCGATCGCCAGCACGGTGAGGGTGTTCCGGACCACCTGGTCGACGGCCGCGTTCCCGGCCACGCACGTCACGGCGCGCAGATCGAGGCCGGGGTGGCGCGCCGCGAGCAGGAGCGCGCAGGCGTCGTCCACACCCGTGTCGACGTCGAGCACGACCGGGATCGGACCGGAGCGCCTCACACCAGCACCTGTGTCACCGGCAGCGACGAGTCGACCGGCAGGCCCAGCGCCGACGGCGTCCGGCCACCCGCGACGCACAAGGCGCCGAGTGCGGCGACCATCGCACCGTTGTCGGTGCACAGGCCCGGTCGCGGCACCCGCAACCGGATCCCGGCCGCTGCGCAACGTTCCTCGGCGAGCGCACGCAGCCGCGAGTTCGCAGCCACCCCGCCGCCGATGAGCAGGTGGTCCACCCCGTGCTCGGTACACGCGTCGATCGCCTTCCGGGTGAGGACGTCGACGACCGCCTCCTGGAAGCTCGCCGCGACGTCCGCGACGGGGACCGGCTCACCCGCGGCCTCGCGGACCTCCACCCACCGGGCGACCGCGGTCTTGAGTCCGGAGAAGGAGAAGTCGAACCGATGCCGCGCCAGGTCGTGCCGGGCGGTCAGGCCCCGTGGGAAGGCGACCGCCGCGGGATCGCCCGCCCTGGCGACCCGGTCCACCTGGGGGCCGCCGGGGAAGGGCAGGCCGAGCAGCCGGGCCACCTTGTCGAACGCCTCACCCGCCGCGTCGTCGATGGTGCGGCCGAGCGGGCGCACGTCCGCGGTCACGTCCGGGACCAGCAACAGTGACGAGTGGCCGCCGCTGACCAGCAGGGCGACCGTGGGCCGCGGCAGCGGCCCGTGCTCGAGGGTGTCGACGGCCACGTGCGCGGCCAGGTGGTTCACCCCGTACAGCGGCACGCCGAGCGTGAGGGCCAGCGCCTTCGCCGCCGCGACCCCCACCGTCAGCGCCCCGGCCAGGCCTGGACCGGCCGTGACCGCCAGCGCGTCGACGTCCGCCAGCGTCACCGCCGCCCCGGCGCACGCCCGCTCGATGGTCGGGACCATCGCCTCCAGGTGCGCGCGGCTGGCCACCTCGGGGACGACGCCCCCGAACCGGGCGTGCTCCTGGACCGAGCTGGCGACCACGTCGACCAGCAGGCGCGTCCCGCGGACCAGACCGACCCCGGTCTCGTCGCAGGAGGTCTCGATCCCCAGCACGAGCGGTGCGTCGGTCACCCGGGAAGCCTACGACGCGGCGTCCGCCGGCCCCGCACCCACCGGAACGGTCCGTGGCAGCGGCCGCAGCCGCAGGACCAGCGCGTCCACGTCGTCCGGCTGGTAGTAACGCCGCCGGACCGCGATCCGCTCGAACCCGAACCGCCGGTAGAGCCGGATCGCCGGGGCGTTGTCGGCCCGGACCTCCAGCAGCAGGCTCGTCGCGCCGCGGGCGCCGGCCTCCTCCACCAGCGCCGCGAGCAACCGGGCACCCACCCCGCACCCCTGGGCGGCCGGCGCCACCGCCACGGTCTGGACGTCCGCCTCCGCGCCGGTCACCATCACCCCGGCGTACCCGGCGAGCGCGCCGTCGGCGGTCTGCGCCACCACGTACCACCGGGACGGCTGGGCCAGCTCTGACCAGAACGTCTCCGCGCTCCAGGCCGTGCCGCCGAAGAGCCCGCGCTCCAGCTCCGCCACCGCCGCGACGTCCCACCAGCGCAACCGGCGCAGGGCGACGGCACCGTGGGCCGGCCGGGCACCCGCGGTCACCGCAGCACCCGCTTGCGCGCCCCGGGTTCGGCGGCGTCCGGCCGGCACAGGTAGAGGGGCTCGGGCGGGAGCAGCACACCGGAGGCCCGGACGCCGAGCCGCGCCAGGGCGGCCGCGTCGACGTCCAGGGGGGCGCCCGCCGGCGGCTCCCCGAGCTGTCCGGGGTACAGCAGCGCACCCCGGCCGACGACCGGCAGGCCGCCGGTCGGGACGTCGGCCGGGCGGGCCACGCAGGGGCCGTCCGCACGGACCGGGTGCCCGTCGCCGTCCCGCCGGTACCGTGCCCAGTGCACCTCATGGCGCCGGGCGTCCGTCGCGACCAGGAACGCGCCGAGGCCGGCCGGCGCCGCCTCGGCCAGGGCGTCCAGCGAGCAGACGCCGGACACGGGGACACCGAGCGCCGCACCGAGCACCCGCGCGGTGACCACCCCGACCCGCAGCCCGGTGAACGGCCCGGGCCCGACCCCGACGACGACGCCGGTGAGTTCCGCGGGCACCCGGGCCTGGGCCGCCAGCACCTCCGACACCGTCGCTGCGAGCAGTTCGGCGTGCCGCCGTGCGTCGTGGTGGTGCGCGGCCGCCACCACCCGGACGCCGTCGTGCAGGGCGGCGGTCACGGCCGGCCCCGAGGTGTCGAGCGCCAGCAGAAGGGTCATCCCTCGGCTCCCGGCGTCACCGGCAGGTCGACTCCGGCCCAGCGCGGCCCGTGGCCGACGATCTCGACCGCGCGGTCCTCGGTGCCCGCGCCGTGACCGGAGCCCCGGGAGCGGGCGAGCCGCACCTCGAGGCGGCTCTCCGCGAGCCCCTCCACCAGGCCGGATCCCCACTCCACCACGGTGACCGAGTCCTCCAGCGCACTGTCCAGGTCGAGGTCGTCCACCTCGGCCAGGGACCCCAGCCGGTAGGCGTCGACGTGCACCAGGGCCGGGCCGCCGGTCGGCGAGGGATGCTCCCGCGCGATCACGAAGGTCGGGCTGGTCACGTCGCCACGGACGCCGAGGCCGGCACCGATGCCCTGGGTGAGGGTGGTCTTGCCGGCACCGAGGTCTCCGGTCAGCACCACCAGGTCACCCGGGCGGAGCAGCGCCGCGAGCCGCTCGCCGAGCCGCCGCATCTCGTCGGCGGTCGGGATCGACAGCGTGGCCGCAGTCGTCATGCGGCACCGTCGCTGCGCCGGCCCCGGCCGCGCCGCCGGGCGCCGTCCGCGCGGCCCTGCTCGCCCTGCCGCCCACCCCGACGGCCACGGGAGCCCGCCCCCCGCAGCGACGTCACGGTCCGCCGGATGCCGGGCAGCCGGATGCGCCGCCCGGGCCGCGCCCCGCCCTTCGGCCAGGACCGCAGGGCCCGGTCGACCAGCCCGGCCAGGTGCTCGTTGACGACCTCCGGGTGCTCCAGCAACAACAGGTGGCCGGCGTGCCGGACGACGACGTGCTCCGCCCCCGGCAGCACCTCGACGATCGCCTCGCTGTGCGCGGCCGGGGTCAGCAGGTCGCGGTCACCGACGATGACGAGCACCTCGATCCCGTCCAGCGCGGCGAGCGCGGCCCGCTTGTCGTGCTCGGAGAAGGTGGGCAGGTAGTCCGCGATGACCTCCAGGCGGGTGGCGGCGAGCATGCGAGCGGTGAACGCCACCAGGGCGGGGGGCACGTCCGACGCGTACGACCAGCGGCGCACCAGCACTGCCTCCAGGTCGCTGCCCAGCCGCCGGGCCCGCTCGACCAGCCGTGGCGTCCGGTTCAGCGTGCGCAGGGCGCCCGGCGCGAGCCGCTGCACCAGTGGGCCGAACGCGGCCACGCCGAAGTCGACGTCCGCGAGGCCGCCCGCGCTGGTGGACACCAGTGCCACGCCCACCACTCGCTCGGCGAACACCTCCGGACGGCGGTCGGCGAGCGCCATCACCGTCATCCCGCCCATCGAGTGCCCGACGAGCACCAGCGGACCGTCGGGCGCCACCGCGTCGATGACCGCCGCCAGGTCACGGCCCAGCTGGTCGATGGTGGCCGAACCGGGCGGGCCGGTCCCGGAGCGGCCGTGGCCGCGCTGGTCCCACAGCACCATCCGGTGGCGCCCCCGCAGCGCCTTGCGCTGGAAGTGCCAGGAGTCCATCGAGAGCGCGTAGCCGTGGCTGAGGACGACGGTCAGCGGCGCCTGCTCACCCCGGGCGATCCGGGCGGCATGGGCGGCGTCCGGCTCCTCGATCTCGACGTGGATCGGCGTCCCGTCGTCCGCGCCGACGACGACGCCAGGGACGTGCAGGCCGCCGTAGTCCTCGCCGTAGCCCGGCCCGTCGTCATCGGACGGCGGCAGCAACGGCCGGCCGACGGCCAGCCGCTCCGCGGCGACACCGAGCGCGGCCCCCACCCCGGCCGCGGCCAGGCCGGCGCCGAGCGACAACAGGCCGACCCGGGGCCGGCGCCCGGTCGCGCCGGGGGTGTCCTCGGGATCACCCATCGATCCCCCCTCCGCTCGCCGTGCCGAGGTAGTGCCGCGGCACCCGCCCCCCGATCCGGGTCACGATCTCGTAGCTGATGGTCCCGGCGGCGTCGGCCCAGTCCTGGGCGGTCGGCTCGCCGTCCCGGCCCGGGCCGAACAGGACGGCGACGTCGCCGGCCCGGACGTCGACGTCACGACCGCCCAGGTCGAGCACGACCTGGTCCATGCAGACCCGGCCCGCGATCGGCACCCGCCGGCCGGCCAGCAGCACCGGCCCGGCGCCGCTGGCGTGCCGGGGCAGCCCGTCCCCGTAGCCGAGCGGGACCAGCGCCAGCCGGGTGTCCCCCGCGGTCACATGGGTGAGCCCGTAGGACACCCCCTGCCCGGCCGGCACGTCCTTGACCATCGCCACCCGCCCCAGCAGGGACATCGCCGGGCGCAGCGCCAGCTGGGCGCTGGTCGCCAGGTCGGGGATCGGGCTCAGCCCGTAGACCGCGATCCCGGGCCGGACGAGGTCGAACCTCGCCGGTGGGACCGCCAGCGTGGCCGCCGAGTTGGCGAGGTGGCGCAGCTCCGGGCGGGCGCCCGCGCGCTCCGCCAGCGCGACCGCGGCGGCGAACGCGGCGACCTGCCCGGCGACCGACGGGTGGCCGGGAGTGTCCGCGCAGGCCAGGTGGGAGAACAGGCCCACCAGGCGGACCGTCCCCTCGGCCTGGTGGCGCAGCAGCCCGGCGAGCAGATCAGGCAGGTCGGCCACCGGGCAACCGCCGCGGCCGAGCCCGGTGTCGACCTTCAGATGCACCCGCGCCGGGATGCCGGTGGCCCGTGCCGCGGCCGCCACCTCGGTGACGGTCCAGGATGCCGAGACGCCGACGTCCACACCGGCGGCCACGGCCTCGGTGAAGCGGTCCCCGGGTACGGTGAGCCAGGCCAGGACCGGCGCGGTGATGCCCGCGGCACGCACCTGGAGCGCCTCCGCGAGCTGCGCCACGCCGAGCCAGTCGGCGCCGCCCCGCAGCGCGGCGCGGGCCGCCGGGATGATCCCGTGGCCGTACCCGTCCGCCTTCACCACGGCCATCAGCGCCGCCCCCCGGGCGGCCTGGCGCAGGACCGCGACGTTCTCGGCGATCGCGTCCAGGTCGACCAGGGCGCCGGCGGGCAGGCCGGCGGGCAGGCCCCCCGGCCTGCCGGGGAGCCCTCGCGCCGGCACGTCGGCGAGCGCCGCGGACACCGGGATCACGCCCGTCAGTGTCTCACCCGTCAGTGTCCCACCGCGCCGGTCGCCCCCACCCGCCGGGCCAGCAGCTCGCGCACGGTGGCGGGCAGGGCACGGATCACGTCGGCGGCGATCAGGGGTCCGCCGACCCTGGCGGGCGGGGCCGCGGCGACGGCCCCCGGGCCGGTCACCGGGCTCTCGCCGGGGCCGCCGGGGGCGCCCCCGGCGGCCCGGGCCGCGGCCCGCCCGTGCCCCAGCGCGGGCCGCCCGGCGGCGGCCCGCGGCGTCGACCCGGCC
>DATDMG010000547.1:0-4763 GCA_036518955.1 Kineosporiaceae bacterium | reverse complement strand
GCCTGCCGCCCTGGAACCCCCACCGGCTGGCCGACCTGGGCTGCGCGCCCTTCCGCGACGTGCTCCGGGCGGCGCTGTGCGGCGCCGGGGGCGTCCGGATCGACCACATCCTCGGGCTGTTCCGGCTCTGGTGGATCCCCGCCGGAGCCGGCGCCGCCGCCGGCACGTACGTGCACTACGACCACCAGGCACTGCTCGCGGCGCTGGCCGTCGAGGCGCACCGGGCCGAGGCGATGGTCATCGGAGAGGACCTGGGAACCGTCCCGCCCTACGTGGCTCGGGCCCTGAGCGACCACGGGATCCTCGGCAGCGAGGTGTTGTGGTTCGCCCGGGACGCGTCGGACCCGAGCCGACCTCGGCGTCCTGCCGAGTGGCGGGCGGCAGCCGCGGCGTCGGTGACGACCCACGACCTGCCCACCGCGGCGGGGTTCCTCACCGGTGACCACGTCCGGCTGCGTGCCGAGGTCGGCCTGCTCGGGCACGGCGAGGCGGTGGAGGCCGCCCGGGCCGCGGAGGAACGCCAGGCCCTGCTCGACCTGCTCCGGACGGAAGGCCTGCTACCGCTCGTTCCGGACGGAGAACCTCTCGTTCCGGACGGAGAACCTCCCGACGCGCAGGAGATCGTGCTGGCCCTGCACGCCGTCCTCGCCCGGACCCCGTGCCAGATCCTGCTCGCCTGCCCCGGCGATGCACTGGGCGACCTACGACAGCCCAATCTGCCCGGGACCGACCGGTACCCGAACTGGCGGATGCCGTTGGCCGTGCCGACGCCGTCCGGGCCGCGGCCGGTTCCGCTGGAGGAGTTCCTCGCCTCCCCCGCGACCCGGCGACTGGCCGAGGTGCTCCGCGCCCCGTCGGGAGTCCGGCCGGGCAGGGACCAACCGGAAACCGCTACGCCACCTGCTCACCTTGCATCCCGCGGCCGTTCGCTGCAAGACGAGGTTTAGACCCAGGCGGAAAGGTGGCCGAGCGCCGAGCCGCGCACCCGGCCCCCGGCCTGCGCCGGACGCCTGGGTCGGGGAAGGGGTTCGGCCCCTGGCCCAGCGATCGAAGGGTGATCCATGCCCGCCACCGAGCTCACCTCGAACCGCCCGTCCCTCTCCGGCCCGGTCACCACCGACACGTCCTGCCCGGCCCCGCCCACCTGGGCCGCGCTCCTGGAGGCCGCCGGATCCGGAGATCCCGTTGCCTGGGGAACCCTGGTGGCGCAGAACGACCGACTCCTGCACTACGTCGTCGGCAAGTACCGCCTGCAGTCCCACGACGCCGCTGACGTCGTCCAGATCACCTGGCTCCGGCTGGTGGAGAACCTGGGACGCATCCGCGATCCGGAGCGACTGCCGGGCTGGCTCAGCACGACGGCGACCCGGGCGGCCCTGGCGACCAGCCGGCGGCGCACCCGGGAGACCACCGTCGAGGGCTTCGACATGGTCGACCCGGACGCCGGCGACGTCGCCGAACGCGTCGCGACGAAGCTTCAGCTCGAGCGGCTCCGCCAGGCCCTGCGGACCCTCCCCGCCCGGGACCGGCGACTGCTGGAGATGCTGATGCTTCCCGAGGAACCGTCCTACCAGGAGATCAGCCGACGCCTCGGCATGCCGATCGGCTCGATCGGGCCGGTCCGGCAGCGGGCGCTGGCGCGGCTGCGGGTGATGCTGGCCGAGCCGGCGACGGCCTGCCGTCCGCGCACCTCGGGTTCCACCCGGCCGGGGTCCGGCAGTCGTCGCTCCCGGCACCAGTCGGCGCCGGTACAGCCCGGTCGGCGCCCGTCCGTCAGCCGTCCGACCGCCGCCACCCGCGAACCCGCCGGGCGGACCGGCGGCTCGTCCCGACGGTCCGCCGGCCAGAAAGCGGTGGCGTGACCCACGCCACCGCTTTCTGGCCTCCCCCAGGGCGCGGCGCGCTGGCCGCCGCCCGGCGGTGACCCGGTCGCTCACCCGGGTGCCGTCTCCTCCGCCGAGCACATCGTCCACCGCAGCAACGACGGGCGGGTCCATACCAGGTCCATACCTCGTCGTGCACCGGTGCCCGGCGGCACAGCGATCTGAGCAGCGCTGCCGGCCCGGCCCGGAGCCGATGCCGGGACGCCGGCACGGTTGTTATCGGGCTCCTTTGCCGCGGAGGACGGCGCCGATGGTTTTCCAGATGATTTCGGTGTCGAGGGCGACGGACCAGTTCTCGACGTAGTAGAGGTCGAGGCGAACGGTTTCGTGCCAGGGGAGGTCGGAGCGGCCGCTGACTTGCCAGAGGCCGGTGAGACCGGGTTTGACCAGGAGTCGGCGGTGGGTGTCGGGTTCGTAACGCGCGACTTCGTGGGGAAGGGGTGGGCGGGGACCGACCATGGACATGTGGCCGGCCACGACGTTGAGGAGTTGGGGGAGCTCGTCGAGGGAGTAGCGGCGCAGGTGCCGCCCGATGGCGGTGATGCGGGGGTCATGGCGCATTTTGAACAGGACGCCGTCGGTGTGGTCGTTGTGGGTGGCCAGTTCGGTGAGGCGGGTTTCGGCGTCGGTGTACATGGAGCGGAATTTGTACATGGTGAAGTGGTGTCCGCCGCGGCCGATGCGGGTTTGCCGGAAGAGGACCGGGCCGGGGGTGGTGAGGCGGATGGTCAGCGCGATCACCAGGAGCAGAGGGGTGGTGGCGATCAGGCCGAGGCTGGCCAGGGTGATGTCCAGGAGGCGTTTGAGCACGCGGCGGACGCCGGTGAATTCGGGTTCGGCGATCTGGAGCAGGGGCAGGCCGGAGACCGGGCGGATGCTGATCCGGGGGCCGGCGACGTCGGTCAGGGCAGGAGCGACCAGCAGGTCCACACCCAGGCCTTCCAGGGACCAGGCGAGTTGGCGCAGCGTGTCGGGGTGCAGGTCGGGGCAGTGGCAGACGGCGACGGTGTCGGCGCCGGCGTGTTGGACGGCCTGGCGGATGTGGGTGATCCCGGCGGGGGCGCTGGGGTTCGTGGGGTCGATGCTGATCGGAGGGCAGTGGGCGACCACGCGTAGCCCGCTGTGGGGAGCGGTGCGCAGGCGGTGGGCCAGGATCTGGCGGGCCGGATCGTCGCCGACCAGCAGGACCCGATGGGTGGCCAGGCCGTGCCGGCGGATCCGGTGGACCAGTTGGCGAGCCAGGTAGCGCAGGGTGAGGGTGAGCAGGGCGGCGGTCGGCAGGGCGATCGCGATCAGGCCGCGGGCCAGGTCCCACTTGAACACGAACACCACCACCGCCAACAACGCGGTGAACCGGGCGGCGGCGTTGCCGACCCGGTGGAACTCCTCGCTGCCCATCCCGAGGTAGCGGGGCTCGTAGGTCCGTGCGGTCGTCAGGGTCAGCACCCACACCGGGGCGGTGGCCAGCAGAAGGTCCCGGTAAGCGATCCCCCGGTAATCCCCGCTCAACGTCGCGAATCGGGCCAACTGCCCCACCAGACCCCCCAGGAAGAACGCCACCACATCCAACCCCAACAAACTCGCCACGTACCACCGCTGCCACACCACACCCCGCCCGACCCCCGATCCCCCTACCCCGCTAACCGCATCAACGCCACCAACCGCAGCACTGCCGTCAATCCCGTCAAGCGCCTCGGCCGGCACCCCCGAGCCAACCCCCGGCCGCGCCACCGACTGCTGACCCCGAACCCGCATCGTGTCCGTCATCGTGAATCAACCCCCACTTGGGCCGAAAACCAAGGCGATCCCCCGATGCCCTCCCTGCCACTCCAGACAATAATCGCACGACCACGCTGCGGTACAGCGGTCCGTGATTTTCGTCGTGTTTCCGGGGGCGCCCTGGGTAAGCGGCTGCGGAGAAGACCCGTGGTATCACGGGGCAGCCATTGTGCTCAGTGAAAGTCTTCGTATCAGGGACGCTCGAGCCTGCTCGTGCCGCGATGGCAGTTCGTTTCGCAACAGGTCAGATGGTGAACCACGCCGTGCGCAGCCGGCCAGGGTGCGGGTCTGCCGGCCCCGCCAGCACCAGGCTGGTCAGGCCTGAGGGCGGGTCGGCGACGCTACCGACGCCGGCGGCGAGGAGAATCTTGACGCGGCACCGCAAGGTCATCATTTCCGCGAACTCGTACCC
The DNA here is from genome assembly GCA_036518955.1 of Kineosporiaceae bacterium. GTDB lineage: Bacteria > Actinomycetota > Actinomycetes > Actinomycetales > Kineosporiaceae > DATDMG01. The sequence goes on along the minus strand of DATDMG010000547.1, from coordinate 689 downwards.
GACGGGCTCGACCCTCGTGCCGCACCCGGAGGAGGCGTCACCCGCGCCCCTCTCGCGGACGACGCGGACCTGCAGTCGCGCAGGCGCGGCGCCTCCGTACAGCGTGAGGTCGACACAGATATCGCTGTGCAGGAACAGCAGTCGGCGCACCGCGCCGTCGGGGAGCGGCAGGTCGGTGTCGAGGAGACTGTCGCAGGTGAGCAGGGCTACGGACAGCGAAGGATCATGCAGATCGAGGGCTGCCCGGCTCAGGTCGACGACATGCTCGGGAACCCTGAGAGGCGCCGGGGGCTCGGGCGGGAGTCCGCTGGACATGAACCATTATAGGCTTCCCATCCGGAGGCCCGCGTCTGGAGAGCGGGGAGCCCGACCCGCGCCCCTGCGTCGTGCATGATCTGAACGCGATAGCTCAGGACACCTCCACGGCGGCCCGGAGCCGGCGGACGCAGCGCCCGCGGGTGGGCCCGATGCTGCCGATGGGCAGCCCGAGGTCGGCGCCGATCTCCTCGTAGCTGGGTGGCGGATCCTGGATCAGCAGTTCGATCAACGATCGCCAGGTGGGTGGCAGGGTATCCATCGCCGACCGCGCTGCCGCGGCCACCTCGCGGTTCAGCAGCGCCTCGTCCACCGGGGCCAGCAGCCGGTCCGGACCGTCGAACCGGCTGGCGTCGTCGTCCAGCACGTGCCGA
>DATDMG010000546.1:0-24577 GCA_036518955.1 Kineosporiaceae bacterium | reverse complement strand
TCGACTTGCATGTGTTAAGCACGCCGCCAGCGTTCGTCCTGAGCCAGGATCAAACTCTCCATCAACAACTAATCCGAAACACCACATAACAGGTGCCCCAGTCAGCTACCACAGAGAAAGCCCCACCCGACGGGGGTCAGGCGAGACAACTGGCTAAACAATCTCGTAAAGAGATCATCAACACCAAACAACTATCACTTGGCATCGACAATTAGCACACTGTTGAGTTCTCAAGGAACAGACACACCCGAAACCCACTCACACCGAGCATCGCACGGGATGTTTCTCTTCTGTTGTTTCTCTTGCCTGTTTCTCTCTTGCCTGCACTACGTTACACCATCTTTTCTGTCACTCCTAATCGGCGTTTCGATCAGAAGAGCCATCATGATGGCGGGCAACCGCCTACGCCGGACCTCTAGGACCCGGATCGACGATCGCCTTGCTCCCGAACCTGCGACCGGCCGCCGACGGCGTCCGTTGCTCCCAGGCGGAAGAACGTACTCTTGGAAGATCGCCCAGTACCACTGGTACCGATGTCTCGACCAGCTCCGGGGCAACTCTCCTAACCTAGCCCTCCGGCTCCCCCACGGTCAAATCGATCTCTGACTCTCGGGACCCGCCACCAGGCTTCGGCTGGACAAACTCTACCCCACCGGGGAGGGCGCTCGTGACGCGCTGGTCCGCGGCCTCCGGGCCGCCGGGCCCGGGCACCTGCCGCCGGAGGGTGCCCGAGCCCAGCACGCGGGTCCCCGCGTAGAGGACCAGCGTCTGCCCCGCCGCCACCGCGCTCACGGGGCGCTCCAGCCGGATCGCCACCTGGTGGTCGTCCAACCGGGTCACCTCGGCCGGCACCTCCTCGCCGTGCGCCCGCACCTGGGCCCCCACCCGATCCCCCAGGGCGGGGGGTACGCCGCACCACCGCGGTGCCGCAGCCTCCAGGGTGGATACCCGCAGCACCTCGCGCGGGCCGACCACGACGGTGTTCGTCGCCGGCCGGACGTCGAGTACGTAGCGGGGGCGCCCGTCCGCCGCGGGGACACCGAGCCTCAGCCCGCGGCGCTGGCCCACGGTGAACGCGTACGCGCCGTCGTGCCGGCCGACGACGGCGCCCTCCTGGTTCCGGATCTCCCCCGGCTGCCGGCCCAAGCGCTCGCTCAGCCAACCGGCAGTGTCACCGTCGGAGATGAAGCAGATGTCGTGCGAGTCGGGCTTGGCCGCCACCTGCAACCCGCGCGTCGCAGCCTCCTGGCGGACGTCGTCCTTGTGCGTGTCGCCCAGCGGGAAGATTGCATGCCGGAGCCGCTCCTCCGACAGCACCGCGAGCACGTACGACTGGTCCTTGGCCGGGTCGGTCGCGCGATGCAGGGTCGGCGCGCCGTCAGGACCGGACTCGAGCCGGGCATAGTGGCCCGTACACACCGCGTCGAAGTCAAGGGCCAGCGCCTTGTCCAGCAAGGCCGCGAACTTGATCCGCTCGTTGCACCGGACGCACGGGTTCGGCGTGCGACCTGCCGCGTACTCCGCGACGAAGTCCTCCACGACGTCCTGCTCGAAGCGGTCGGCCAGGTCCCAGACGTAGAACGGGATCCCCAGCACGTCGGCGGCGCGCCGAGCGTCGCGGGCGTCCTCGACGGTGCAGCAGCCCCGAGCCCCACTGCGGAGCGAGGCCCGGTCCCGGGCCAGGGCCAGGTGAACGCCCACCACGTCGTGACCAGCGTCGACCGCGCGGGCCGCCGCGACTGCGCTGTCGACGCCGCCGCTCATCGCCGCCAGGACCCGCACGCTCGCCCTCCTCCCGCTCCGGTCGGCCGGACCTGCCGCCGCCTGCTCGGTCCTACCTGCTCGGTCCTACCTGCTCAGGGCCGCCTGGCCGGCGCGCCGGGCCCGGGCGACCGCAGGCCCGATGGCCGTACCGAGCGCCACCACGTCGGAGGCGTCCGACGTGTGCCCGAAGGAGAACCGCACCGCCCCCCGCGCCTGCACCGGGCCCACTCCCATGGCGAGCAGCACGTGACTGGGCTGCGGCACCCCCGCCTGGCAGGCGCTGCCCGTCGAGCACTCGACGCCCTGCGCGTCGAGCAGGTACAGCAGCGAGTCGCCCTCGCACCCGGGGAAGGTGAAGTGCGCGTTGCCCGGTAGCCGCCCGGCCGGATCGGGATCACCGCGCAGGATCGCGTCGGGCACTGCAGCCAGGACGGCGTCGATCGCGTCGTCGCGCAGGGCCAGCACCCGTGCGACGGTCGTCTCCCGCTGCCCCACGGTCTGCTCGGCCGCCACCGCGAAGGCCCGCACCGACGGCGCGTCCAGCGTGCCGGAGCGGGCTCCTCGCTCCTGCCCCCCGCCGTGCAGCACCGGCACCAGGTCCAACCCCCGACGAGCGATGAGCGCACCGGCCCCGACCGGTCCGCCGATCTTGTGGGCACTGACCGCGAGGCAGTCGACACCGCTCGCACCGAAGTCGAGCGGGAGGGTCCCGAGCGCCTGGACGCCATCGCTGTGCACGGGGACGCCGTACCGGTGGGCCAGCCCCACCACCTGCTCGATCGGCTGGATCGTGCCGACCTCGTTGTTGGCCCACATCACCGATACCAGGGCGACGTCGTCCGGGCTCTCGGCCAGCGCGGCCTCCAGGTCGTCGAGCCGGAGCCGGCCGAGCTCGTCGACGGCGAGCCAGCGGACATCGGCCCCGGCGCCGGCCAACCACTCCAGCGGATCGAGGACCGCATGGTGCTCCACCGTCGACGCCAGGACGCGGCGCCGCGGCCGGTCGGCCTGCCGGGCCCAGAAGAGACCCTTCACCGCGAGGTTGTCGGCCTCGGTCCCACCCGCAGTGAAGATCACCTCGCTGGGCCCCGCTCCCAGGGCCGCGGCGATCGCCTCCCGAGCCTCCTCGACGACGCGCCGGGCGCGTCGCCCCGAGGTGTGCAGGGACGACGCGTTCCCCACCCGCCCGAGTTCCTCAGCCATGGCGGCCACGGCCTCCGGAAGCATCGGCGTGGTCGCCGCGTGGTCCAAGTAGGCGGTCACGCGGCGAGTGTAGGCCGGACCGGACCGCACCGGCCTGTCCGCGTTCGGTGCACGAGGTCAGCCCTTGCGCTTGAGGACCTCCTCGGTGGCCTGGGGCAGCACCGCGAACAGGTCACCGACCACCCCGAAGTCGGCCAGCTCGAAGATCGGCGCCTCGCGATCCTTGTTCACCGCCACGATCGTCTTGGACGTCTGCATCCCGGCCCGGTGCTGGATCGCCCCGGAGATGCCGGCCGCGACGTAGAGCTGCGGCGAGACCTGCTTGCCGGTCTGGCCGACCTGCGTGGAGTGGGGGTACCAACCGGCGTCGACCGCGGCCCGGGACGCACCGACCGCTGCCCCGAGGGCGTCGGCGAACGCCTCGACCGCGGTGAAGTCGCCGTTCGTTCCCCGGCCGCCGGAGACGATGTACGCCGCTTCCGACAGGTCGGGCCGCCCGCTCTTGGCCTTCGGCCGGCGTTCGACGATCTTCGACGCGGTCGCCAGCGAGGACGGCGTCACCGGCACCGGCGTAACGGTCGGCGCGGTGACCGGCGACGGCTCGGGAGCCGCCGAGTTGGGCTTGACCGTGATGATCGGGACCCCCTTGGTCACCCTGGCGGTCACCACGAAGCTGCCGGCGAACACGCCCTGCCGGGTCGTCGGCGCGCCGTCCGGACCCGCCTGGACGTCGACCGCGTCGGTGATGATGCCCGACGAGAGCTTGACGGCCAGTCGGCCGGCGATCTCCTTGCCCTCGGGGGTGGACGTGATCAGAATGCCGCCGAGCGCACCGGCCCCACCGGCTGCCTCGACCACCGCGGCCAGGGCCTCGGCCTTGGCGAGGACCAGGTAGTCGTCGACGACGCCATCGACCTGGTACACGGTGGTCGCACCGAACTCGGCGAGGGTGCTCGCCGCCTGGTCGTAGCCGGGACCGATGAACACGGCCGCGGGTTCGCCGAAGCGCCGAGCGATCGTCAGCAACTCGGTCGTGGTCTTGCGCACCGACCCCTCGACGTGGTCGACGAGCACGAGGATCTGGGACATGACACCCCTTGGATGAGTCTGGTCGGGTCGGTCGGATCAGACGAGCTTCGCGCCCGCGAGGAAGGCCACCAGCTTCTGACCACCGTCGCCCTCGTCAGTGACGATCTCACCCGCCTGTCGCGGCGGACGGGCGGTGATGCCGTCGACGACGCTCCAGGCGGCCGAGGCGCCCACCTCGTCGGCGGCGACGCCCAGATCGGCCAGGGACCAGGTCTGTACCGGCTTCTTCTTGGCCGCCATGATGCCCTTGAAGGAGGGGTACCGCGGGTCGTTGATCTGGTCGGTGACGCTCACCACGGCCGGGAGCGGAGCCTCGACGACCTCGGTGCTGGTGTCGCCCTCCCGCTGGATCCGCACGGTGCCGCCGGATACCTCGAGCGAGCCGGCGTAGGTCACCTGCGGCAGCCCGAGGCGCTCGGCGAGCATGGCGGGGACCACGCCCATCACGCCGTCGGTGGACGCCATTCCGGTCAGGACCAGGTCGTACTCGAGCTTGCCCAGGGCCTTGGCCAGGACCAGGGAGGTGGCGAGCGCGTCGGAACCGTGCACCGCGTCGTCCACGACGTGCACCCCGGCGTCGGCACCCATCTGGAGCGCCTTGCGGACGGCGTCCGCCGCCTGCCCCGGCCCCACCGTCACCACGGTGACCGTGCTGTCGCCCTGCGCCTCGCTGATCTTGAGTGCCTCCTCCACGGCGTACTCGTCGAGCTCGGACAGGTGACCCTCCACGCCCGCACGATCGGTCGTGTGGTCGGCGGCGAACCGCGGGTCCGCTTGTGCGTCCGGCACGTACTTCACACAGACAGCGATCTTCATTCGGGTGGACCTCCTGGATCCGCATCGATCGTTGCTCAGGGACGGACGGGCTGCGCCCGACTATGTTACCCACCAGTAACCCTGTCTTCCCCACCGGCAATGTAACCCGGGGCACTCACCCCGACGTGGCGTTCTCTGCCGCACCCCCTCAGGCACCCTCGAACACGGCCTTGCCCGGCCCCTGCTCGACGAAGGAGGTCATGCCGATCGTGCGGTCACGAGTGGCGAACAGGCCGGCGAAGAGCACCCGCTCGATCTCGAGCCCGGTGCCCAGGTCGGTGTCGAGACCGCGGTCGACCGCCGCCTTGGCCGCGCGCAGCGCGTACGTCGGACCGCCGACGTACCGGGCGACCCGGCGCCGGGCGGCCTCGTACACGTCGTCGTCGGGCACGATCTCGTCGACGAGGCCCATCGCCAGCGCCTCGGCCGCGTCGACGAAGCGGCCGGAGAAGATGAGATCCTTGGCGCGGGCCGGGCCGATCAGTCGGGCCAGCCGCTGGGTGCCGCCGGCACCGGGGATGATCCCGAGAAGGATCTCGGGCTGGCCGAGCTGCGCGCTCACCCCGGCGACCCGGAAGTCGCAGCACAGGGCCAGCTCGCACCCACCACCCAGGGCGTACCCGGTGATCGCGGCCACGGTCGGCTTGCCGATCGCCGCCACGGCGCCGAAGCAGGCCTGCAGGGCCGCGGACCGGTCGACCATGTCGGGGTAGGACATGGTCTGCATCTCCTTGACGTCGGCCCCGGCCGCGAAGACCCGCTCGCCGCCGTAGACGATCACGGCGGCGACGTCCTTGCGACCCTCCGCCTCGACCGCGGCCGCCCGGATCTCCTCCTGGACGGCGGCGTTCAAGGCGTTCAGCTTCGGCCGGTCGAGCCGGATGGTGCCGATGCCACCGTCGACCTCGAGCCGTGCGTAGTCGCCCACCCTGCCTCCTCGCACGCCGGCCGCCACGGCCGCCCACGCGCACCCGGACCGACACTCCCACGACGCCGGCACCCTGCCGGCGTCACCTGGCTGGGAGCCTAGGGCCCACCACCGACAGATCGCGGGTAGCGGTCGTCACATCCGGCGGGGCAAGCCGCCCGGACCGGGTGGGTTCCACGCGGTGCCGGTCTCGGCGGAGTAGAACTCCAGCACCGTGGCGTGCCACATCTGGACGCTGCCGAGCACCGCCTCGATCGTCGCCGCGAGGAGCGGCCGCAGCTCGGTCGCGTCGTTCACCACCAGGTCGACCGCGATCACCAGCCGATTGTCGACGACGGTGGCCTTGATCAGGTTCAACGCCCCGACGACGCTGTTGGTCGCCCGGAGCCGGACCAGCTCGTCCCCCGGGACGTCGTCGCCGATCATCCACTGCCCGAAGACGCGCATCAGCGGCGGCACGGTCTCCAGGCAGCGCACGAACATCTGCTGGCCCTGCACCCGCACGGCCACGTCGCCGTCCTCGTCGATGTCGGGCCGGAAACCCTCGTCGAGGAGCGCGTCCAGAACACGCCCGCGCAGCGGATCGTCACCCTCGGCCGGGGCGAGGTCGGGCGCCGCGGTGCCCATGGCCGCCAGATCCGGCGGGTGGCCGGACATGGAGGGCAGGGAAGTGGGATCGGTCACCGCGCAAAGGTAACCCCATCGGCAGGGACCGGGGCGGGCTCCGCAGGAACTGTCGGTGCTGTCGGGCAGACTCTGAGCATGCCGACCAGACCCGCCCGCCCGCATCCCCTGGGCGTCCACGCGAGGGAGGGCGGTGTCGACGTCGCGGTGCTCGCCGCGCACGCGGACGCCGTCGAGGTCGCCCTGCTCCACCCGCACTCTGATGATCCGGGCGCAGGGTTCCGCGAGGAGCGGATCCCGCTGACGGACCGGACGCACGGGGTCTGGCACGGGCACGTGCCGGGCGTCGGGCCGGGCCAGCGGTACGGCCTGCGGGTGCACGGCCCGTGGGACCCGGTCCGCGGGCACCGGCACAATCCCGCGAAGCTGCTGCTCGACCCGTACGCTCGGGCCGTCGTCCCGCCGCGCGGGCTGCGCCCGGAACTGTTCGGGCACGTCGTCGACGACCGGTGGCACGGTGACCGGTGGGTCCGCGACGACCGCGACTCCGGGCCCTGGGCACCGCACGGCGTGGTGGTCGACGACCGGGCCTTCGACTGGGGCGACGACCGGCCGCCACGGGTCCCGCTCTCGGACACCGTCATCTACGAGGCGCACGTACGCGGGCTGACCAGGCTGTTCCGCGCGCTGCCGCCGGAGCTGCGCGGCACGTACGCGGGCCTCGGCCACCCGGCCACGATCGAGCACCTGCGCTCGCTCGGCATCACGGCCGTCGAGCTGCTGCCGGTCCACGCGCTGACCGCGGAGGACTCGCTGTTCCGGCGGGCGCGCACGAACTACTGGGGCTACAGCACCCTCGCCTTCTTCGCCCCGCACCCGGGGTACGCCGCGGCGAGCGACCCCCTCGACGTGGTGGCCGAGTTCAAGGCCATGGTGCGGGCCCTGCACACCGCGCGGATCGAGGTGCTGCTGGACGTGGTCTACAACCACACCTGCGAGAGCGGCGTCGGCGGCCCGACGCTCTCCTGGCGCGGTCTGGACGCAGCCACCTACTACCGGCTGGACGGGCACGGCGACGACATCGACATGACCGGCACCGGCAACACCCTCGACGCGCGCGAGCCGCGGGTCATCCAGATGATCCTGGATTCGCTGCGGTACTGGGTGCTCGAGATGCACGTCGACGGGTTCAGGTTCGACCTGGCCACCACTCTCGCCCGGGGCCGGGACGGTTACGACCCCGGGCACCCGTTCCTGGTGGCGGCGGCGATCGACCCCGTGCTGGCCGACGTCAAGCTGATCGCAGAGCCCTGGGACGTCGGCCCGCACGGCTGGCGGACCGGGCAGTTCCCGGTGCCGTTCTCGGAGTGGAACGATCGCTTCCGCGACAGCGTCCGGGACTTCTGGCTGATCGGCTCGGCACGGGCGGCGGCCGGGGAGCCGGCCAGCGGCGTCCGCGACCTGGCGACCCGGCTGGCCGGCTCGGCCGACGTCTTCGCCACGCACCGCGGCCCGCTCGCCTCGATCAACTTCGTGACGGCGCACGACGGCTTCACCATGGCGGACCTGACCGCCTACAACACCAAGCACAACGAGGCCAACGGGGAGGACAACCGCGACGGCTCCACCAACAACCGCTCCTGGAACCACGGGGTCGAGGGTCCGACCGACGACGAGTCCATAACGGCCGGCCGCCGCCGCACCATCCGCAACCTGATGGCGACACTGCTGCTCGCGACCGGCGTCCCGATGATCCTCGCCGGTGACGAGCTCGGGCGCACCCAGCGGGGCAACAACAACGCCTACTGCCTGGACGACGAGACCTCCTGGGTGGACTGGCGGCTCCAGCCCTGGCAGGACGACCTGCGGCGGACCACCGCCTACCTGCTGGCCCTGCGCCGGCAGCATCCCGTGCTGCGGCAGGACCGGTTCTTCGCCGGCCGTCCGGTACACCCCGACGGCACCAAGGACATCGCCTGGTTCGGGCCGGAGGGCCACGAGATGGACCACGGGCGCTGGCACGACCCCGGCCTGCGCACCCTGCAGATGTACCTGCACGCCGTCCGCGCCGACGCCTCCGGCAGGCACACCGACGGCTCGCTGCTGGTGGTGATCCACGGCGGGGCGGCCCCGATCCCGGTGCGGCTGCCCGGGGCGCCCTGGGCGTCCGGCTACTCACTGCTCTGGGACAGCGGGTACGAGCAGCCGCCGGGCGGCCCGCGCGGCCCGCAGGACCTCAAGGTCCCGGCCGGCGGCGTCGTCCCGGTGCCCGCCGGAGTGATCCAGATCTACGGTGCCCCACCGCCGAGCCACCGCGCGCCGGCCGCCGGCTGACCCGGGCGTGCCGACCGCGCGTCCACCTGCTGGAGCGGCGCCCGGCGTACCGCCACGCGGTACGCCGGGCGCCGCGAGGCCTGGGCCCCTCGATGGTCAGGCGTTCGCGACCAGGCCCAACTCCGCGGCGTTGGACAGGTGCTCACCCGTCGGCAGTACCCGGACGGTGAAGCCGAACGGGCCCGTCCGGCGCAGGGTGAGGAAGCCCTCGTACCGGTGCCGCCCGCCCTCGTACTCCTCGGCGTGGGCCAGCGGCGCCATCCGGATGTCCGACAGGGTGTCCGCCGGGGTGACCCGCCCGTACGCGACCTGCACCTCGACGTCCTGCGGGGTCAGCTGCCCCAGGGACACGAACGCCCGCACCTCGACCTGGTCGCCGATCTGGGGGGAGTCGCTGGCCCCGAGCGAGTCGACGTGGTCCACCCGGACGCCGGACCACGCCGACCGCAGCCGGAAGCGGAACGCCGCCATCTTCCGGGCCTCGGCCGGGGTGACGGCGCGGCCGGAGTCGGCGGCCGGGACGTAGAGGTGGGTGACGTAGTCCTCCACCATCCGGCTGGCCAGCACCTTCGGGCCGAGTGACGTGAACGTGTGGCGCACCATCTCCAGCCAGCGGGTGGGGAGCCCGCGCTCGTCCCGGTCGTAGAACCGTGGAGCCACCGACCCCTCGATGAGGTCGTACAGCGCGGCGGCCTCGAGGTCGTCGCGGTGGTCGGGGTCGTCGACGCCGTCCGCGGTGGGGATCGCCCACCCGTTCTCGCCGTCGTACCACTCGTCCCACCACCCGTCGAGAATCGACAGGTTCAGGCCGCCGTTCAGCGCGGCCTTCATGCCCGACGTCCCACACGCCTCGAACGGCCGCAGCGGGTTGTTGAGCCACACGTCGCAGCCCGGGTACAGCGTCAGGGCCATCGCGATGTCGTAGTTGGGCATGAACACGACCCGGTGCCGGACCGCCGGGTCGTCGCCGAACTTCACCATCTGCTGGATCAGTCGCTTGCCGTTGTCGTCGGCCGGGTGGGACTTGCCCGCGATCACCAGTTGTACCGGGCGCGTCGGGTGGAGCAGCAGGTGACGAAGCCGGTCCGGGTCCCGCAGCATCAGGGTCAGACGCTTGTAGGTGGGCACCCGCCGGGCGAACCCGATCGTGAGGACGTCGGGATCGAGCACGCCGTCGACCCAGCCGAGCTCCGCCGGGCTCGCCCCACGCTTGAGCCAGGAGGCGCGGACGCGGGCCCGCGCGTCGGCCACCAGGCTGGCCCGCATCTGCCGGCGGGTCGCCCAGATCTCGTCGTCCGGGATCCGGTCGGCCTGCTCCCAGGCCGTGGGATCGGTGGTGAAGGAGACACCGACGAACTTCTCGGAGAGATCGGCGATGCGCCGGTCGACCCAGGTCGGCGCGTGGACGCCGTTGGTGATCGAGCCGATCGGCACCTCCGCCGGGTCGAATCCCGGCCAGAGGCCGTCGAACATCTCCCGGCTGACGTGGCCGTGGAGCTGGGACACCCCGTTGGCCCGCTGCGCGAGCCGGAGCCCCATCACGGCCATGTTGAAGATCGAGGGGTCTCCGCCCGAGTAGTCCTCCGCCCCGAGCGCGAGGATCTTGTCGACCGACAGGCCGGCGACCGCGTTGTCGCCCCCGAAGAACGCCTCGATCTGGTCCCGGCCGAACCGGTCGATGCCGGCGGGCACGGGCGTGTGCGTGGTGAAGACGGTCCCGGCGCGCACCGCCTCCAGAGCCTCCTCGAACGTGAGTCCCTGATCGGACACCAGCTCACGGATCCGCTCCAGGCCGAGGAACCCCGCGTGGCCCTCGTTGGTGTGGTACACGTCCGGCTCGGGATCGCCGGACAGCCGGCACCAGACCCGGATCGCCCGGACGCCGCCGATCCCCAGGAGCATCTCCTGCTGCAACCGGTGCTCACCGCCACCCCCGTAGAGCCGGTCCGTGATCGTCCGGGCGGCGTCGTCGTTGGCCTCGACCTGGGAGTCGAGCAGCAGCAGCGGGACCCGGCCGACCTGTGCCTTCCAGACGTGCGCGGACAGGTGCCGGCGCCCGGGCAGACCGATGGTGACCGTGGCCGGCGTCCCGTCCGCCTCGCGCAGCAGGGCGATCGGGAGCTCGTTCGGGTCGAGGACCGGATAGGTCTCCTGCTGCCAGCCGTCCCGGGACAGCGATTGCTTGAAGTAGCCGAACTGGTAGAGCAGGCCGACGCCGATGATCGGGACGCCCAGGTCGCTGGCGGACTTGAGATGGTCACCGGCCAGGATCCCCAAGCCGCCGGAGTACTGCGGCAGCACCGCGGTGATCCCGAACTCCGGCGAGAAGTAGCCGATCGCCGACGGCTTGGGGCCCGACAGCTTCTGGTACCAGCGGGGCTGGGTGAGGTAGTCGTCGAGATCCGCCGCCGCGGCGGCGACCCGGGCGACGAACTGTGCGTCCGCGGCGAGCGCGTCGAGCTCCTCCGGAGTCAGCGCGGCCAACATCGCCACCGGGTCGTACCGCACCGTCTCCCAGCGCTTCGGGTCGAGCGACGCGAACAGGTCGCGGGTCGGGGGGTGCCAGCACCAGCGCAGATTGCTGGCCAGGCCCCCGAGTGCGGCGATCGGCGCAGGAAGGACCGTGCGGACCGTGAATCGGCGGATGGCTCTCACGAGCGCGAGAGTACGGCAAGTGAGGTGGCGACACGCCGTTACATGTTGAGCGCTTGCAGTTGCCGCAAACGCTTTCAGAAATCGGTGAGAAGTAGAGGCGGAACCGGTGCTCACCGATACCTTTGGCTCCCGGAAGCACTCCGCGCCGTGCGCCCGCCGATGCGCAGATGAAGCTGCAGGCGGGCATGACGAATGGTGAGGTGTGGGCATGGCCGAGTCCGCCAGCTCGAACCAGCACACTGCCAGCGACCTCGGGAAACGGCTCGCGGACGAGCCCACCCCGACAGGCCCCACCACAACGCAGAGTGTCACTTCGAATGCGTTACGCACATCGGCCGAATCGGCGAGGCCGGTCGGCCTCAAGGGCACCACGCCGGTCGTCGAGCAGACGACCGACCCCCAGGAGCGAACCACCGAGACAGGGACGGACGACACCCCCGTGACCGCCACGACCACCTCCCTCCACCACCACGCCCCGCCCCCCGGGTCGGAGTCCGGCACGGCCTCGGACCCGGCCCGGGAGCACGCCATGCCCACCGACCCCGAACCCACGCCGCCCACCCGCATACCCGCCCCGCCGCCCCCGGCCGGGCCGGCCGACGCCGGTCGGGCACCCACCACCGCCGCGGCGGCCGGAGGTGCCGTGACGTCCCTGAGCCCCTCGTTCGTCCCGGTGATCGGGCGGATCCCGGTGCTCGCCGTCGGCCCGGTCGTGGACGGCGGGCGCTGGCCGGCGAAGGCGGTCGTCGGCGAGCCCGTCCCGATCACGGCCACCGTCTTCCGGGAGGGGCACGACGCGGTCGCCGCCGAGGCGGTGCTGGTGCGCCCGGACGGCACCGAGCACACCCGGGCACGGATGGCGCTGACGGCGCCGGGCACGGATCGGTACGCGGCGACGGTGATCCCCGATGCCGCGGGCTCCTGGACGTTCCGGGTGGAGGGCTGGAGCGACGTCTACGGCACCTGGGAGCACGACGCGACGATCAAGGTGGCTGCCGGGGTCGACGTCGAGCTCATGCTCGAGGAAGGCGCCCGGGCGCTGGAGCGGTCGCTGGCGACCGACCCGCACGGCACCGAGGACGCCGCGGTGCTGCGGGACGCCGTCCACGCCCTGCGCGACTCCTCACGCCCGGCCCCGGCCCGCCTGGCCGCAGGGATTTCCCCCGAGGTGCGGGCGGTCTTCGCGCGGACCCCGCTGCGCGACCTGGTGACGGCGTCCGACGACCACCGACTGGCGGTGCGTCGTCCGCGCGCGCTGTTCAGCGCCTGGTACGAGCTGTTCCCCCGCTCCGAAGGGGCGCGGGTCGATCCGCAGACCGGCCGCTGGGTGTCGGGCACGTTCGCGCAGGCCGCCCGACGGCTCCCCGCGATCGCCGAGATGGGATTCGACATCGTCTACCTGCCACCGATCCACCCGGTGGGCCGGATCAACCGGAAGGGCCCGAACAACACGCTCACCCCCGGGCCGGACGACCCCGGCTCGCCATGGGCGATCGGCAGCGTCGAGGGCGGGCACGACGCCGTCCATCCCGACCTGGGCACCATGGCGGACTTCGACGCGTTCGTGGCGACGGCGAAGGCCAACGGACTCGAGGTCGCCCTCGACCTGGCCCTGCAGTGCGCGCCGGACCACCCGTGGGCCCGAGAGCACCCGGAGTGGTTCACCACGCGTGCCGACGGCTCGATCGCCTATGCGGAGAACCCGCCGAAGAAGTACCAGGACATCTACCCGCTGAACTTCGACAACGATCCCGAGGGGCTGGCCGCGGAGATCCTCCGGGTGGTCGAGCACTGGATCGCCCACGGCGTCACGGTCTTCCGGGTCGACAACCCGCACACGAAGCCGGTCCGGTTCTGGGAGTGGCTCATCGGCACGGTGAACGCCCGCCGTCCCGAGATCCTTTTCCTGGCGGAGGCGTTCACCCGGCCGGCGATGATGCACACCCTTGCCAAGATCGGGTTCCACCAGTCGTACACGTACTTCACCTGGCGGACGGCGAAGGGGGAGCTCACCGAGTACCTCACCGAGCTGTCGGGCGACGCGGCCAACTACATGACGCCCAACTTCTGGCCGAACACTCCGGACATCCTTCACGAGTTCCTCCAGTACGGCGGCCCGGCGGCGTTCACGCTGCGCGCCGTCCTGGCCGCGACGCTGTCCCCCTCCTGGGGCGTCTACTCGGGATACGAGCTGTGCGAGCACGTCGCCGTCCGGGCCGGCAGCGAGGAGTACCTCGACAGCGAGAAGTACCAGTACCGACCACGCGACTGGGCGGCCTACGAGCCGGACGGCCGGGAGGCCGGGCGCTCGATCGCGGGCTACCTCACCCAGCTGAACCGGATCCGCCGCCACCACCCCGCGCTGCACACGCTCCGCGACATCGTCTTCCACCGGGTCGACGACGACAGCATCATCGCCTACTCCCGCCGGTTGCCCGCGGAGCACTCGCCGGACGGGCGCGAGGACATCATCCTCGTCGTCGTCAACCTCGACCCGCACGCCGCGCGGGAATCCTCCGTTCACCTGAACATGCCCGCGCTGGGCCTGCGCTGGCAGGACAATTTCACGGTCCACGATCTGCTGAGCGGCGCCACGTACGCCTGGGGCGAGCACAACTACGTCCGGCTCGACCCCTTCGACCAGCCCGCTCACCTACTGCACGTCAGGAGGCTGTGAAAGGTGCACGGGCTCGAGCTCGCCGGTTCGGGGCTGAAGCTCGCCGGACCGGGTTTGAAGAACGACCCCAACTGGTATCGCAAGGCCGTCTTCTACGAGGTGCTGGTCCGCGCGTTCGCAGACTCCACCGGGTCGGGGTCCGGCGACTTCAACGGCCTGATCTCCAAGCTGGACTACCTGCAGTGGCTAGGAGTCGACTGCCTCTGGCTGCCGCCGTTCTACGCCTCCCCGCTCCGGGACGGCGGCTACGACATCAGCGACTACTGCGCCGTCCTGCCGGAGTTCGGCACCCTGCCGGAGTTCACCGAACTGGTGTCCCAGGCGCACGCGCGCGGGCTGCGGGTGATCACGGACCTGGCCGTCAACCACACCTCGGACGCCCATCCCTGGTTCCAGTCGAGCAGGTCGGACCCGGACGGACCGTACGGCGACTTCTACGTCTGGAACGAGACCGACGACAAGTACACCGACGCCAGAATCATCTTCGTCGACACCGAGACGTCCAACTGGACGTTCGACCCGGTGCGTCGGCAGTTCTACTGGCACCGCTTCTTCAGTCACCAACCGGACCTGAACTTCGAGAACCCGGCCGTCCAAGAGGCGATCATCGACGTCATCCGGTTCTGGCTGGACCTGGGCATCGACGGGATCCGACTCGACGCCATCCCCTACCTGTTCGAGGCCGAGGGGACCAACTGCGAGAACCTGCCCGCCACCCACGACTTCATCCGGCGGGTGCGGCGCGTCATCGACCGGCACTACCCGGGGCGGATCCTGCTGGCCGAGGCCAATCAGTGGCCCAAGGACGTCGTGGCGTACTTCGGCAGCGAGTCGGAGCCGGAATGCCACATGGCCTTCCACTTCCCGGTGATGCCACGCATCTTCTACGCGCTGCGGGAGGAGAAGGCGGCACCGATCGTCGATATCATGCGGGACACTCCGGACATTCCACACGGCGCCCAGTGGGGAACGTTCCTGCGTAACCACGACGAGCTCACCCTCGAGATGGTGACGACGGAGGAGCGCGCCGCGATGTACGGCTGGTACGCCCCGGACGCCCGCATGCGCGCCAACATCGGTATCCGCCGCCGCCTCGCCCCGCTCCTGGACTCCTCACGCGCGGAGCTGGAACTCATCAACGCCCTGTTGCTGTCGCTGCCCGGCTCCCCGTACCTCTACTACGGTGACGAGATCGGGATGGGGGACAACATCTGGCTGCCCGACCGGGACGCCGTCCGGACGCCCATGCAGTGGACGCCGGACCGCAACTCCGGCTTCTCCACGGCGGACCCCGGCAAGCTGTACTTGCCCACGGTCCAGTCGCTGGTGTACCACTACAGCTCGGTGAACGTGGAGGCGCAGCTCGCGACGACGTCGTCGATGCTCCACTGGACGCGCGCGATGCTCGGCACGCGGCGGGAGCACCCGGTGTTCGGGCTGGGGTCCTACCTCCCGTTGGACGTCGACAACCCGCACGTGCTGGCGTTCCTGCGGGTGCTCCGCGACGGCGAGGTGCCGGGAGAGGCGGCGGAGACGGTGCTGTGCGTCAACAACCTGTCCAGCGTGGCGCAGGGCACCCGGATCCAGCTGCGCGATCACGCCGGGTGCTCGCTCACCGACCTCTTCGGTGGCACCGGCTTCGCCCCGGTCGGGGACGACGGCGTCCTGTCCGTGACGCTCGGCTCGCGGAACTTCTTCTGGCTGCGCGTGGGGGCGCCCGGCCGGGGAGGTGCCGCGCTGTCGTGACCGAGGTCCCCTGGGCGGCGTCCATGCCCCAGCTGCTCGCTCCGTGGCTGGTGAGGCAACGCTGGTACGCCGCCAAGGGGGCCACGGTCCGCGGGCTCGAACGGGTGGGCGGGTTCCGACTGGTGCACGACGTGGACGGCGTGGGTGTGGAGGTGCACTTCATCGCCGTCCGGGCCGGGGACGGCGACCCGGTGCTGTACCAGGTACCGCTCACCTACCGGTCCACCCGGCGTCCCGAGCTGGAGGACGCCCTGGTCGGCCGGTTCGAGCACCCCGTCCTCGGGCTGCGCTGGATCTACGACGCGCCGCATGACCCGGTGTTCGTCAGCGCACTGCTGGACCTGCTCGCCGGGGGCCGGTACACCGGCGGGCGGGCGCCGGGAACCGGCCCCGGCCCCGGCGAGGAGGGCGCCGCGATCGGGGTACCGCAGCGGCCGGGACCGCCGCCGTCCGGGCCGGCGCAGGTGCTGCGGGGGGAGCAGTCCAACACGTCGATCGTCGTCGGGCGGGCCGGACCGGACCAGGTGATCGTCAAGCTCTTCCGGGTGCTGCACCCGGGGACGAACCCCGACGTCCTGGTGCAGACGCGGCTGGCGGCCGCCGGCTGCGACCGGGTGCCGCACCCGGTGGGCTGGGTGGAGGGCACCTGGCTGTCGCCGACGGGCGGTCTGGTGCGCGGTCACCTGGCGTACGCCTGCGAGTTCGTCCCGGACGCCGTGGATGCCTGGCAGGTCGCCTGCGCGGCGGTCGAACGCGGGGAGTCGTTCGAGGAGCCGGCCCACGAGCTCGGCATGACCACCGCCGAGGTGCACGCGGCGCTGTCGGCCGCGCTGCCGACCCGGGCCGTCGACGCGGTGGTGCTGCAGCGGCTGGCCGAAGGCCTTGCCGGCCGGGTGGAGTGGGCCGTCGGGCTGGCGCCGGCGCTGGAGCCCTTCGTCGCTGCGGCCCGGCGCGCCGCAGCGACCGTCCGCGGTCTGGCGGGCCTGCCCCCGCTGCAGCACGTGCACGGCGACTACCACCTGGGGCAGGTGCTCCGATCGCCGTCCCGGGGCTGGATCCTGCTGGACTTCGAGGGCGAGCCGCTCCGGCCCCTCGACGAACGGCTGGAGCCGGACCTGCCGCTGCGCGACGTCGCCGGGATGTTGCGCTCGTTCGACTACGCCGCCCGGCACGCCACGATCGGCCTCCCGACGTCCCATCCCGCGGTCGCGGCGGCGGACGGCTGGGCCCAGCAGGCCCGGTCGGCGTTCCTGGCCGGCTACCTGGCGGGCGGGGGTCACGCGGGTGCCGGACCGGGCGGTCCGACGGGGGCCGAGGCCGCACTGCTGCGGGTCCTCGAGATCGACAAGGCGATGTACGAGGTCGTGTACGAGACCCTGAACCGACCGGACTGGATCCAGATCCCGCTGACCGCGCTGGCCCGCCTCACCGCCGCCGCCCCCGCGCCGGCGGACCGCACGTCCGCACCCTGACCGCCGATCAACCCCCGCCCTGATCACCCGCCCTGGTCACCCGTCGGCGGTCACCCGTCGGCGGCCACGGCGGACTCACCGGCGGCGGCCAGCCGGTCCGCCGCGGCGCCGGCGGCCTCGACCGAGGCCGCGGCCGCGGCGTCGGCGTCGGCGGCCTCGTCCGCCGCGTCCCCGACGGCCGGCGTGGAGGGTGCGGCCGCGACCGGGACACCGGCGTCGAGGACGCCCGGGTGCCCGGCCGGGTCTTCCCTGCAACCGGCGAGCGTCCCGGAGAGCAGGGCCAGGGCGACGATCGGCAGCGCCCGCCGGAGAAGCCGGACCCGGCTCACGAGTGCACCGGCGACGACGCCGACGAGGACGGGCCCGGGGTCGAGGAGTGCTGTGCGCAGACCCGCTGCGCGTCCTGGAGCTTGGCGAGGACGTCGGGGAGCTGGGCGTCGATGTCCCGCCGGACGGCGAGCCGGTCGCTGAGCACCCGCGCCAGGTCGCCGTGGCCGGCTGCCCGGGCCCGGTCGATCCGAGCCTGCAGGAACGCGATCGAACCCTTGGTCCCGGCGTCGGCGTGGAATCGGGCCTGGAGCTTCGCGAGCCGCTCGATCCGCGCCGGCAGGCGGCCGCAGGCCCGGGTGAAGCGGGCCTGCGTCGACGGCTGCGGGCCGGAGTCGGCCACGGCGGTCCCGGCCCCGAGTGCCGGGACCGCGACCAGCGACGCGGCAGCGGCCGTGGTCCAGATCTTGGTGAGGACGGACATGACAACCTCCTTCTGCGGGCACCGGTGCGGCGCCCGGGCAGAACCGTCTCCCACCGGAGTGACGCCCGGGCTCGAGGTCTGTAAGCGCCGTGTACGGGCGCTCACCCCGACGCCGGGGGCGGGGGCGGCGCTGGGGGAAGACAGACGCTGAAGGCCACACCGCCCTCCGGGGCCGCCGCCGCGTGCGCGGATCCACCCATCCGGCGCGCCAACTCGCCGACCAGGGCAAGGCCGACCCCGGACCCGACCGGACGGCGGCCCCGGTACCGCTCGGTGAGGCGGCCGCGCTCGAACGCGACCGCCAGATCCTCCGGGGCCAGCCCCGGGCCGCCGTCGCGCACCTCCACCCGCGCCCCGCCGTCCGGCGTTCCCCGGCACGCCAGGATCAGCGGGCAGCCGGCGGTCACCACCTTGAGCGCGTTGTCCACCAGCACGTCGACCACCTGCCGCACCCGCTCGCCGTCCGTGACCACGACCGGACCGGACGCCGGCACGTCCACGCTCAGGACGACCCCGGCGGCCGACCCGCGCGGCGCCCACGCCGCGGCTGCCGCGCGGACCAGCGCGCCCACGTCGGCGGGCGCCGGCTCGAGCCGGAAGTCGTCCGCCTCCAACCGGGCCAGCGCCAGCAGGTCCTCGACGCGACGCTGCAGCCGGGCGGACTCCGTGACGATCACGGACGCCGCACGGGGCACCTCGGCGGGCGGCGTCGCGCCGTCCTGCAGCGCCTCGGCGTAGCCCACCACGGCGGTGAGCGGGGTGCGCAGCTCGTGCGAGACGGCCAGCAGGAAGCGACGCTGCCGCTCCTCGCTGGCGGCCAGCGCGCGGGAGAGGGTGCCCAGGGCGTCCGCGACGGCGGCGACCTCGGCCGGCCCTTCGGCCGGGACGGCGAGCCGCCGCTCCCCCGCGCTCATCCGGCGCGCGGCCCCGGCCAGCCGGCCCAGCGGCCTGGTGATCGACAGCGCGACGGCGAGCCCGGCGAGGACGCCGCCGACCAGCCCCAGGCCGCCGCCGAGCAGCGCCCGGCGCTGTTGCGCCGGCGTCAGCCGGCCGGCGGCCGCGACCTGCCGGGCCAGCAGCGCCACGCGCCCGTCGGTGGTGGGACGGGCGGCGATCAGCCACTCCTTGCCGGCGACGCTGCGGCGGACGGCGGGGGCATCGTCGGTGGCCCGCGCCAGGTCCGCGAGCGCGAACGGAAGCGGGACCGTGGCCTCCCCGGCGCGCCACACGTGGACCGTGTAGCCGCGCAGACGCACCACCAGCACGTCAGAGGCGGCCGTCCGGGGCCGGGCGGACAGCCGCGCCGCCACCCTGTCGGCGTCGCCGACGATCGTCATGGCCGCCTGGTCCTCGTTCGTCGCGCCCAGCACGCGGGCGAACGCCAGGGTGGTGAGCGCGGCTGCCGCGATCGCCACCGCGGCCACCAGGAACACGATCCGCGCGGTCAGTGTGCGCAGCACGCCGACCCCGGGAACCGCCGGCCCAGCTCGACGCGGCCCGGGGCGCCCGACGGCCGCCGGCCCGGCTCAGGGCTCCACCGCATAGCCCACGCCTCGCACGGTCCGGACCCGGGCGGCCTCCCCGATCTTGCCGCGCAGCTGGGCGACGTGGACGTCGACGGTGCGCGTCGGCGTCCCCGCGGGGTAACCCCAGACGTCGGTGAGCAGCTCCTCCCGGGGGAAGACCCGGCCCGGCCGGCGCATCAGATGGGCGAGGAGGTCGAACTCGGTGGTCGTCAGTTCCACCGGGACACCGCGCGCGGACGCCCGGCGGGTCTCCAGGTCGAGGACGACCTGCCCGACGGACACCCGGCCGCCGGCCGGCGTCGGAGTGCCCCGGCGCAGCACCGCGCGCACCCGCGCCACCAGTTCCCGTGGGCTGAACGGCTTGGTGACGTAGTCGTCGGCGCCCAGTTCCAGGCCGACGACGCGGTCGACCTCGTCGTCCCGGGCAGTCACGAAGATGACGGGCGTCCAGTCCCCGCCGGAGCGCATCCGGCGGCAGACCTCGGTGCCGTCGAGACCGGGCAGGCCGACATCGAGGACGACGACGGCCGGCCGGTCCCGGGCGATGGCGGCCAGCGCCGCCGGGCCGTCGACCGCCACGTGGGCCGTGAAGCCCTCCCGGGTGAGGTACCCACGGATCAGGTCCGCGATGGCGGGCTCGTCCTCGACGACGAGGACCAGGGCGGCACCGGAAGGTGTGGTCACGGCGCCCATGGTGCCGCACCGCAGCCGATCGCGGACCGCAGAGCAGGGCCTATCACTCTTTGTGTTTAGCTTGCGCCTCTCCGTATCGGATCAGTAGGGTTACCGGCGCCAGGGGTCGAGACATGTCGGATACCGCCGCGTCTGACGCTCTCGCCGTGCCGTTGGGGCATTCCCACCGCTGGACGTGGAGACGACACAGGTGACTTCGAGGTCTGCGCCGCAGGCGCCCCGCCGGGCGGAGCCCACCCCGCCGCTGATCCCCGCACCGACCCCACCCCCGGACGGGGCGGCGAGCCGGGCAACGCACCGGTCCTCGCCGCACCAATCCCCGCCGCACCTGCAGGGGCTGCGGGGGCGGCACGTACTGGTGGTCGGTCCGGACGACGCCCCGGCGGGCGGCGGCACGTCGACGCCGGTCACCCCGTACACCACCGCAGTCGCCGAGCACCTGGCGCCGACGGCCGCGAGCGTCACCGTGCTGACCACCCTCCCCCGGCGGCCGGACGGCCGGGTGCCGGCCGCCTACCGGCGGGGGCTGCGCACCAGCGAGCCCGGCTGGATGTCCCCCGAGCAGCCGCGCGTCGTCCGGCTGCGCCGCTACAGCCCGCGACGTGCCGCCGGTCCCGGGTCGGTTCGGCAGGCGCTCGGCGAGCTGACCTTCCTGGCGAACGCGGTGTCCGCCGGGCGCAGGGTACCGGCGGACGTCGTGATCGGGGTGAGCCCTGCCGGCAGCGCCGCGGCCGCGGCCTGGCTGGCGCGCCGCGCGGGGGCCCCGCTGATCACCGTCGTCCCGCTGACGGCGGCGCGAACCACCGCGGCGGCGGACGGCGACGGAGCCGACGCCGCCCCCGGGAGGCTCCGTGGGGCCCGCCGCAGGCTGCGCCGGCTGGCGGCCCGGGTCTGCCCGGCGCTGGAACGCTACGCCCTGCGGCACAGCGCCCAGGTGGCAGCCGGCTCGGACACGTTCCGGGACACACTTCTCGGCGCCGGGGTGGAGGCCGGCCGGCTGCACCTCCTCCCGGCCTGGTCGCCGGTGGAACCCACGACGCTCTCGCGGGTCTCGGCCCGCCGGGAGCTCGGCTGGGAGCCGGGGGCGTTCCTCGCCGTCCACGCCGGCCCGCTGGGGCACCTGCAGGACGGCGTCAGCATCGTCGAGGCCGCGCGCCGGCTCGCCGGTACCCACGACGGGCGGTGGGTCGAGGTCGTGCTGGTCGGCGAAGGACCGCGACGGGCCGCGCTGGAGCAACTGGCGTTCGGCGTCCCGGGCGTCCGGTTCGTCGACCAGGCGGACGACGACGCCCTGCCGCTCGTGCTCGCCGCGGCCGACGTCCTGCTGGTGGCCGAGACGTGGCCGGGGGGCGCCGCCACCGCCTCGGGGCAACTCGCCGGCTACCTCGCGGCCGGCCGGCCGGTCGTGGCCGCGACCTGGCCGGGCAGCCCCACCGGTGGGGAACTCCGTCGGGCCGGCAGCGGGATCGTGGTCCCGCCCGGGGATCCGGCGGCGCTGGCACGAGCCCTGCGGGAGCTGTGCGCGGCGGGCGGGCGGCGCGCCGCGATGGGCCGGGCCGCGGTCCGGTACGCGCGGGCGCACCTCGGCCGCGACGCGTCCCTGCGCCGGTTGGAAACGATCGTCGACGCGGCGCTCGCCGAGTCCCGGAGCCGCTGATGCGCGTGCTGCACGCCGTGACCGTGGTGGACGACGAGGGATCCTTCGGCGGGGCCCTGACCGTCGCCGTCCAGCACTGCATCGAGTTGCGCCGGCGCGGCCACGACGCGCGGGTCGCCGGCGGCTGGGGCGGCCGCGGCCCCGCCCCGACCCAGCTCGAGGGCGTCCCGGTGCACCTGTTCCGGGTGCACCGGGTCGCGCCGCGCCACGGCACCCCCGGGCTGCTCTCCCCCGGGCTGACCCGGTGGGCGCGCCGACAGGCTCCGACGTTCGACGTCGCGCACCTGCACCTGTCCCGCGACCTGCTGCCGTTGGCGGTCGCCCGGCTACTGCGGCGCGCCGGGGTCGGCTACGTCGTCCAGACGCACGGCATGCTCGGACCCCGGACCGGCCCGCTCGCCCGGTTCCTCGATCGCCGGATGATCCGCCCCGCGTTGCTGTCGGCCCGGCACGTGTTCGCCGCGACGATCGAGGAGCGGGACGCCATCGCCCGGGTCTCCGGGACCTCCGAGGGCATCTCGCTGCTACCCGGCGGGGTCGTTCTCCCGGACCGCGTGCCCGCCACGGGCGCCGGCGGGCCGGCCGACGTGCTGTTCCTGGGCAGGCTGCTGCCGAACCGCCGGGTGATGGCCTTCGCCGCGGCGGCCGACCGCCTGGTCGCGGACGGCGTCGACGCCACCTTCACCGTGGTCGGCCCGGACGGCGGGGACCTGCGGACCCTCCGCCGGTTCCTCGCGGCCCGGCCCCAGCTGGCCGGACGGCTGATCTACCAGGGCACGATGCGCCACGACCGCGCCGTGGAGCGGCTGCGCCGCGCCGACCTCTACGTGCTGCCCTCGGTGGACGGGCAGGCGTACCCGATCACCCTGCTCGAGGCGATGGCCGCGGGGGTCCCCTCGATCGTGACGACCGAGTGCAGCCTCGCCGGCACTCTGGCCCGCGAGCACGCCGCGATCGTCGCCAACCCCACCGACGACGCGCTGTACGGCGCGATGCGCCGGATGCTCACCGACCGGACCGCTCGGGCCCGGCTCTCGGCAGCGGCAGCGGCCACGGCGGCGTCCGTCTTCTCGATGGCGCCGGTGGCCGAGGTTCTGGAGCAGGAGTACGGCGCCGCCGCCCGCAGGGTGCCACCGCCCGGCATCGAGATCGACCTGCGCGCCACCCCCGCCCCCCGACCCGGCCCGGTCTCGTGATCGACCTGCCCGGCCTCCGCGCGCCGGCACCATCGCCGCTGACCGCCGGGCCACCGCGTCCGTAGGCCTCAGCCGCCTGACACCGGGGGTACGCCGGTGCCGGACGTCGCCACGGCCGGCATCGCGACGCTCGCCGAGGACGCGACGGTGGAGGTCCCGCTCGGCGCCGGCGCGCCGCCCCCGGCGGTGGCCTCCGCCTCCGCCGACGAACTCGAGGCATCCGCTGAACTCGAGGAACTCGACGACGACGCGGCGTCCGCGGAGTTGAGCCGCGACGGGCCGTCGCCGCCCAGGGTCGCGGCGACCCGCGCCGCGGACCGCCCGGAGGAGTGCACGAGCCACCACCCCCCGCCCAGCAGGCACGGCACCGCCAGCGCCGCCGCGAGGATCAGGCGACCGCGGGTCGCCGATACGGCCGCCCGTACCCGGGCCGCGCCGGCGGCGGGTAGTACCGACCGCCCGACGCCAACCACCAACCGGGGCCCTGCGGCTGCTCGCTCACCCGTCACTCCTTGGCCGACCGGCCGATGTTGACCCGAACCGCTTGCTACCGCTGATCAGGAACCGTAGCGTCACTTTGCGGTCAACACTCGTTTCTCCATGTAATCGACCACGTCCCGTTCCCGGGTCGCCGCACGGGCGTCGCCGGGCGGCCATTGTGCTCCGATCGTCACCTCCGTGGGGAGAGCGCGCGTGCACTCGACGACACCACGCCCGGCGGGGAGCCTCCCGCGGGTCCCGACCCCGACCCTGCCCTCCGCGGACCGCCTGAGCATCGTCCGTCGACGACCGAGCGGCGTCCCCGCCGCCCGGGCTCCGCGGACCGCCGGTGCCGCGGCGCCGTCCTCCGGGCCTGCGCCGAACGCCGTGGCGGGCCGGTACGTCCTGCTCGTCGGGCTCGACCACGGGCCGGACCGCGCGACCATCGCCCTGCACACCGGCGGCCTGGTGGAGCACCTCACCACGTCCGCCGCCTCGGTGACCCTCCGCCGCGGCGCCGGGCCGGCCCACGGCCGCCTCGGCGGAGCCGACGACCTCACCTTCCTCACCGGCGCGCTGACCACTCCGCTGCCGCAGGTGCCCGACCTCGTGCTCGCGGTGACCCCGGGCCTGGGCGGCGCGGTCGCCGCGGCCCGGATCGCGCGCCGGCACCGGGCGCCGTTCGTGATCGTCGTCCACGACCTGGTCAGCGCCCGGCCGGCCGGACGGTACCACTGCCGGAGACTGCGGGTGGCCGAGGCCGCCGAGCGGTGGCTGCTGCCGCGGGCGACCGAGGTCGCCGTGGTCAACCCCGACCTGAGCCCC
This sequence comes from Kineosporiaceae bacterium, assembly GCA_036518955.1. GTDB lineage: Bacteria > Actinomycetota > Actinomycetes > Actinomycetales > Kineosporiaceae > DATDMG01. Next base: position 141 of record DATDMG010000546.1, on the reverse strand, counting down.
GTGGTCCGGACCTTGGGGGTGCCGGCGGAACACGTCCACCTGCTGCCGCGGTGGACGTCGGCGCCCGCCGTGGACGTCGACCGGTCCGCGGCCCGGCGGGCGCTGGGCTGGCCGGTGCGCCCCTTCACGGTGGTGGCACCG
>DATDMG010000545.1:0-26344 GCA_036518955.1 Kineosporiaceae bacterium | reverse complement strand
ACCTGGGCGGGTCCGCTCGGGCGTGAGCCGGGTCGGGCTGGCGGGGCGGTGCGTCGTCAGCTGGTGATGGTGGACTCGGCGCCGGCCAGCCAGGACAGGTACCACGACGTGAACGTGTGCGGGTTTCCGTCGCGGCCGAGGGCGGGTTCGAGGTCGATGCCGGCGCCGCGGTCGTCCAGCCAGATCCGGCCGGCGTCCGGGCCGTGCAGGATGAGCCAAACTTGCCAGCCGCAGCCCAGGTGGCACACGCAGGCGGCGCCGTCGGTGCGTCCCGGGGCGTGCAGCAGGTCCTCCCAGGACCGCTGCCAGGAGGCGTAGGCGTCGGTGTCCTGGGGCGGCGGCAGCTGCTGCTGTAGCCGGTGCTGGTCGCCGCTGAGGTCACCGGGGGCGAAGTCGCGGGCAAGGGCGTCCAGGTCGGTCAGCTCGGCACCGTCGCCGAGCCAAGCCCACCGGCCGGCGGCGCGGTCGCGGGCCAGCGGGAACAGGCCATACCCGGGGCCGGCGCCGCCCGCGCCCACGGTGGTCAGGAACGAGCGGTACTCCTCCGGCAGTGCCGTTCCGAACTGTGCTTCGATCTGCGCGAGCTGATCTAGACGCAGGGGCGGTCGCAGAGCGAATCGGTGCCCGTCCGCGCCGAAGACCTTGCCCCGATGTCGCGACCAGCGCAGCCGGCGGATCCGGGCGCGCACGCCGCCCCAGGAGTCGGTCGCCACGGGGAGGAGGATAGGCCGCGCCGCATGGCTGGCGGCGCGATCCGGGCTGCCGTGGGAGCGGAGGTGATCCGGGAAAGGCGCCCTGGAACGCCTCACAGGATGGTCTCGGACGGGACTCCCGGTCCGGCCCGCCGACGGCCCTTCGGCCAGGGCCATCGGGGAACTGTCCTTGGCGGACCCGCGAAAGCAGTGGCTCGGGAGCACGCAGCGCGACGCCGTCGGTCGCACGCTCGCGCGTGTGTCCCGAACGAGGAGGGGATCTTGATGTAGGCAGAGGTTCCTGACTCGGTGCTGTGCGGGCGATGGAGGTAGGCCCTCCGGGATCTCCCTGCGGGGGGCGGTCCCAAACCACCAATGCCAGGGAGATGACGCCGTTCGCTGACCGGTCGTTCGGGCCTTGTTGATGTTCGTGGGGTTGCGGAGTGTGACATTCGAGGGTGGGCGTGGTTGTGGCCCGGCTGTGCGGCCGGTGCGCCGGGGTCCACGGGCCCGTGGCGGTGCCTGGAGGGGTCGGGAGGTCCTGAGGTTCAGGCCGCGTACTCGGTGATCTTCTCCGGTGCGGGGCTGTCGGGGGTGGCGGGCCGCAGGTCGTTGACCGTGGCGGTGACGGTGGGAGCGGCGCCGCAGACGTGGATGAGGGCCGGGATGGTGGCGGTGGCCAGAGCCTGGGAGGTGTGCGGGAACGCCTGGGTGGTCTTGGTCTTGCGGTCGCGGTGGCGGTGCCGGTCGGTGGTGACCCGGCTGGTGGTGATCATTTCCAGGGTGATGCGGGCGGCGGCGGCGCGGACACTGGCGGGCAGGGACGCGGTGGCGGCACCGGCGGTGATGCTGGCGATCGCGGCGCGGCGGGTGGTGGTGAACGACAGGTCGCGGGCCGTGACCGCCTGCCCGGTGCGGGGGCCCTTGGTGAACGGGGCTGCGGCGGTGGCCGCGACCCGTCGCAGGGAATGGACGAGTTCGGTGGCGGTCATCCAGGCGGCGTGTTCGGCGCGGACCAGGGCCGGGGTGGCCGAACGAAGCATCGCCCCGGTCCCTGGCCCGGCGCCGTGCAGGGTGGACTTGGCTTCGCGCAGAGCGGTTTCCGAGCCGTCCCACCGCCACCGGTAGGCCGCGGCGAGGGCATGCGCGGGGTGCTCGACATGGTCGAGGAGATCGGTAATGAGGCAGAACAGTTCCGGGGTGGTGGCCCCTGCCAGCACCACGTGGTACTCGATCACCCGGACGGTCAGGGTGGTTCCGCCGCCGGACAGGGTGGCCAGGTAGGACCCGTCCGGGGCGAAGCCGCCGATCCGGGGCAGCCGGATGTCGCTCTTGACGCGGATCAGGACGTGGCCGTGGGTGTCCAGGAGCGCCGCGATCCGGGGCACGCCGGGAAAGTTCCGATCCATGACCCACACCCGGTCGGGGGTGAACACTTCCGGGTGCTCGCTCAGGGCCCGGTCCAGCAGCTTCTGTTCGGCCTCGGCCTTGTCCCCACCCGCGGGGCCGACCGGCGCGGCCAGGGTGTCGCGGCTGAACACGTCGGAGATGTGCAGGTGACGGATCTGCGGGTAGCCGGTCCCGGCCGTGCCGGCGGTGCCGAACGCCTTCCGGTTGGCCGTGGTGTCGCTCATCCGGGTCACCGTCCCGTCGATGGCCCCGACCCGCAGGCCGCCACCGACCTCGACCCCGGCAGACGTGTGGTGGCGTGCGGTGACCGCCGCGTTCAGCACCAGCTGCTGCAAGGCCAGCAGCGGTGCCGGGCCGATCGCGGTTCGCCAGGTGGACAGCACCGTCCCGGACGGCACTGTGTGCGGGCGCTTCCACGGCACCGCCAGTAGGTCTCCCAGCAAGGTGGCCATCACCTGGCGGGCGTCGGCCTCGGGCAGCAACGTCATCAGCAGCACCGCCCGCAGCGTGAACGCCACGCTCATCTCCCGCCGACCAGTCCCTTTGATCTTTCCCGTCGGGCGGGCCCCGGCCGCGATCCGCTCGATCGTGTCCGGCCCGCACATCGCCTCCAACTGCTCCTCCAACGCCCCCAGCCGGGCATGGTCGCACGGGCGGCCATCGGCCTGGACCCGCCCGTCCCGGCGCACCACCGCCGGCGCCACCGCCACGACCTTGCACCACACCACCAGATCACCGGACATGATCCTCTCGGCCCCCGTGACCGTCATCGCCGACCGGTCGTCCCCGCCCGACCCCTCGGTGACCGGCCAGGACAACGCCGACACCGGCACCGCCACCATCACCGCCCCTTGATCCACACCCGGGAACGTCACCTCGGGGACCACGGGCGAGCAAGAACAGGGTAGAAAGGCACGGCGGAGGCTCCATGGCGAAGATCGGCGTAGACACCTGATCTCTTACCGGGAGTCTCCGCCCATCCAGGCACACCACGCCGAACGTGCCCAACCCCACCTAACCACACCCCGCATCGACGTCACCCAACGTGACCACGGCCAGAGGCATCACCAGCAGACCCGAACCTGCTCATCTCCCTGGCATTGGGGTCGAGGCCACGAACACACACATCCAAACCTTGATCAAACAGGCATACGGCTACGGCAGCGCCGACACCCTCATCGCCATGATCGAACTCAAGCACGGCGGACTCTGCCCCGCACTACCCGGACGCTGACTGCAACCGCCACAGAGTCACCGATGCCCCAATCGCGTGAACCGCCGGATTACGGAACCGTCAGGAGAGCCTGAATTGTTCGCCACGGTTCCCTGCGCGGGCCACTCTCACGGCCGCAGCGAAGACCTCGGCCGATGCCCTGCATGAGGACGCCGAGCCAGCCCGCACCAGATCGTACGCTTCGAGGAGTCGGCTGAGCACGCGCATTCGCGACCACAGCGTCAGAGCCTTCGCAGAACACTGGAGGATCGCACCCCGGTTCTCCGAGATCATGCCACCGGCCACCATCCGCCATTCGTACGGCTCGTACCAACGGTTCGACTCGTACGAGAACGGCCCCACCCCCGCGCTCGGCTCGGCCGCCGGCACCGAGGTCGGCGAGGCCGCCGACGCCGGGAACGCCGGCGTCACTACCACAGCGACCGCGATCCCCAGGACAGCCGCACTTCTTCTCCATCGACCACCCATGATTACCCTCCTCATCCTGTTTCCGCGGAGCAACCGACGCATCGATCGCCAGCCGAACGATGCGTCGCCGGACACTTCTGGACCGGCGGTTCGTCGGTGGCTCAGAATTCGTACTGCTGCCACGGGCCGCACGACGAAGACCGGAGAATCCCGCGCCTGGTACAGCCCTGCACCTTCACGACGGCTGTCTCCATGAAACGGGCCCACGGGTGGCCCACCTCGATCTGCGCCTCGTCTCCGGCCGTGCAGTATGTGCCGACGGAGGGCGTAAAGTCGGCGCCCCGCGGTCGGATCCCACCTGCCGCGATCTCGGCGGAACAGACCGGGTCCTTCGAGTAGCGCACGTTGTAGACGTCCCAGAGCCGCCGAGGCCGCCAGGCCAACTCCATCTGCCCGCCCGACCGGCGCACCTGCACGAGAAGCGAACTGAACGGGTCCCCCGGAGTCCAGCGGATCTCGCCATGTTCGAACCTGCTCAGTCGTTCGCCGCTCCCGGCCCTCGGGCCTTCGTCGCTCACCGGGTAGCCCAGCGCACTGCGTTCCCAGCCGCGCCGGGCCCACTCGTCCCGGATCGCCCCCTTGACGAGCCTGGCCCCGGTGCGGGATGTCCAGTAGATCGAGGCACCGCCGTCGAAGTGATTGAACCGCCCCCGACCGTCCGGGGTCGGCAACTCGTCCGTCACCGGGTAGCCGAACCGCGCCTCCGCACCCAGTTGGATCCAATGCCTTCCGATATCTCCCCAGACTGCATGCGTACCTACCGCCGGATCGGCACTGGAGTAGATCCAGCCGTCGCGGAATTCCTGTTTCCTCCCGCTGCGCAAGGCTGGCACCGAGGATCTGGTCGGACAACCCAATGGCCCCCGCTCCGCCCCGAGAGCCTGGTATCGATCGTGGATGCTACCTCCGACGAAGATCCCGCAGTGATAACCCCCGTACCAGGGATCGGCGAAAGCCGGCGCGACCGGGACGACAAGCCCGAGAACGGCCGACAGGACCACGACGGCACAGCGCAACGCTTTTCGAATACGCACTGGTTATCTCCGTTCGAACAGGGAAGGGTGACAGGGGTCAGCACCTACGCCCGGCGGGGTGGGCGGGGCGCAGATGCGTCAGATGATTCCTCGAAAAGAGGACGACGTCAGGTGGTCTCGTCGAGGTAAGACAACACCGCCAGGACACGACGGTTGTCCGAGGGCGTTCCACGCAGGTCCAACCGACGGAAGATGTGCTGGACATGCGTCCCGACGGTTTTGGTGGACAGAACAAGTCGATCGGCGATCCCCCGATCGGTCAGGCCCTCGGCCATCAGGGCGAGGACCTCGAGTTCCCGTCGCGACAGGCAGGCGAGCCGGGAAGAGTCGCAGGCGGCCGGCATCAGTGCCCGGATCAGCGCCGGGTCCATGACGACCTCACCGGCGTGCACCCGCCACACCGCCGCCACCAGCGCCGAACCGTCGATCACACAATCCTTGAGCAGGTATCCGATCCGGGCATGCCCGACCTCCAACAACTCCCGCGCATACGCGGCCTCGACGTACTGGGACAGGATCAGAACGCCCGTGTCCGGGTAGTGACGACGTATCCACTCGGCTGCTCGCAGACCCTCGTCGGTGCAGGTCGGCGGCATCCGGATGTCGATGACCGCCACGTCGGGCCGACGCTCGGCCATGACTCGCCGGAGCGCATCGACGTCCGCGACGACGGCGTCGACCGAGATCCCGCCCTCACCGGTCAGCATCTGTGCGACGCCAGCGCGCACGATGGCCGAGTCATCGGCGATGATCACACTTGGCGCCATCAGAACATCGCCTCCGACATCGTTCGGTTGGGCATGAGTCGATGATCCCGGACGGCGTCCCGCGACGGCTATCAGCCCCGTGCTGACATCTCAGCCTGCGATCGGGACTTCTCCCTACCTCCTACCTCGCGCCCACGGCACAGGCACCCCGGCACCGGGACGGTTCGCCCGCGGAGGGGCTGCCCGTGCACCGGGCGCAGGGTCCGCCGGGCGTCCCGTCGCACGGCAGCGCAGCCACACCCCGGCAGGGAAGCCGTCCTCAACCAGAACCCACTATGAGATCTTCAGCAGGTGCCGATGGGGACGGTGTCCGGGCGTTTCCGGGAGCCCACGCCGAGCAGGATGCCTGTGATGATCAGGACCAGCCAGTCGATGGCCAGGCCCGCCACCTCGAACCGGTACTCGATGTCGCTCCGATAGGCCAGCGCATACCCGATCAGCGCGACCACCGTCAGCGCCCCGCCGACGCCGAACACGCCCCGGGCCACACGTTCCGGGCGTGACCGGGGGTCGGCCGCCATTGCGGCAGCAGCGAAGGCGAGCCCGAGCAGTAGGTACCCGACGTTCTCCAAGGCGATGAAAACCCCGTGCGGGTTGTACTGCGACAGCAGGCCGATCCCGTCGGTCTCGCCCTTGATCAGCGCTGGCTGGACGACAGCCACCTGGATGCCGTAGTCGGTGACCAGGGTCCCGGCGGCAATGACCGCCAGGCCGACCGAGATCCGGGCGGCCAGCGCGGCGGCGGCCGAGTCGCGGCGGGGCAGGATCATGAGCAGCGCGATCGTCTGGAGGGCCACCAGCGACGCCGGGTACATCCACCAGTAGTCGCGCGGCGCGAACTCGGCGCCGCCGGTGTAGGGGTACCCGATGCACGCACTCCGGCAGTTCGGCCCGGATCGAGGCAAGGTGGTGATCCCGATAGCCAAGGCCGTCGCCGCCATGGCCGCCGTGCTGACCGCCGTCCAGAACAGCAGCCCACGCTCACGGTCCCCCACACCCGATACATTCGTCGGCAGTGCCGAACTGGAGGCCATCCCCATTACTCCCGAATCCTTGCACCCGTCCCCCGGCCCACCCAGCCACCGGCGAGGTCAGTCTCCCGCGCAGTGCGCTGCAGCTACCTGGGCCAACGTCCCGCCAGGAGCCGCCGAGGCGCTGCAACAGGCCCGGCACCGGGACGTACGAGCCCCATCCGCATCGCGAAGATCCACCACTCCCGGGCGTTCCAGCGGGCCGTGAACATCAACCTCAACGACGGGATGACAACGCCCCCGCTGGCCGCTAGCATTGCTAGCACATAGGAAGGGGTGCGTGATGGCCGCAGTGAGCATTCGGGACCTGGACGACTCGGTTCGAGAGAAGCTGCGGATGCGGGCGGCGCGGCACGGCCGATCCATGGAGGCCGAGATGCGTGCCATCCTCACCGCTGCCGTCACCGACGAGCAGACCCGGCCTGGGCTGTTCACGGCACTGGCGGCCCGCTTCTCGCAACTGGGCGGCGTCGACCTCGATCCGCCATCGCGCAGCAGCCGCCCGCGGGCGGCCGAGTTCGGCGAATGATCGTTCTTGACACGAATGTCGTGTCCGAGCTGATGCGGGTCGTCCCGGCGCCGCAGGTCGTGGCCTGGCTGCAGCACAACGCGGATCGTGACTTGGCCACCACCGCGGTCACGGTCGCCGAGATCCGGTACGGCATCACCCGGCTGCCCTCTGGACGACGCCGCGCTACCCTCGCGGCAGCCGCTGACGAAATCTTCACGGCCTTTCCGGACCAGATCCTTCCGTTCGACCTGGCCGCCGCCCACGCCTATGCGGACATCGTGTCGCACCGGGACGGCTTGGGGACCCCCATCGAGGGGTTCGACGCCCAGATCGCCGCGATCTGCCGGACCCGCGCGGCCGATCTCGCCACACGCAACGAAAAGGACTTCACCGACACCGGGATCACCATCATCAACCCGTGGCAGCCGGACCCTGCTGCCTAGCGACCACCGCAATGAACAGCCTGAGCGTGAGCGATCGAGAATGGCAGTACCCGGTAGCCAGGCACGCCGGGTGAAGCGGAACGGTCCGAGATTCCTCCCCGCGATCTGAACCACCCTGCCCACGACCACCGCCACGCAGGGCAGCACGGCGCCGGGTACACCGACGCGGACTTCATGTCACGCGCTTGATCGCCGCGGTGCGGCGCGACGTGGCCGCGGTCCATGATCGGATCCTGGCGTCACCAAGCAGGTTGGGCTCTGGCTCTCAGCCCTCGACGGACAGTGGCGGGCTCGCTGATGCCGACCGGCATGCGGAGGAAGTCAAGGGTGGGCCGGAGCGGGTAACGCTACAGGTCAGGGGCGTGTTGGGTGTGCGAGTAGGCGGTCAGTACCTCCACCCCAGCTCAGAGGCCCTTTCCCGGTCGGGGGAAGGGCCTCTCCTTGGATGCGGACTCGATCCCCCACTCACAGGAGAGTGAGTCCGTGGTGATCGGCGAAGTCCTGGTAGTCCTTGGTGTTCAAGGTGGCCAGCGGCAGTCCGTGGGCGATGCAGCAGGCCGCGATCCACATGTCGTTCGTGGGTCTGGCGCGGCCGCGTCGGATGGCGGCTGCGGACAGGCGTCCCCACAGGCGAGCAACGAGCGGGTCGCATCCCAGTTCCACGACGCCCGCGAGCCAGGCGTCCAGCTCGGCCCGCCTTCCGGGGCCCCAATGGCGCAGTTCCACCCACTGAGTCAGCTCTCCGATCGTCATGAACGTGACGACAAGGCTCTTTCCGACGAATCGGGTGGAGGACGAATCGGGCTGAGAGCGGACCGGACAGCCGGTCTTTGTGGATGTTGGCAGCGACGTCCGTGTCGACGACGACGAAGTCCATCGGCTACGCGAGGTCCGCCTGGCGCGAGGCCCGTACGTGTTCCAAGAACTCGTCCAGTTCCTGGTCGGACTCCCAGATGCCTTCGCGGGACAGGTCGTGGACGGACGCGATGGGGGACACGCCCTTGCGTCGGGCTCGCTCCTCCAGGCTCTCCTGACGGACCTGGCCGGATGACCACGCCGTGGGCTCCGGACTCGTTGTGCCCATCACATCACCTCCTTCACCACTCCTCCCAGCATGGCACGCTCTGGGAGTGGCCACGAGGGCGAGACCGCCCAGAGGCCAGGTCGTCATCTGGCGTTGCTGTGCACGGGGGCGCGTCGTCCCCAAGACCGAGCCGTGTGGGCCGGCAGTCGGCCAACCTGGGCATGATCGCTCGGGTCAGCCCCAGGATGCCGGCGTACTGCAACGGAGTACTGCAACGAGGACGACACCAGGCGACTCCAAGCGATGCCTATCGTGCCGCTGACCTTCACCCGGGGCCGTGTGGCGTCGCCGTCCTCGCCCCCGATCATCCGCCCAAGAGGGCGGCACTGCGCACGGTCGGCCGACGGACCACCGTCGAGGTTCCCGGTGGCACCCAGGCGCTGCGTCGGCTCGAGTTCGTGCCCGTCGAGTGCGTCGGCCGTGAGGTGCTCGTCTCATCCCGAATGTGCTCGGTGCTCTGTTGATCAAGACTGACGCCACCAGCCTTCACAACCCGGACCGGCGCCTACTCGACGTGGCGTTCCTGACTTCCCTGGTCACCGACGCGCTCGGACTGCGTGGTGAGCTCTCCGGCTCGGCTCCGCGTCGGCTCCGCGCGGCAGACAGTCACCTCGCCGATGCCGATCATCGCGCGTGGCGGGCGCTGGGCCGCGGACGCCGGCGCGCCGTGTCCCACAGGTGATCGGCGCCGCGGACGAACCCCTGCACCCGTGTCCGCCTCTCAACTGTTCGCTCGGATGACTCGGCGGATGCGCGTGAGTGCCTTCTTCGTGCCCGGGTCGGTGGGTTGAGTGAGGTTGGCGACGACGGCGGTGATGGGGACTCGGTTGCCGCGTGGACCCATGACATCGGTGATGATTTCATGGTCCTTGCGTAGCCGGGCCACCTCGGCGAGCAGGGCTTCGCCCGTGTCCTGCTCGGTGTGGTCGCGGATGTTGACCACGACGAGCTGTGCTCGTTCGATGCCGCGGTAGGGGTCGGCCACGGCCCAGCGCATCCGCGGTTTCATCGCCGGCCTGCTGCGTAGCTCGGCCAGCTGCGCGAGGGCCTTCTGCCGTTCCTGCTCCATCAGTTCCGGTAGCTTCAAGGCGACATCGCCCACGCCACGACCGACGAGTTCGCCGAGTATGGACTCCAGGCCGCCGGGCCGGCTGAGCACCGCCTCGAACGCGTCGACGGCCTTCCGCTCCCGGCTCGGCTGGTCGCTCTTGCGGCGGACCAGGAGCTGACCACCGGCGGCCGGAGCGACGAAGGCGGTCACGTCAGCGAACGAGACGGGGCAGTCGCCTTCGATCACGACGGCGTGGGAGAAGTCCTGCATGACGTTGGTCTGGAAGAACGCGTCGTGGGCGTCGCTGGTGCCGGGGAAGGCGTACCGGGCGGGGGTGTGCGCGCCGGCCACCCGGTAGCGGTGCAACTCAGGGTCGGTCGTGACGAGGCTTTCGGACGGCTCAGACAGGGTGTCGTCACGCACACACCGCACGGTGGTGATCAGGTAGTCGGTGCGGGCGAGTAGCGCCTCGACGAGGGTGGTCTTGCCGGCGCCTGGGGGTCCGTCGATGTGGATCAACGCGCGCTGTCTCACCCCGAATCGCTCCCCTCTGTGCCTGGACCGCGGTCGCTGTCGGGCGAGGCATCCGCAATCGAGCGCAGCTACAGACGTTATACCGGGTGCCAACTCGACCCGGATGGCATTAACCCTGGGCGTGGAAACGGTGGAGCCGGCCAAGTATCCGCGGTGTGGAGGATGCCGAGCCCTTCTGCTCCCAGGGCGTTCCACTGCTGCCGGGGGCATCGTCAACACCTCGCGGGCGCATCAACAGGGGGCTGTGCGGGTGCCCCCACCCTGGGCCCGGACCTGCCACGGGCCGTCGAACGGGTGGAGGGCGTCGCCTGGGCCGAGGGCATCCGCCGCACCACCACGGCGTTGGTGGCGGACGGCGAGCGCCAGCAACTCAGCTACGTGATCGGCTACGACCCGGCCACCGGACGCGGAAGGTCCGCGAGCAGACCGCGGGACGTGCACCGGTCGCCGGGGAGATCCTGCTCGAGCAGATCGCCGCCGACCGGTTGGGCGTGCGACTCGGGGACGCCGTCCGGGTCTTCGACGACCCCTACCGGGTCAGCGGACTGTTCCGCGGCGGCACCACCAGGAAGCGTTGCTGGTCAAGGACATGTCCCGGACCTGATGCAGATCATGGCCGTGGTCGCGTTCCTGATCGCCCTCGCGGTGATCGGGCTGACCCTGTACACCCTGACCTTGGCCAAGCTGCGTGAGCACGCCATCGTGAAGGCCCTCGGAGGACGTAATCGACGCCTGGCAGGGGTGGGTCCTGCCCCAGGCGGCCCCTGGTCGGTCGCGCTGGCCGTCGTCCTGGCCACCGCTCCCGCCGTGGCACTGGGGCAGATCGTCGGCACAGTGAGCCCGGCCACGACCATCGCCGTCGAGCCCGGCAGTGTGCTGCGGGTGACGCTGGTCGCCCTCGCGGTGGGCGCGATCGGCGCCCTGGTTCCGCTGCGCCGGGTCGCCGGCGTGGACCCCGCCTCGGCCTTCCGGAGGACGGCCTGACCAGCCCCAGCCCCAGCGCCACGACCGGCACCGCGACCGCCACGGCCAGCGCGATGTCCGTTCGCGGCCTCACCAAGACCTACGGGCAGGCAGCCCTGGCCGTGGATGCCGTCCGCCCGGTCGACCTCGACCTGGTACCTGGCCGAGTCGTCCTGATCATGGAGCCATCGGGCAGCGGCAAGACCCACCCTGCTGCTGATGCTCGGCCTCCCGGCGTGTCGGGCAAGCGTTCGGCGACGCCGAGGAGGTAGTCGCCCTGCACGAGTTCCACCTGCCGGCGGCCGACGCGCAGGTCGCGGCTCTCCAGTTCGGCGACGAACTCGTCGCCGCTGAACCGGTCGGTGTCCGGGTGGTCCTGGGCCTGTACGGACTCTGTCGGCTGCGTTGAGGCCGAGGCTCGCCTCAGTGTTGGTGCTCGGTGGTGAGAGCGGGGACAGCGTGCTCCCCTTGAGCGCCGGGCTCTGTTCCGTCGGCAGGGCCTGTGGGCGATGCGTCGGGCAGGGCCAGTCGCCGCAGAAGGAGGGCGTTGGCGGCGACGATGATGCTCGACCCGGACATGCTGAGCGCGGCGATCTCCGGTCGCAGCACCAGGCCGAGACTGGGTTCGAAGACGCCGGCGGCGATGGGTAGGGCGATCGTGTTGTAGCCGATGGCCCAGCCGAGGTTCTGACGCATCTTCGTCAAGGTGCCCTTGCCGATGCGCAGCGCGGTGGGGACGTCGAGCGGGTCGGAGCGCATCAGGACGACGTCCGCGGTCTCGATGGCGACGTCGGTGCCGGCGCCGATGGCGATGCCGAGATCGGCCTGGGCGAGTGCGGGGGCGTCGTTGACGCCGTCGCCGACCATGGCCACGCTGCGCCCGGCTTGTTGCAGGTCGGCGATCCGGTCGGCCTTGTCGGCCGGGAGCACCTCGGCGATGACGGTGTCGATGCCCAGTTGAGCGGCGATCCGTTCGGCGGTGGCGCGGTTGTCGCCGGTGAGCATCACGACCTGGACGCCGGCGGCATGGAGGGCCTCGACCGTGGCGGCCGCTGTGGCGCGCGGGGCGTCGGCCAAGGTGATGACGGCAACGGCGCGGCCGTCGACACCCACCAGGACGGCGGTCTGGCCGGTGTCGGCGAGTTGGGCCTGGCGCGCGGCGAGGTCGCCCAGGTCGACGTTCTCGGCGTCCATCAGGGCGGGGGCGCCGACGGCGACGCGGTGCCCGGCGACGTCCGCGACTGCGCCCTTGCCCGGCACGTTCCGGAAGTCACGCGCCTGCTGGCTGGCGGCGCCGCGCGCGTCAGCGTAGGCGGCGACGGCGCGGGCGAGCGGGTGCTCCGACTCGCGCTCCACGGCCGCGGCGAAGGCCAGGACGTCGGCCTCGGGCAGCGCATCCCGCCCCTCGGCCACAAGCACGTCGGTGACCTCCGGTGTCCCCTTGGTGAGGGTTCCGGTCTTGTCCATGACGACGGTGTCGATCCGGGCGGAGGTCTCCAGCGCGGTGGCGTTCTTGAACAGCACGCCGCGCCGGGCGCCCAGGCCGGTGCCGACCATGATGGCGGTGGGGGTGGCCAGGCCGAGGGCGTCGGGGCAGGTGATGACCACGACGGTGATCGCGAACAGCAGCGCCTCGGTGGCGGGTCGTCCGACGCCGAGCCAGGTCAGGAAGGTCGCGGCGCCGCCGAGCAGGGCGACCAGGACCAGCCAGAACGCTGCCCGGTCGGCGAGCCGTTGGCCCGGTGCCCGCGAGTTCTGCGCCTGCTGGACGAGCGCGACGATCTGGGCGAGGGCGGTGTCGGCGCCGACCTTGGTGGCGCGTACGCGCAGCGTGCCGGTGGTGTTGACGGACGCTCCGATCACCGCCGCTGCGGGAGCCTTCGGCACGGGCCGGCTCTCGCCGGTGACCATGGACTCGTCGACCTCGGACTCACCGGACTCGACCACGCCGTCCACGGGGATCTTGGCGCCGGGGCGCACCAGGAGCAGGTCTCCGACGGCGACGTCAGACGTCGGTACCTCGACCTCGACGCCGTCGCGGACGACGACGGCCTTCGGCGGGGACAACTCCAGCAAGGAGCGGATGGCGTCGTTGGCGCCGCCGCGGGCGCGCATCTCGACCCAGTGCCCGAGCAGGACGAACGTGGCGAGGACGCTGGCGGCCTCGTAGAAGACCTCGCCGCCGCCGGTCAGGGTGACCCCGAGGCTGTACAGCCAGCCCGCGGCGATGGCGACCGCGACGAGGACCATCATGTCGAGCGTCCGGGCGCGCAGGGCGCGTACGGCGCCGTCGAAGAAGATCCACGACGAGTAGAAGATCACCGGCAGGCTGAGCAGGAGCGAGAACACGTCGTCCCGCAGCCCGAACGGCGCCGCGACGTCGAACCCGAGCACGTCGCGCCCGATCGGTGACCACAGCAGGATCGGCACCGACAGCACCAGCGCGACCAGGAACCGGTTGCGCATGTCCCGCGCCATGTCCGCCATCGACATGCCGGCGTGGTGGCCGCCGTGACCCATCGCCTCGTGCGGCGTCATCCCGCCGTGTGCCGCCATCCCCTGATGGCCGACGGGCGCCTCATGGACAGCCTGAGGCCGCTGACCCGTGCCGGGCTCGGCCAGTGGGTCGCAGACATGCTGCGGAACCGACTGACCGGCGCAGCGGTACCCGCACTCGCGCACCCAGCCCGTCAGGTGCGCCACGCTGGTGACGTGAGGGTCGTAGGTCACCGTGGCCGTCTGCGCCACCGGGTTGGCCGACACGGCCGACACCCCGGGACGACGTGACAGCACCTGCTCCGCCACGGCCTTCGACGACGCCCGGTGGACGCCGGACACCTCTATCACCGTGGTGCGGGTGCCTGCTGATGCATCGGCCGTGCCGGCGGCGTGGTCATGAGCGCTCATGCGAGCCTCCTCCGTGGCTATACCCCGTGGGGGTATGACCCGGTCAACCGCACTCCCGATGGAGCGTATTCCGCCGTACGGCTCGGCAGCCATGAAGTCCTGAGGGCAGGACGCCGCTGTTCCGGTGCCGCCGGCGCCGCCAAGGCCTTCACCGCCGCGGTCGCCGTGCTGATCATCGCCTGCCCGTGCGCCCTGGGGCTGGCTACCCCGACGGCGCTGCTCGTCGGCACCGTCACCACCGGCCGGACGACCCTGCAGGACGTCGTCCCGGCCTCCGGACAGTCCCGGGACGAGGTGCTGCGGGTCGCCGGCGCGCTGGAGAGCGCCTCGGAACATCCGATCGCCCGCGCGATCGCGGCCGCGGCGTCCGAGGCGGGCGCCCTGCCCGACGTCACCGGCTTCGTCAGCACCGCGCGCCTGGGCGTGACCGGCGTCGTCGAGGGGCGCCAGGCCGTGGTGGGGCGGCGCAGCTGCTGGCCGAGCACGGGGTGAGCCTGCCCGGAGGACCTGACCGTCGCCCAGAAGGCCGCGGAGGAGGCCGGCCGGACGCCGGTGTTCGCCGCCTGGGGCGGCGTCGCTCGCGGGATGCTCGCCGTCGCCGACAGCGCGAAACCGAGCAGCCGGTCGGCGATCGAGGCGCTGCGCGGGCTGGGCCCGCACCCGATCCTGCTCACCGGCGACAACGAACGGACCGCCCGCGCCGTCGCGGCCTCGGTCGGCATCGACGAGGTGATCGCTGAGGTGCTCCCGCGGGACAAGGTGGACGTCGTCAAGCGCCTCCAGGCGGACCGGCGTGTGGTGGCCATGGTCGGGGACGGCGTGAACGACGCGGTCGCGCTCGCCCAGGCCGACCTCGGGTTGGCCATCGGGACCGGCACCGATGTCGCCATCGAGGCCAGTGACCTGACCCCGGTCTCCGGGGACCTGCGCGCCGCCGCCGACGCGATCAGGTTGTCCCGGCGCCCGGTTCCCGGAGGTCGTAACCCAGTAAGGCCAGCTCGCGGCCAGGTGGCTGCGGCGGCACACCGGCGCCGCTTCCCTGGCCGCCGCCGCTCTCCTGGTCAGGCCGGTCACCCGGTAGCGGATGGACGTGGGTTACCGCGCAGTCGGTGGCCTTGGCGCGGTTCGACGGACCCGGGACGGCGTCACCACAAGCCCAGGTCGACACGTCCTCATACTTCGGAGAGGGCTGCTCCGTCCGCCGGTCCTACCCGCGTGGATCTTCCTCAGATCTCTACTTCCGGCCCCGGTGAACCTTTGGGTCGACCGCCGATCCTTGGTGGTGTCCGGTCGGGCAGGGTGCCCGCGGATGGAGGAGTTGAGCGGTGATGATGGGCTGGTACGGCGGTGGGATGGGTTTCGGTGCCTGGATGTTCATGGGCGTGTTCTGGCTGGTCCTGCTCGGCGTGATCATCTGGGCGGTGGTGCGGTTGCTGCCGGACCGGCGGGACGGCGGACACGCGGGCGTCATCGACGGCCCGGAGGAGATCCTCGATCGCCGGTTCGCCCGCGGCGAGATCGACCTGGAGACGTACCAGGCGCAGCGGGCGGCGCTGACGTCGGCTCGTGGTGACCGGGGTGGGCTGCGGTGAGCCCCATGGCTTCGGCGCCGGTCCGGGCGCGGGGACAGAGTCTGTTGCCTCGCGACCGGGCGCGCCGGACCGCGCTGGCGGTGCTGGTGGCGGCCGTCACGGTGCTGATCGTCTCGGTTCTCGCCGCACCGTGGGTCGTCCGGGCCTGGACGGGTGGCGGCTCGGGGACGCCCGCGTCGAACGGCTGGACGAGCGGCCAGGGACCCGCGGGCGGCATGATGGGCGGCGGGATGATGAACGGCGCCGGCGGCATGATGGGCGGTGCTGGGAGCATGATGTCCGGCCGGGTCTGGCTGGCGGGTGACGGCGTCGCGGTGACCTCGATCGGGGCGGCCCGGGCGCGGGCCGAGCAGGCGTCGGCATCCGCGGGCCTGCACCCGGGCGAGGTCATGCAGTTCAGCGACAACTTCTACGTCGAACTGAAGGATGCCGCGGGCGCGTCGGTGACCGAGGTACTGGTGAATCCGGCGACCGGGGTCGTGAGCACCGAACCGGGTCCGGCGATGATGTGGAGCACCGGCACCCGGGCGACATCCCTGTCCGCCGACCAGGCGAAGTCCATCGCCGCAGCCTGGTTGCAGGCCAACCGGCCGGGCGAGTCGGTGACGTCGGCGGACGCCTATCCGGGCTACTACACCCTCGACACCACGGCGAACGGGAAGACCGCGGGAATGCTGTCCGTGAACGCGACGACGGGCGCGGTCTGGTACCACACCTGGCACGGGAGCTTCGTCGCGGAGGAAGACTCCTGAGCATCGGTCCGGCGAACGGGAACGACCTCACCCCGAGCGGGGGCGGCGGTGATCGCCTGTGCGCCGTGGTGGTGGACGACGGGCCGAGCCTCGTCCGGGTCGTCACCGGTGAGCCGGGCTCGGTCCACGACCTCGGCGCAGCCCGCGGCAACTGCCTCCCCGCGCTCTCTTCGTAGCCGCCGTGCATCCCCAGCAAGGCCGGCCATCCCGTAGTTGATCGCACCGCCAGTCACGGTTACCGCTCCCGGGAAAGTCTCTGGCAAGGCTCTCCCATCACCTCTGGCACGGTCAGCTCATCGAGCTGTTCTGGCGGCGGGCTGGGATGGCGGCGGGCCGGGATGACGTCGGGGGTGCGGCGAGCTGGATCCAGACAGTCTTGCCGCCGGTCTGGGTGGTGGTCACGCCCCAGGTGTCCGCGATCGCCTCGACGATGTGCAGGCCCCGTCCGCCGAGAGTGGCAGCGGAGGAACGCTGGAGACGAGGCAGGCGGTCGCTGGCGTCGCGCACGCCGATCCAGACCTGCTCCACCCCTGTGTTGGAGCGGGTGCGCCTCAGGGCGAGCCAGACAGGACTGGTGGTGTGGGTCAGGGTGTTGCCGACCAGTTCGGAGACGGCCAGCATGGCCTGCTCGGCCAGGCAGGTCAGGCCCCAGGCGGACAGGACGTCCTCCACATAGCTGCGCGCGGCGCCGCAGGAGGCGAGGTGGGGACCGAACCCCCGGCTGAGGTGCCGGGTCGTGCAGATGTTGGTCCCGGTGAAGCGGACCAGCAGGAGCGCGGCGTCGTCCCTCAGCGGGGGTGCGTCGAGTGGGTGGGCGACGAGGTGGTCGGCCAGGGCCTCGATCGGGCCGTGCAGTGCCGGGTGGGCGGCGGCGGCCAGGGATCGCGGATCGGGGTGGATCACGTGGGGGAAGTCGTCCAGCAGCCCGTCGGTATACAGGACCAGGCACCCGCCCGTCGGCAGCACGGTGGTGCGTTCTCGGTAGTGCCGACTGCCGTCCAGTCCGAGCAGTGGTCCTGGGTGGACGGGAATCTGCGGGACCTCGCCCGCGGTGGTCAGCAGCAGCGGCGGCGGGTGCCCGGCGCTGACGCAGGTGATGGTCCGGTGGGTGGGGTGGAGTTCGGCGTAGCAGCAGGTGACCAGGCGGTCGGTATGCGTGGTCACGAAGGAGCCTAGCCTGGACATGATCTCGGCGGGGGGTAGGCCCTCGCCGGCGTAGGTGCGCAGCACGGTGCGGACCTGCCCGACGACGGCGGCCGCGGCGCTGTCATGACCCTCGACGTCGCCCATCACCAGTCCGATGCCGCCGTGGGGCAGGTCGAGCACGTCGTACCAGTCCCCGCCGACCTCGGCGCCGTGGGCGGGCACGTACCGGGCGGCGGTCTCGATCCCGGACAGGGTCGGCAGGTCGGCCGGCAGCAGGAAGTGTTCCAGCTGGCGGGTGGTGCGCCGCAGCCGAGTCTCGGCCCGGGCCCGTTCGATCGCGCTGGCCAGGGTGTGCGCCAATGCCTGGACGACGTTGACCTCGCTGGTGCACCAGTGCCGGGGCCGGGTGTCGAACACGGTCAGCCGCCCCCACGGTGCGCCGTCGGCCAGAACGCACACCGACAGCGAGCTGACTACCCCCGCCGCGCTCGCCGATGCCGGCTGAGGGTACCGGGTCTCAACACGCCAGTCCCTGACCTGGAACGGTTCGCTGACCGACCATTGCTGCTCCAATTCCGCAGGGATGGCGACCTCGCCACCGATCCGCACCGGGTACGGCCCGTACACACCCACGACCTGGGCCCGGCCCGGTGCGACGAGACGAGTCAGGTGACTGGTCGATGCGTCCAGGATCCGTGCCGCCACCTCCGCCGCTTCGTCGATCGTGACGTCCAGGTCTCGGGTGGACAGGGCGAAGCGGCCGAACTCGGCCATCGCCGCCTGTGCCGTCTCGGCCAGGTCCCGCTCCAGCGCGCTGGACAACAGGTCCGCCAGCGACTGCACGACATCGACGTCGACCTGCCGCCAGCGCCGGGGCCGGGTGTCACTCACGGCCAGCCGGCCCCACGGCTCACCCCCGACCGACACCGTCGTCAACAGGGCGCTGCGTACCCCCATCTCGCGGGACAGCTGCGGTTGGACGAACCGGGTCTCGGTCTGCCAGTCCTCAATCAGCACCGGCTGCGCCGTGAACCACTGCTTCTCCAGCTCCTCCGTGGTCTCCCACTCGTGCCCGGGGAGCAGCCCGACGTCTCCCCGGCAGAACAGCATCCGCTGCCGTCCGGAGCCCAAGCCCCGCGACAGGCTCCCGATCGGCGCCTGCAGCAGCCGCATCGCCGAGGTCACCGCCTGCTCGATCACCTCATCCAGGTCGCGCGAGGTCAGCGCGAACCGCCCGAACTGGACCATCACCGACTGCGCGGCCTCATCGGCCCGGCGTTGGACCGCGGTGGCCAGGATGTGTGCCACCGACTGGACGACGTCGACCTCTGGCTGGGTCCACTGCCGGGGCCGGGTGTCGTGCGCGACCAGGAACGCCCAGGCCCGCCCCGCGGCCAGTACCGGCGCGAGCAGACTGCTCACCACACCGGCGGCCCGGCTGGTGGCCGACGCGGTGAACCGCTGCTCAGTACGCCAGTCCTCGACGCATACCGGCTCAGACGCTGCCGCGAGCGAGTCCAACTCCACAGCGACGTCCCACACCTGCCCGACAGCCACCCCGGTCGGCCCCCGAGAACACAGCATCCGGCGTCGGCCCCCACCGGCCCACTCCGACAGGGTGCCCATCGGCGTCCCCAACGCCTGCGTGACCACCTCTACCGCCCGCTCGTTCAGAGCGTCCAGATCCCGGGAGGCCAGCGCGAACCGCCCGAACCGGGCCACCGCTGCCTGCGCCGCCTCGACGACATGCCGTTCCACCGCAGCAGCCAGGACGTCGGCCAGCTCCGCGATCGCTCCGGCCTCCTCGTCCCGCCACTGCCGTACCCGGGTGTCACATACGGTCAACCGCCCCCACACCCGGCCACCCACCAGGACACTGGCGCTCAGGCTGGCCACCACTCCGGCCGCAATCATGTCTGCGGGCCGCGGCAGACCACAGGTGTCCCAGTTCTCGACGCGCAGTGGCCGGGCCGTTTCCCAGCTGGACTCCACCAGTGGTGAGACCTCGTACTCGTGGCCCCTCGTCAGCCCGGTCGGGCCCCGGGCACACGTCATCCGCACCCAGCCCGGCCTGACCGACTGCGCCAACGTGCCCATCGGGGTGGCCGCCGCTCCCATCGCAGCCTCCACCGCCCCCGCGGCCACGACGTCCACGTCCCGAGTAAGCAATGCCAGCCGCCCGAAGCCGTCCACCACCGCCGGCACCCCTTCGTGTTGGGAAAGCCCATGCCGGCGTCGACCGGACCGTGCCCGACCACAGTCACCGACTGGCGAGCCGTAACCAACCCACAGTACAGATACGATCACACTTAGTGATACAGGACGTCGTCCACTCTTCCGACGCGGGCCGTGGACGCACGTGCGGGGGGACGGCGAGGGCGGCCAGCAGTGACACGCAGGTGTGCCGGGGTGGCGTGCGCCGCGCGGCCGGTCTGCCGTCGGGCGGCCCAGCCGAAGGGGCGCGGGCCCGGCCATGGCGCGGCTCGCGGGACCTACGCTCGCGGAGCATAGGAAAGGCGTGCTCACCCGGTGGGCACTGACGTGGCGGTGGGGTCCCGGCGACCGTCGGACGGTGCGGCGCGGGTCGAGGCGCCCACGCCGCGGCGGGTGCCGACAGCGACGGCGGCCGGCCCTGGACGGCGGCCGGCCCTGGACGCGGATCCGGTCAGGCCCACCGGTCGGGCGGCCGGGCGGCCAGCTCGGCCAGGTCGAGGACCCGCCGTCCGACCGTGGCGTTGCCCGACGTCCTGAGGAACGGCACGGACACCAGACGCGGTTGGACGTCCAGGACGAGGACGGCGACGTCGTCCTCGACGCCGCCGTTCGGGGAGAGCTCCAGTACGGTGTCGGCGAGGAGTTCGACATCGCGGGTCCGCTCCGCGTCGAGTGAGCTCAGCGCGGCGAGCAGGCGCAGCAGGCTGGAGTCCAGATCCGCCCCGCGCCGCTCGATCAGCCCGTCAGTGAAGCCGACGAGGGTGCTCCCGGGTTCGAGGTACATCATCTGCTCCGTGTAGCGGAAGCCGGGGATGACGCCGATCGGTGGTCCGCCCACCGCCGGGATCGGTGAGACAGCGCGGCGCGCCGCGCCGCGGTCGCCGGCCAGCAGCAGCAGCGGCAGGTGCCCGGCGGAGCAGTACTGCAGCAGGCCGGTCACCGGGTCGAGCTGGGCGTAGACCAGGGTGGCGAGGTCGATGTCGGCACCCATGTCGGTCTCGAGCATGACGTCGTTGAGCCGGCGCATCACTCCGGCCGGGCTGACGCCGCTCGTACCCAGCATCCGGACGACGGTCCGCAGCCGGGTCATCGTGACGGCCGACTCGATCCCGTGCCCGGCGACGTCCCCGACCACCAGCCCGATCTTCCCCCCGGGCAGGGCGATCACGTCCGTCCAGTCGCCGCCGACGGTCTCGCCGTGGCCGGCAGGACGATACCTGCTCGCCGCTCGCACCGGACCGACCTGGCACGGCACGTACGGCATCAGTCCCGCTTGCAGGACGGCGGCGATCCGGCTGTCCCGGTCGGCGCGTTTCCGGGCGGCCGCCGCGGCACGCTGCGTGTCCGTCACGTCGACCAGGTGCGTCACGAAGTAGTCGGGAACGCCTGCGGCGTCCGCAACGATGGTTGCGCTGATCGACGCCCAACGCTCGGTGCCGTCCGGTCGGACCAGCCGGGCCACGTGTGTCCTGGACTCGCCGCCGGCGGGGCCGGTGCCGAGGACCGGAGCGTGGTCCTCGGGATGGAGCAGGTCGAGCAGCGAACGGGATGCGAGGCCGGCGCGGGAGACGCCGGCCATCTCGGCGAGCGCCGCGTTGGCCGTCAGCAGAATCGGGGGGTGGCTGGGCCGGGCGTCCACCAGGGCCATGCCGATGGGCGCCTCGTCGAACGCGATCCGGAAGCGTGCGTCGCCGGGCGAGAGCTCAGGCTCGAGCAAGGTCACGTCGCGGCTGAGATCACCGACAGTCACTTTGAGGCTTCCTTGTCGACTCTGCGTCATAAGGACGCGCGGAGGCAGTCCTCGACACCCTCCCCCGGCACAGTGCCGCTCAATCCCGGTGAGGCGAACAATGGTCCGAACGTCCGACGTTTCTTCGGTGTGTCAGATCTTGGTGCGTCCGGGCTGAGGGGTCCGGCTCCGGTTCGCGGCGTCCGTCAGCCGAAGACGATCCCGGTGAGCGTCTGGTTGACGTGACCGAGCCAGGTCTCCCCGTAGGCGTGGAAGCCCGCCAGGGGCAGTCCGTCGAGCGCCTGGAGGAAGCTGGGTCCCGCCTGCCGGGCGTCGATCTCCAGACGGCGCAGGAGGCAGTTGAACATCACCCCGCCGCTCGCCTGGCCACCGAGCGCGGTGCGGGCCTCGGCTATCGCCCGGCGGGTATCGGCGATCAGATCGGTCTCCTGCATGACCTCGACCTCCAGGCCGGGCAGGACCTGGGCGTAGAACGTGATCGACCCGTCCGGCAGCACGGCCTGCGGGCAGCGGATCCACGGCTGCCCGTCGATCATCTGGCCGAGGGGGTGGCTGATCAGGAGGTTCCCGTCGAGTCGGTCGACCGGGACCCCGATCGCGTCAGCGAAGGCGAGCACGGCAGGTCGGCCGTCGAGGGTGCGGACCGTGCGTGTCGGCGGGTCTGCGTCCGTGATCCGCAAGGTGCGGCCCGTCGGCAGGAACGAGCAGGTCTTGACCACGTGGAACGGGACGCCGGTCTGGCAGACCATGAGCGCCACCCCGCGGTAACTGATGTGCTCCCCGACGCTCACCCAGGTGCTGCGAAAGGTGAGGTCGTCAGCCGCGGACGCCCCGACGACGTCCAGCACGGGCGCCACGTTGCCGAGGACCTCGTTGACCGTCTCCTCCACCGCGTTCACCCCGTCGATCAAGGTGAACCCGAGGTGGAAGGAGGGGTCGAGCTCGCGCAGCGGGATCTCCAGGCTCGCCTCGAGCGCGTGCACGGCGGACCAGGTGCCCGCCGCGGCGTCCATGGACAGGTCGCCCAGCGCGGCGACGGCGCCGGTGAGGATGCCGTAGGGCAGGGCGACGGCGCTGATCCCTCCGGTCCCCATCACCTGGTCGGTGAATTCCCCGGCCGTCGAGCAGCCGATGACGGCCGCGTCGGGGAAGGCCTGCGAGATCGGCCCGGCGAGATCGGTCGGGTCGTAGACGCTGGAGGCGAAGAAGAGGACGGCGGTGGCGACGTTCGGGCCAAGGGCGTGCCGCAGCTCGGTCACCAGGGCGGCGGCGGCCTGCCTTCCCGGTCCGGTCACGTGCGCACGAGCCGGCCGCAGAGCCGTGTCGACACCGCCGGTCACCGCGCTCCCATCGTTCTGGCCACCGGGCGTCCCGGCGTCCCCAGGCGGAACCCTAGCCGAGCTAGCTGTGGCGAAGCCGAAGCGATCGACTCGGGTCCTGAGCGCTGGGGTCGGGTCGGGGGATGGTCAGGCGGCGACGCCGACGCGGGTGGGAAGGGTGTCGACGGTGTTCCGGTCGCCGAGACCTGCATCAGCGGTGTCCACCAGGTGAACGGTCAACGGGAACGGCCCGGGACACCCCGCCGCCAGCGTCGCGGGGGGTCCTGGCCGCGGTTGAACCAGCGGGCCTGCCGGCGTGGCGGTTCCGCCGGCGGGGGTGCCGGTGGCACCTGCTCGGGCTCGGGCTCGGGCTCGGGGCTCAGTCGGAAGCCCATCATCCCCAGGACGGCGACCACGTCCTGGATCACCTCGGCGTCGCGCACCTGGTCCGGTCGCGGGGCGCGCAGGTCGACCCCGGTGCGCAGCGCGACGCGGGTGAGGACAGTGGTGAGCGAGCGCTCGTTCCCGACGAAGAAGCGGTCGTGGAGCGCGGCGGCGACGTCGTCCAGCGTGGCGGGCCCGGCCGCCGGGTGCTGCCCCAGCGCAGCACGGACGGTCATGCCCAGGGGCGGGCTCTGCGGCACCGTGGCCGTGATCGTGTCGCTCCGCGAAGGCGGCCAGGGGGTCGGGCCGTCGACCGACGGTTCCGCGCGGCGCCGCCCCGTCTCGGGGCGGGTGCCGGTGGACCGGGTCTGCGCCGGGGCCGGCCAGGCACCCTGCGTCGCCGGGTCCTGCCACGTCGCCGGGTCCTGCCACGGGGTCGGGTCCTGCCACGGGGTCGGGTCCTGCTGAGCGCCCCGGTCCTGCTGCCCGGTCTGAGCCTGCCAGCCGACCCGGCCGGATCCCGCTGGGTGCGGCTGCCCCCCGGCGGCCTCCGGTGGCGGGGCATCAGGGCGCCTCGATCGCGGTGGCAGACCCCTGGACCGCGGAACATTCGCGGGCGCCGGGTCGAGCGGCTGGGTGTTCGGCGGCTCGGTGGGGGACCGCTCCGCGATCGGCGACTCGACCATCGCGCCGACGGACGGCGCCGCACGGCCGGGCAACGCGTCGTGGGCGCCCTGCTGCAGGTGGCCGCAGAGCCAACCGTAGAAGGCCACCCATCCGGAGCTGAGTTCCGACGACCAGTCGGCCGAGTAGGTGTCCCGTGCCGCCCGCAGCAGCGCGTGCCCGGCGCCGTGGTACCCCTCTTCCGGGAACCCCTGCTGGGCGTAGTCCGTGCCGATGTTCTGGAACGTCGCCTCGATGACGTCCAACGGGTCATCGGTGAGCGCTGCCCACAGCAGAGCCCGCCCCAACCCCTCCGCGAGCGCCTGGCCGCGCTGCGCCCCGAGCGTGCCGAGGCGTGGCACCAGGTCCAGCAAGGACGTGCTGAACCGGGCGAGGAACTCCCCTTCGTAGGCGAACAGCCGCTGACAGGCCGTCCGCACTGCCGACGCCACCGCGCGGGAGGGCCGCGGCGCCTGGGCCGCGGCATCCCCACCTGCTGGATCGATGGACACCCGTCCGCTCCTCGACTCCCGTCGCCGTCGGCGGTCGGGGAAGCACGAGGTGACGTGCGACCTCCGGCCGCCGCACCGGCCTGGCCGATCAGGCCACGGGCACCCGGTGCGTCAAGCGCGTAATGCTACCGGGCCGTCCTGCTCGATCGACGAGACGAACGGCACCGGCAGCGGTGACCAGCGGCGTCCGCGGGGTCAGCTGCGGCGTCCCGCCCGGTGCGGCTCGGGCGTCTGGTCCGTGAGTGCGTCGCCCTGGGCCAGTACCTCCGCCTCGGTGACCGGCGCCTCTACCGCGGGCGTGCCGCTCTCGGCCTCGGTGTCGATCTCCGGCGTCGCTGCCGTGTCATCCCCGACGAGCACCTCCTCGGTCGGGTCGCCCGCCGAAGATGTGACTGGCACCACATCGGCGGCCGGTGCGGCGTCGACGTCCCCGGACGTCGCCGAGGCGACGACCGACAGCTCGGGGGTGCCGGATGCCCTTCCCTGCCCCTCCGCGGGGCTCGTCGGCGTCACCTCCCAGACCGGCTGGCGGCTCCGACCGCGGGCCAGGCTCGCCACCGCGGCGGCCACCGCGGCGGTGGCAGCGGCGATCAGTAACAGGCCGGTGCGGCGACGCCGCCGGTGCCGCCGCCGCCGCGCGGTCGGGGTCGCCTCGGCCACCGACCGGGCGGCGTCCCCGACCGACCGGGCGGCGTCCTCCACGGATCGGCTCACCGACTCGGCAGCCGCGACCCGGGCGGCCGAGCTCGCCGCGGACGCGGCGTGTACGGCCTCGACCAGGCGCGGCAGCAGGTCCTCCACGATCCGGTCCCGGGCGGCGTCCACGGCAGGGGCCATCCGCCCCGCCGCGGCCTCCACGGTCGGCGCCGCCGCGAGGAGGCCGCGCTCCACCGCAGCCTCGATCCGTGGTGCGGCCCACCCCTTGGCATGTCCGGCAGCCTCCGCCGCGAGAGCGGCCTGCTCACGGGCCGCCCGCAGCGCGCTCTCCACGAGGCGCTCGCGCGACTGATCGGTCTGGGTCTGGTCGGGCGCCCTGGCGGTGACGCCGCGGGGCGCCTCGCGGGCTGCCCCCTTGATGCTGCTCGACCTCACGTCGGTTCCCTCCTGGGGTTGCTCCAGTCCTCCTCGCCACCCACGGCGACGGGCGATCACAGCTCCCTCCATCCTCTCGCGTTCGCTCGTTCACGCCACCGTGGCTGCGCCGCGAACCTCGAGCCGGGCGCGGCGAAGCCGTCGGCGCGTGACAGACTGGCGGCCAGACGGACAAGCCAGCCACGACAGAGCCCGTCCCGACGCAGAACGGAAGTACCCACTCGTGTCCGAGCCGCTGACCGCTCCCCTGCACGCCACCTTGCACACCAACCGTGGCGCCATCCGGATCGAACTGTTCCCGTACCACGCCCCGCAGACCGTCCGGAACTTCGTGGAACTCGCCGAGGGCACCCGGCCGTGGCAGGACCCGAAGACCGGCCAGTCGACCCAGGCGCCCTTCTACGATGGCCTGGGCTTCCATCGGATCATCGACGGATTCATGATCCAGGGCGGCTGCCCGCTGGGCACCGGCACCGGTGGCCCGGGATACACCTTCGATGACGAGATCCACCCGGAGCTCGCCTTCACCAAGCCCTACCTGCTCGCGATGGCCAACGCCGGCAAGCGGATGGGCAAGGGGACCAACGGGTCGCAGTTCTTCATCACCGTTGCCGCCACGACCTGGCTGCAGGGCAAGCACACGATCTTCGGCGAGGTTGCCGACGCGGCCGGCCGGGGTGTTGTCGACACCATCGCGAAGACCCCGACAGGCCCGGGCGATCAGCCGGCCGACCCCGTCGTGATCGAGCGTGTGACGATCGAGCGGGAATGACCTTCGATCCGAGCGGGGG
>DATDMG010000544.1:0-13461 GCA_036518955.1 Kineosporiaceae bacterium | reverse complement strand
CCGGCCAGAGTAGCGAGCTACTCCAATCTCCTGGCGTCTAACTCAGCCTGTCCCGGCGTGCTCCCGGAGTAGCTGCCGCCCGACCGCCGCCGGCCGGGTCGGCGTCCAGCAGCCCCATCGCCTGGGTCAGCTCCGAACGGTTCGAGATGCCGAGCTTGCGGTAGATCTGGCCGAGGCAGTTGTCGACCGTGCGTACCGAGACCACCAGCCGCTGGGCGATCGCCTTGCTCGGCAGGCCTCGGGCGGCCAGCCGGGCGACCTCGCGCTGGCGAGGGGTCAGGTCCGTCGGCTCCCGCAGCAGAGTGGTCACCTGGGGCAACCCGTCCTCGCAGCGGGCGGCGCACGCCTGGGCCAGGGCGGCGGCCCGCCGGCCCGGTCCGGCCCGGCCCGCGGCCTCGTGCAGGCGGGCCGCGTGGGCGGCTGCCTCGGCCGCGAACAGGTGGGCGCCGAGCTGCTCGTACTGCTGCGCCACCTCCAGCAGCGCGTCGGCGTCGCCGCTGACGGCCGCCGCGACGTGATCCCGTTGCGCGCCGAGCAACGGGCCCTGGACACTCACCCCGTCCAGGGCACCGGCGGGCAGCTGGGACTCGCCCCCGAGGCGCACCGCTTGGTGCAGGGTCGGGATGTAGATGCCCCAGGCCTGCAGTTCCCTCGCCCGGGACGCGGTCTGCAGCACCATCTCCACGCCACGAGCCGTGTGCGAGGTCGCCACGGCCAGGGCGCCGGCGACATCGCCGGTCCACAGGTCGATCGCCACCAGGCTGTGCAGGTCCTCCGCCGCGATGTCGTCGAGGGCCCGCCGTGCGGCGTCCGGCTGTCCCGCCATCGTCAGTGCGTGGGCGAGCCCCTTGACGGCCATCAGCCGCACCGTCCGGCCGGTGACGCCGCCGGTGTGCGACCGCTGCGCGGCGGTCCTGGCCTCGTCCAGCAGACGGACGGCGGTGCGGGGCCGGCCACGCAGCAGCGCCGTCTCGCCCAGGAGCGAGGCCCACGTCGCCAGGGACAGCAGGCTGAGGCGCGACGTGCCGGTGTACAGCCCGCGCGCCAGGCACTCGGCGGTGTCGAGGTCGCCGTGCACCAGATGGGCGCGGACCACGGCTGACGCGAGCAGGTGGCGGCCCACCTCCGGCAGGGTGGGCTGCCGCGCGGTCGGCTCGCCGCCCAGCGTGTCGAGGACCTCCCGGGCGTGGTCCACCGCATCCTGGTCACGCCCCAGCGAGTGCAGCGCACTGATCGCGATGGTGATGGCATGGGATCGACGCGGACTCGCGCCGGGCTCCGCCGCGAGTACCTGGTCCGCCAGGGCGAGGGCCTCCCGGAAGCTGCCGTCGTAGAGGTGGAACCCGGCCAGCTGCAGGTGCGCGGCCCTGCGCACCTGCGGCGGGGACGGCGTCCGCAGCACGTCCTCGACCAACCGCTGCGAGGTCTCCCGGTCCGACAGCCCCCAGCGTAGGTTCACCGCGCGGACCAGCTGGATCGAGGGGTGGCCCGCCGCTCCGGCGCGCTGCAGCGCGGACTCGGCCTCGGTCGAGTGGCCCTGGGAGCTCAGTGCCTCCGCCAGGTACCCGGCGGCGGTGGCACCGGCTCCACTGGCGAGTGCCGAATGGGCCAGCCGCTCGGCCAGCCGGTAGTGGGCGCGGACGATGGCCTGCCGGGCCCCCTGCACGGCCACGTCCGGCGGCGGGGTGCGCCCGGAGTCCAGCACCAACCCCGCCCACCGCGCCAGGTCGTCGCCCCGCCGGCGGCCGCGGCGCTCCCAGGCCTGGGCGAGCCGAAGTGCCAGGTTGCGGCGGCGCAGCCGGCCCATCCGCTGCCAGCTGGCCATCGCCAGCAGCGCGTCCGGGATCTCGACCACGAGCCGGGAGCCGGACCGGTGGGCGGCCACCACCCGCCGCCGCTCCAGACTCTCCAGCGCGTCCGGGTGCGCACCGGCGTCCAGGAGGATCTCCGGGCCGACCGGCCCTGAGCACGCCAGGAGTTCCAGGGCGTCCTGCTCCGCCTCGGCCAACCCGTCGAGTCGGCCGGCGATGGCCTCGTCGAGGAACGACTCCGGCAGCCGGTCGGGCCGCGCCCAGCTCCACGCGTCGCCGGACGGGACCAGCATCGCGGACTGCAGCAGCCCGCGGACCAGGTCGACGGCCAGGCGGGGGCGGCCACCGGTGAGCGACCAGATCTGACGAGCGGTGGCAGCTTCCACCGGCTCCCCGACCACGTTGGTGACCAGGTCGTCACAGGCCTCCCGGGTCAGCGGCCCGAGCGTCACCCGCCTGACGACACCGTCCTTGATCAGCGCAGTGATCGCGTCCGGTGCCGAGGCGTCGCGCGCCAGGGCGAGCAGCGGTCGAGCGTGCTCGGTGACCACGAGATCGTGCACGGCCGCGGCGGCCACCTCGTCGAGGAGGTCGACGTCGTCCAGGACCAGCACCGGCTGGTCCTTGCCGGGCGCTCCGGCCAGGTCCGGCAGCTGGGTTCCCTGCCGCATCACCGGCACCCGGTGGACCGTCACGCCGATCTCACGCAGGCGGCCGACCACGCCCTCCAGCACCCTGCTCCGCCCCACGCCCCGCTCGCCGCTGACCATCACCCCGCCGGGTGCGGCCCCCAGCAGCATGTCGAGGATCCGGTTGATGTCGTGCTCGCGCCCCACGATCCGACCGCCCCACGGGGGAGAGGCGTCGCCGGGAACAGGAGCCGGTCGAAGGGACCGCCTCGCGATGGGCATCGTCAACTCCCGGTTATCAGGTGTACGGCCAAGATGCCTGCCGTGTCCTGATCATCCGTGATGAAGAGTCAATGCGGAGTCATGGTCTATGTCGCATTTGATGTGTTCCTCGAGCAGTGCAGGGACGACGAGGGTCCAGGTCAGAGCGCGATCGGCGGCTCCGGCGGGGCCGCGACGGGCAGGCGATGGCGCGTGACCGGGCAGGGCCATCACGCGGCATGAGTAGTCCGTTGCTCTGTGCAGCTGCTGGGGGTGTGCCTATGGTCCCGGCCCATGAGGGAATCCACGGTGGCGGAGGCGTCCACCCGCGAACCGGTGTGCACCCATCTCCCGGCCACGTCCTGGCGGACCGAGCCGCTCCCACGGCCGTCAGGTGGCCTTCGTCCGGGCCGGGTGAGGCGATGGGTGATCCGGCACGGTCTGCCGCGGCTGCTGCTGCGGGTGATGACCTGGGCCGGCAGTCTGGTGGGCAGCCTCCTCTTCGATCGCGGGAACCAGGAACAGCTCTACGACCTGCACCGCCGGATCCGGGCGAAGGGTCGGCTCGTCGGGGGCGTCGTGGCCCTGGCGACCGGGCACCACCGGACGACGGTCGAGCTGCTGCGCGACCCGACCTACCACGCCGGCGCCACGTCCTCCCGGGTGGCCTCCTGCGCCATGCGGCACGGCGTCGCACCGGACGCCGTCGGGCCGTTGGACGCGCCGTCCCTGCTCGTCGTCGACCCGCCCGAGCATCCCCGCTACCGCCGCCTCGTCAACAAGGTCTTCACCGCCCGAGCGGTGGCGGCGATGGGGCCGGACATCGCCCGGATCGCCGACGGCCTGCTCGACGCCTTCCCCGGCACCGGCGTGGTGGACCTCGTCCCCGCCTACGCCAAGCGGCTGCCGGTCGCGGTGATCGCGCACCTGATGGGCATCCCGGAGTCGATGCTGGACCAGTTCCTGAGCTGGAGCGACCGGGCCGCCCCGGCCCTCGACCTCGGCCTGCCCTATCGCGAGTACCTGGTGGCCGACCAGGCCCTGCACGAGACCAATCGATGGTTGCGCGAGCACTTCCAGCGGGTACGCAACGGCAACGGCGACGACCTGCTCAGCCGACTGGTGCGGATCGTCGACGACGACGATCAGTTCACCGACGACGAGCTGCTGGCGACGGTGCAGCTGCTCCTGGCCGCCGGCTTCGTCACCATCGTCGACATGATCGCCAATGGTGCGGTGCTCCTGCTGCGGCATCCGCGCCAGCTGGCCGAGTTGCGCGCCGACCCGAGCGGGTGGCCGAACGCGGTGGAGGAGATCCTGCGCTACGAGTCCCCGGTCCAGCTGACCGCCCGGTTCGCGACCGAGCGGGCAACGCTGGCCGGGCGCGAGCTGCGCCGCGGCCGGGCGATCGTGGCGATACTCGGCGCCGCCAACCGGGATCCCGAGGTGTTCGAGGACGCCGACGTGTTCGACATCCGGCGCCCCAACGCTCGCGACCACGTGGCGTTCTCCCGCGGCCTGCACCACTGCCTCGGCTCGGGATTGGCCCGGCTCGAGGGGGAGATCGGCTTCCGTGCCTTGTTCGAGCGCTACCCCGACATGA
Organism: Kineosporiaceae bacterium; assembly: GCA_036518955.1. Lineage (GTDB taxonomy): Bacteria > Actinomycetota > Actinomycetes > Actinomycetales > Kineosporiaceae > DATDMG01. The sequence goes on along the minus strand of DATDMG010000544.1, from coordinate 9,157 downwards.
CCCTTCTCGGTGGGCCGGTCCGCCGTCCGGGCGCCGTGCTGCGCGGGTATTCGAGCGTGCCGGTGCGCTTGGCCGCCGGTGTCCGCTGAGCGATGGCGTCGACACCTCCCCGCCGCGCCACCGGCCTGCGCCACGCGCTGCGACGGCTGGCCGAGGCGACGGTCACGCCGCTCGCCCCGGACGACTACCTGGACCTGCTCGCGCCGATGCGCCCCGGCGGCGGCCGGGCGCGGATCGTCTCCGTCCGGCCGGAGGGCCCGGCCACCACGCTGCTGCTCCGTCCGGCCGGGCGCTGGCCCGGGCACCGGGCCGGCCAGTACGTCCGGCTCCGGGTGGAGGTGGACGGCGTCCGGTGCTGGCGCTGCTACTCGCTCACCGGCCCGGTCGCACCGGACGGGACGATCGCCGTCACGGTCGGCGCGGTGCCCGGCGGTGCGGTCAGCATCCAGCTGGCGCACCGGACCCGGCCGGGATGCCTGGTCGGGCTCGCCGGTCCGTACGGTGAGTTCACGCTGCCCGACGAGCTCCCGCCGAAGGTACTGTTCGTCACCGGCGGGAGCGGCATCACCCCGGTGATGGGGATGCTCCGCACGCACCTGGACGACCTGCCGGACGTCGTCCTGGTGCACTCGGCCCGCAGCCCCGACCAGGTGATCTTCGGGCCGGAGTTGCGCGCCTGGGCGGCCGCGGGCCGGCTGCGGCTGCTGGAGCGGCACACCGACGTCGAGGGTCGGCTGCGCCCGGAGGACCTCCCGGCGCTGGTGCCGGATCTGGCCGAGCGCGGTACCTGGGCGAGCGGGCCGAGCGGGTTGCTGGACGACCTGACCGCGCTCTTCGAGACCCGGGGCTGGGGGGATCACCTCCGCACCGAGTGGTTCCGGGTCGCCACCGGCCCGGTGGGCGAGGGCGGCCGGATTCGCTTCACCCGCAGCCGGTCGGTCGTCGACGTCGACGGCGGGACGTCGGTGCTGGACGCCGGCGAGCGAGCCGGGGTCCAGCTGCCCTTCGGATGCCGGATGGGGATCTGCTTCGGGTGCGTGGTACCCCTCACCGACGGGTGCGTGCGCGACGTCCGCAACGGAGCGCTCACTCGCGCCTCGCCCGACGATCCGGCCGTGGTCCAGACGTGCATCCAGGTGCCGGCCGGTGGTTGCACGATCGACGCTTGATCCTGGCCCGGCCCGGTCGCGTGACTCCTCGACCGCCGGGACGGCTGCTTCGACCCGGTTGACCAGTCTTCCCAGAGCGTTCCCAGGAGGAGAGCCGATGACGGCCCTGCAGCACAAGCCCGCGAGCCCGATCGCGCACCTCGACGCCGACCAGGTCGAGGAACTCGGCCGAGAACTCGACGCCCTGCGGGAGAAGGTGATCATCGATCGGGGTCAGCGCGACGCCGACTACATCCGGCGGCTGATCACGGCGCAGCGCCACCTCGAGCTCGGCAGCCGCGCCGTCCTGCTGGTGTCGCTCTTCCCGCCGGCCTGGATCGTCGGCACCGTCGGGCTGACCGTCGCCAAGATCCTGGAGAACATGGAGATCGGGCACAACGTGATGCACGGCCAGTGGGACTGGATGCGGGACCCGAAGATCCGTTCCACGGCCTGGGAGTGGGACCACGCGAGCCCGGCACGGCTGTGGAAGCACACGCACAACGACGTGCACCACAGGTACACCAACGTGCTCGGCCAGGACCACGACCTGGGCTACGGCATCATGCGGGTCGACGAGGACCAGCCGTGGAGCCGGTTCCACCTGGGCCAGCCGTTGTGGAACGTCATCAACATGCTCCTGTTCGAGTACGGCATCGCGGTCTACGACCTGGAGCTCGGCAAGGTCGTGATGGGCCGCGGTGACCGGGAGCGGTTCCGGGCGAACGGGCGCATGGTCCTGACCAAGGTGGGTCGGCAGGCGCTGCGCGACTATGTCATCCACCCGCTGTTGTCCGGACCCTCGGTCCTGACGACGTTGACCGCGAACGTCACCGCCAACGTTCTTCGCAACGTGTGGACCCACTCTGTGATCATGTGCGGTCACTTCCCCTCCGGGGTGGAGACCTTCACGAAGCAGTCCATCGTGGGTGAGACCCGGGGTGAGTGGTACCTGCGGCAGATGCTCGGCTCGGCCAACGTCAGCGGTGGTCGGCTGCTGCACCTGATGACGGGGAACCTGAGCCACCAGATCGAGCATCACCTGTTCCCCGACCTGCCGAGCAACCGGTACCAGGAGATCGCCCCCGAGGTCCGGCGAATCTTCACGCGCTACGGCCTCACCTATACGACCGGGTCGTTCCCGCGCCAGCTCGCCTCGGCCTGGTGGAAGGTGCTGCGCCTCTCCCTGCCCCCGGCAGATTCCGCGCAGCGCCGCCGCCGGCGGAGGCAGGCCCACCGGGCCGCCTGAGGCGAGCGCCCCTCGGACGGCGCACGCACGCCACGACCTGCCACGTCGCGGGCGGGCGCCACGTCGCGCCGCCGGGAGCGGTCGGCTCAGGCGGCTGGGACCCGCGCGGACTTCGTCTGCGCGCTCGCGTCGGCGCGACGTCGGCGTCTGCGCTCGGCCCGCCGTTCGTCGTCGCTCATCCCGCCGAACACGCCGTACTCGGCCCGTCGGGGGTTCTCGAGTGCCCAGGTGCGACATTCGGTCAGCACCGGGCAACGCGCACAGACCGCCTTGGCCTCCTCGACCTGAGCCAGGGCAGGGCCGGTGGTCCCGATCGGGAAGAACAGTTCGGGGTCCTCGTCCAGGCAGGCTGCGCGGTCACGCCAGTCAGACCGCCCGGTGTGGGCACGCTGTTGCATGGTGTCACCTCCTCGAGGGGAATCTGCTCGGCCCGCCCCGCCGCGCCACGGCGCGGGCTGCGCTGAGCGCGCGGTCTCGACCGGTGCTCAACCGATGTGGCAATGACCTGGCGACGCCATCTATTCCTGAGTGCCCGCCTTCCTGAGTGCCCGCCGGCGTCCCGGCCGCCCGACGCACTTGTTGAGCACTCAACCAGATGTTACGGTGGTCCGACAGCTTCGACCGAGGAGTGCCATGCCTGTCCACCGCCTCAACCATGCGGTCCTGTACGTGCGCGACGTCGAGCGGAGCGTGGCGTTCTACCACGAGGTTCTCGGGTTCCGCACCGTGGCGGCCGCCCCCGGGGCGGCGTTCCTCCAGGCGCCGGACTCCACGAACGACCATGACCTCGGCCTGTTCGAGATCGGCAGCGCCGCCGGCTCGTCCGAGGCTGGGCAGCGGACCGTCGGGCTCTACCACCTGGCGTGGGAGGTGGACACGCTGGCGGAGCTGGAGCGTCTGGCCGGTGTGCTGAGCCGCGCGGGCGCGCTGGTGGGCGCGTCCGACCACGGCACCAGCAAGAGCCTCTACGCGAAAGACCCCGACGGGCTGGAGTTCGAGGTCGCCTGGTTCGTGCCCGCCGCTCTCCTCACCGCATCCACCCGCGTCAGCGGACGCCCCCTGCCACTGGACCTGCCGACGGAGAAGGCGCGCTACGGCGAGCAGACCCGCGGAGGAGTAGGCGTCTCGACAACGGCCTGAGTGCGTCCGCCACGCCCTCCCGACCGCTGCCGACGCCGCTCACGTCGATCGCAATCTTGCCGGCGACCTGGCCTTCCCTGCTCATCCGCCAGGCGTCCGGCACGTCGTCCAGCGCGAACGTGGCCGCGATCGGGACCCGCAGTCCGTCGTCGTCGGCCAGCCGGGCGAGCGCGGTCAGGCCCGCGGCGCTCGGCCTGACCCAGCCGTACAGCCCACCGGCCGATGCGACCGCGCGATCGACGATGGACCCGTGCCTGCCACCGGAGGCCAGCACGGCCCGGGTCACGTCCAGCACGCCGCCGACGAGGTCGACCACCAGGTCGACGCCGCGGGGCGCCAGCTCCCGGACCCGGTCGACGACGCCCGGTCCGTAGGCCACCGGCTCGCCGCCGAGGTCGCGCACCAGATCATGGTTGCGGGCGGACGCCGTGCCGATCACCCGAGCTCCCGACGCGTGGGCCACCTGAACCGCCAGGCAGCCGATGCCGCCGGACGCCGCGTGCACGAGGACGACGTCACCCCTGCGCACGCCCAGCCTGGTCAGCATCTGGTAGGCGGTCAGGCCGGCCAGCGGCAGGGCACCCGCCTGGGTCCAGCTCAGTGCGGCCGGCTTGCGGGCCACCGCGCGCACCGGCACGGTGACCAGCTCGGCGAGGGTGCCACCGTGCACGAGGTCCTTGCGGGCGTAGGCGAAGACCTCGTCGCCCACCGCGAACTCGGGGGTGTCCAGCCCGACAGCCTCGACCACGCCGGCGACGTCCCAGCCCGGAACGACCGGGAAGACCACCTCCAGCAGCGTGTCGAGCCGGCCTGAGGCGATCTTCCAGTCGACCGGGTTCACCGACGCGGACCGGACGCGGACGAGCAACTCCGAGGGGCCGACCTTCGGGGCCGGCAGCTCGCCGACCGTGAGCACGTCGGGCCCGCCGTACTCCTGGTAGAACGCTGCGCGCACCTCGCCCTCCCGTGACCGTGATCCCGTGGCCGTGATGCTGCCGACGGCACGAGCCTGCCACCGACGGGAGCCCTCCGCAGGCCAGCGTCGTCCCTGCCACCGCCCGGCCCCGTGCCGGCGATGAGCCCACGGTCGTCGTCACGAGGCTTCAGCAGCCGTCACGAGCCGCCGATAACGATGTCGTCGACATCAGGAAGCGACGATCGGATCGGAGGGCTGCGGTGAGGCGCCTGCGCGACATCCCGACGGCCGGCAAGTTGCTGGTGGGTTTCGCCGTCGTGGCGGCGCTGACGATGGCGGTCGGGATGGTCGGGCTGTGGCGGGTGAACTCGCTGCAGGCCGCGGTCAGGTCGATGTACGTCGACTCCACCACGGCCATCTCCGACCTGGGGCATGCCCGCTCGGAGTTCGCGTTGGCCCGTCTGGACGGCCCGCTCGCGGCACTCAACGGCACCGCCCCGGGGGTGGCGAAGGTCCGTGACGAGTGGCAGTCCCGGATCGACGCGATCACACAGGCGATGAACGCCTACCGCGCGACGGATCTGACCGGGCGCGAGCAGGCGTTGGCCGCCTTCGACGCCGCCTTCGCCGCCTACCGGCAGGCCACCCGCGGTCAGTGGCAGCTCGCGGCGTCCGGCGACGTCCGGGCCTACGAGAAGTACCGCGTCGGCGTCGTCGCCGATCCGGCCGCCAGGACCAGCCAGGCGCTGGACCAGCTCGCCGCGATCGAGGACCACGTGGCACGGCAGGCGATCCAGCAGGCCGACGATCAGGCCCGCACCGCCCGCATCATGATCCTAACTATGATCATCACCGTTCTGCTGGCATCGCTGGGGCTCGCGGTAGGCCTGGCCCGCCTCATCGCCAAGCCGCTCCAGGGCACTGTCGCGATCCTCGAGGCGGTGGCGAACGGGCATCTGGACCAGCAGATCGCCGCCGCCGGCAAGGACGAGGTCGGCCAGATGTCCGTGGCCCTGTCGACAGCGATCACCGAGCTCGCCGCGGTGATGCGGCGGATCACCGAGACCTCCGCGGTGATCGCGGCCTCGGCCGAGGAGTTCTCGGCGGTCTCGGGCGAGCTCAACGCGGCCTCCACCTCGGTGACCGACGGCGCGGGTGCCGCCTCGGCCGCTGCCCAGCAGGTCTCGGCCAGCGTGCAGACCGTTGCCGCCGGCACCGAGGAGATGAGCGCGTCCATCGCCGAGATCGCCCGCAGCGCCACCGAAGCCACCGCGATCGCCCAGGAGGCGGTCCAGGTCGCCGAGCAGACGACGAGCAACGTCGGCCGCCTCGGCCAGGCGAGCGAGCAGATCGGCGACATCATCAAGAGCATCGAGGCCATCGCCGAGCAGACGAACCTGTTGGCGCTCAACGCCACCATCGAGGCCGCCCGGGCGGGGGAGTCGGGCAAGGGCTTCGCAGTGGTGGCCACGGAGGTCAAGGACCTTGCCCGGGAGACGGCCACGGCCACCCAGAACATCTCCTCGCTGATCTGCGCGATCCAGTCCGAGACCCGGGCCGCGATCGAGTCGATGGAGCAGATCTCGACGGTCATCAGCCGGATCAACAGTGCCCAGGCCACCATCGCCGGTGCGGTGGAGGAGCAGACGGCGGTGACCCAGGACATCGCCCGCAACGTCGCCGAGGCCGCGGCCGGCGCCACCTCGATCGCCTCCGCCGTGGACGACGTCGCGGGCCAGGCGGCCGCGGCCAGCAGGGGCGCGGGCGACACCCAGCGTTCTGCCGGCGAACTCGCGCGCATCGCCGGGGAGCTGCAGGAACTGGTCCATCGGTTCCGGTTCTGACCGGCGAACCCAGGTGGGGGCGGCGGTAGCATGCCGCACGCCATGTCGGCACGGTTCGAGGGGATGCGATGGCCGCGACGAGTGCCAGGGCCGGGCTCCGCCACGGATCTGCCGGGTGAGCACCGACGTCCTGCCCCGGGCCGCCACCCGCCACGAACTGTCCCTGCTGCGCTTCCCCGACCCCCGCACCCGCTGGGTCGTGGTGATCACGGCGACCGCGCACGTCCCGGTGGACGATCTCGGCCCGGCCCTGCGCCGGCTCGCCGGTGCGGTCCCGCTCACCGCGGCGCGGCTGCTCGGCGAACGGTGGGTGCCGGGCGCGCCCGCCGAGCCGATCGTGACTGCTGCTGCCGATCCCCTCGACGATCCTCGCCTCACCGCGGCGTTCGATCTGACCGCCGAGCCACCGTTGCGGGTTCTCGTCACTCCGGACGGACGGCGACTCGGGCTCGCTGCGCACCACGCCGCGTTCGACGGGCTGGCCGGCGTCGCCGTCCTCGACGCCCTGACCGGGGGACCGCTCCCCGCACCGGTGACCTCGCCCGCTCCGGGACGGCCGGGGAGCCCGCTGCCGCTGGTGCGGCGGCTCTTCCGGCCCGCCGACCCGGTCGCACCGTCCCGGTCGGCCCCCGCGGGCGACGTGTTCGTCGTCCGCCCGCTGTCCGTGCGCGGCCGAGAGATCACCGGTCGCCTGGCGTCCGCCTGCGCCGCGGGGTGCGGGGCCCACACCCGGGCCGCGGGACAGCCGTGGCGCCAGGTGGGCATCACGGTGGCTCTCGGTGGTCCGGCCGGGGTCGGGAACGTGGCCAGCTACGTTCGGCTCGACCTGCGGGCGGACGCCGACGTGCGCCGGGCGGTGGTGACCGCGATGGCGGACCCGCCGGAACCCGTCGAGCAGGTGCGCGCGCCGAAGGCGGTGCTGGGGCTGCTGTCACCGGTGGTGAGGCGCTTCAGCGACTCGCTGTTGGTCTCCAACCTGGGTCGGCACCGGCTGGCCGGGGTGGACGAGCTGGCGTTCTTCCCGGTGGCGCGCGGACGGTCCGGCGTCGCCTTCGGGGCCGCGAGCGTTGCGGGGGGCTCGTCGACCCTGACGATCCGGTGCGCGCAGATGTCCGAGCGGGCGGCGACCGAGCTGCTCGAGGAGGCGATCCGTCGCTTCGACGGCATCCGCGCCTGATCAGCCGTCGGCGGCCGGTAGGCGCCCGGGGGACGGCTCGACACACGGCAGGTTTCCGTACCTCTCCGTCGCATTCACGCGTATTGCTTTCAGTACGCCACAATCGGCTGCAAGATGGTCTCGTCGGGCACTCGCAGGGGGGCTGCGTAGGCGCACGGTCCGAATGATCTCGCGCTGAGAGGCGGCGCGATGGGGAGCGGGTGGAGGCGCCTGGATGTCGAGAAGACGGCACGCCCCTGGTCCGGCACGATGGGAACCCCGCTGGTTCGCGGGGTTGTCCATTCGTGCCGTGGTCACGTTCGTCCCGTTCGTCCTTGCGGTGGTGACCATCGACGGCGTCGCCCGCGTGGTGGCCCGACCAGACGGGGCCGCGGTGGCGGTCTGGTACACCGCCTTGTGCCTGGTCAGCTGGCTGGTGATGTGGCTGTCCCACGGCTGGTTGCAGCGCCTTCTCCCGCTGGCCGGGCTGTTGGAGATGTCGCTGGTCTTCCCGGAGCGGGCGCCGTCGCGATGGAGACTGGCGCGGCGGGTCGCGAGCCGCAGAGACCTTCACGATCTGCTGTCCGGCTGTACCTCGGACGTGGACGAGAGCACGCAGGAGGCCGCCGAGCGCATCCTTGCCCTGGTGAGCGCCCTGCGCGAGCACGACCGGGGCACGCGCGGGCATTCCGAACGGGTCCGGGTGGTCGCCGATCTCCTCGCCGTGCGCATCGGACTGGGCGAGCACGACCGGGACCGGCTGCGCTGGGCGGCACTGCTGCACGACATCGGCAAGCTGAAGGTGCCCACCCGCCTGCTCAACAAGCCGGGTCGGCCCACCTCGGCGGAGTGGGTCCTGCTCCGGCACCACCCGATCCACGGTCAGGAGATGGTGCGCCCGCTGCTCGGCTGGCTCGGTGAGTGGGCGGACGTGATCGTCCAGCACCACGAGAAGTGGGACGGCAGCGGGTACCCGCGGGGGCTCAAGGGCCAGGAGATCTGCCTCGGCGCCCGGATCGTCGCCGTCGCGGACGCCTACGACGTGCTCACCGCCACTCGCGCGTACAAGCGGCCGCGGGGCAGGCACGCCGCCCTGCGCGAGCTCGTCTCCTCCAGCGGCGCGCACTTCGACCCGAATGTCGTCCGCGCTCTGCTCAGCGTGCCCCAGCGGCAGCTGCTGCTGACGATGGGGCCGCTGTCGTGGATCAGTGGCCTACCGCTCATCGGTCAGGCGCCCTCCGCGATGGGTGCCACGCTGGGAGGGCAGACGACGATGGCCGCCGGAGCCATCGCGCTGACCGGGACCGTCGGCCTCACCCCCCTGGGACCGGCATCGCCTGTTGTTCCCGGGGCGGCCGGCGAGCCGCGGGCGACCGCGGCGCCCCTTCTGGAGCCCGCGGCGTCCGAGAGCCGCGTCGTCGGTCCCACCGAGGACGCGCGCCGGATGTTCTACGGGACCGTCGACGTCATGAGGGAGGGAGTGGCCATCACCGGCGGGGTGTCGGCCGCTGCTCGAGCCGCTCGAGGCGGCGGCTCGGCCGCCGCCTCGAAGGACCTGGGGGAGAATCCGGCACGAGGCCCGGGCGCTGGTAAGGCCAACGCCGGCGGCAACGGCAACCCTCACCCGGCCGGCAACCCTCACCCGGCCGGCAACCCCACCCCGGCCGGCAACCCTCACCCGGCCGGCAACCCCAACCCGGCCGG
>DATDMG010000543.1:0-14056 GCA_036518955.1 Kineosporiaceae bacterium | reverse complement strand
CGCAGGAGGTTGCCGCAGCCGACGACCAGGTACGGAGCCACCTCGGGAGGCTCGGGTTCGTTCACATCCCGCCCACGGTGAACCTCGACAGTTGCCGGCCCGTCCTGCCGTCGTAGGCGTGCACCGTGCACACCAGGCACGAGTCGAAGGATCGGGCGACGTGGCCGAGCTCGACCGGATCACCGGTGTCCTGCACCGGGGTTCCGATGAAGGCTTTCTCGATCGGTCCGACCACGGAGTCGGCGTCCCGGGGTCCGACGTTCCAGGCGGTCGGGGTGATGACCTGGTAGTTCTCGATCTTCCCGTTCTCCAGGACGATCCAGTCGGACAGTGCGCCGCGGGCCGCCTCGGTCGAGCCGAACCCCTTGCCGGACTCGCGCTCGACGGGCTTGGCGTAGAACTTCTCGTGCAGGTCCAGCTCGTCGAGCCACTTCCGCGCCCAGGTGTAGTACTTGGCCAGCTCGTGCGTGCGCGCCAGGACGCGCACCAGGATGCTCGGGCCGACCTCGTTCAGCACGTTGAGGAACAGCGGGTCGGCGTCCTGGTGGGCGGCCGGGTCGGGGCGACCGGCGATGACCTGGCGGGCGAGCGGGCCCACCTCCAGCGGCACGTACCCCTGGCCCGGGACGTCGTACCGCGGGGACTTGGCCCACGAGTACTTGTCCTGGGCCCGGCCGTCCTTGGGGTCGATCGGGTCCGTGACGCCCTCGAAGGGGTGCAGGGCACCGGTGCCGCGGTAGAACGAGTGGGTGTGGTCCTCGCGGACGCGCGCCTGGTCGAAGTCGTGGAAGGTGCCGCCCGAGTAGATGCCGGACCGGGAGATCAGGGCGTCGTTGCGGCCCTCGATCGTCGGGTTCTGGTACAGGTCGGGGTCGAGATAGGTGCCGGTCGAGAGGAAGTTGCCGTGCCCGGCGCCGTACCTGTCGAGCCCGACCTCGAGCGCGTACCGGATGAAGAAGCCGCAGTCGGAGTTGTAGTGCGACTCGTTCTCGTCGACCCAGGCGAGGATGTCCCGCCAGGTCTTGTTCTGCATCCAGCGCTCCAGCGAGCAGCCCAGCCACTCGCGCTCGAGCCACTCGGTCTTCCAGTACTCCAGGATGGAGATCGAGCGGGTGACGTCGCTGAGTGTCGGCGCGCTCATCACGCCGCCCGGAATCATGAACGACGAGTGCGGCCACTGGCCGCCGAGGATCGCGTAGACCTCGACCGGCTTGTTGGAGAGCGTCACGCCCTTCTCGTAGGAGGTTCCCACGAAGGGCGCGAACCGCCGCACGGCCTCGGCGTAGCTCGGGGTCTTGGCGTAGCGCTTGTTGGTCAGGTCGATCGCGAAGATGGCGTAGAAGTAGCGCGGGATGCTCTGCAGCGTCTCGCAGATCTGGGCGATGTTGCGCACCCGGGTGCCGTTCGGGGGCACGTGCGTCTTCCAGGCCGTGTCGAGGGCGTAGACGGCCTTGTACAGGTGGCTGCCCCCGCAGATCCCGCAGATGCGCGGCGTCACGATGAGCCCGGCCTGCGGGTCCTTGCCCTTGAGGATCATCTCGAACCCGCGGAACATGCCCGCGGTGGTCCACGCGTCGGTCACGACGCCGTCCGTCAGGGTGACCTTCACGTCGAGGTCACCTTCCACGCGCCCGAGCGGGCTGACGTTGAGGTCGATGGTGCTGGTCACAGGGTCTCCTTGGCGGCGGTCGAGGGAGGCGGTCGAGGGAGTCGGTCGGGGGACGCACAACGCGGGTCCGTCCGTCGGGCCGGGATCGCCGGCCGTCAGACCACGAACATGTCCTCCTTCGACCATTGCGGCGCCGCGATCCGTGCCACCGCCGCGTGAGCCAGGTACGAGACGTGGTCCGACCCGGTGGGGACCTCCTTGGGCACGCTGCCCGACACCTTGGCCGTCTTGAAGATGGTCCCGGGCATCAGGTCGCCGTGCGGGTAACCGGGTTCGGTGCAGCCGGTGCAGGGGTGCCCCGCCCGCGTCTTGGACGACTGCCGGTTCCAGAGGATGCGGTTGCAGGGCGAGTGCGTCATGGGGCCCCGGCAGCCGAACTCGTAGAACAGGCATCCGGTGCGCACACCCTGGCCGAAGTCCATCGTCGACTGCTTGTACTCGAAGAACTGCACGCGCGTGCAGCCCGTCTGGGTGAACGACGAGAAGAACGTCTTCGGCCGCTGCAGGTCGTCCAGCGCGATGTCGGCCGTGCGGCCGGCGGCCAGGGCCACGACGATCTGGGTGATCCAGTCCGGGTGGGCCGGGCACCCGGGGATGTTGACGACCGGCAGCCCGAGGGCGCTGGTGAAGTCCTTGCCGAGGTAGCCACCACGCTCGCCCTTGAGGTACTGCAGGCCGATCGCGTCGGTCGGGTTGGGCGGCGTCGCGGGGATGCCGCCCCACGCCGAGCAGTCCCCGACGGCGACGACGACGCCGGCGCGCGGGGCGATCTCGGCGACCCAGTCCTTCATGGGGCGGTCGGCGAACATGTTGTAGCGCCCCGACCCCTCGGGCCCGAGGAGGACGGCCCCCTCGTAGACGAAGATGTCGACCTGCCGCTCGCCGGAGGCGCACTCACGCATGATCTGCTGGACCTGGTCCCCGAGCTCCATCCCGAGCGACGGGTGCCAGATGACGTCGATGCCGAAGTCGGTGACGAGGTCGACGGCCGTCGGCTCCTCGGCATTCAGGAACGACATGGTGTTGCCGCTACAGGCACCACCCTCGAGCCAGAGCAGTGTGGCCATCACTTCCTCCTGGAGTCTTGGTGGTGCGGATCAGTCTCCGCGCACTCATGATCATGCGACCCTGGTCGGCCCGTAGGGACGCGCCTGGGTTGCATGATCACGAGTGCATCAGGCATGCGAGCACGCGGTCGAGGAGCGCGTCGACGCCTTGGCCGGTCCTCGCACTCGTGGCGATGACCTCGACGCCGGGATGCACGCCGGTGACCGAGTCGAGGAAGGCCTGCTCGTCGAACGCGCAGGCACCGGCGAGATCGACCTTCGTCACGACGACGAGGTCGGCCCAGCGATAGGCCGTGGGGTACTTCTCCGGCTTGTCCTCGCCCTCCGTCACGGACGCGAGGACGACGCGCAGCGACTCCCCGAGGTCGTAGGACGCGGGGCACACCAGGTTGCCGACGTTCTCCACGAACAGCAGCCGGGTACCCTCGGGCAGCCAGCCGTCCAGGTGGTCCCGCACCAGGTGCGCCTCCAGATGGCACAACCCGTCCGTCACGACCTGGCGGACGGGCGCACCGGACCGCGCCAGCCGCTTCGCGTCGTTCTCGGTCGCCAGGTCGCCGGTCAGGGCCGCGACGGGGACGCCGCGCTCGACGCACCGGGCGAGCAGGAGCTCGAGCAGGGCCGTCTTGCCGCTGCCCGGGCTGGACAGCAGGTTGACCGCCACCGTCCCGGCCGCCGCCAGGTCGAGGCGCAGCGCGGCGGCGAGGTCGTCGTTCTTCGCCAGGACGGCGGTCCGCAGCTCGATGATGCTCATGACGCCACTCCCGCCTCGTGATCCACGTCGTCGACCTCGACGGTCTCGATCCGGAGCTCGCGGCCGCCGTCCAGCCGCACCTCCCGGCCGCCGCAGGCCGCGCACCGCACGTGGACCGCGTCGGGCATCTCGGACGTCATACCGCACTCGCGGCAGGTCACGCGCAGCGGGACCGAGGCGATCTCCAGGCGCGCGCCGTCCAGGGCCGTCCCCGACACCGCGACGTCCCAGGCGAACCGCAGGGCGTCCGGGACGACGCCCGACGCGACGCCGACCTGCAGCGTCACGCAGGTGACGCGGCGCCCCGGCACCGCCTCCGCGACGGTGCGGACGACGGCGTGCGCCATGGACAGTTCGTGCACCTAGAGCGCCTTGCCCAGCGAGCGGGAGACCTCGACGACGAAGCCCAGCCCGCGCGCCACCTCGGGATCCCGCAGCGCGCGCAGCGCCGGCAGCAGGCCGTTCACCGTCGTCCCGCGCGTCCGGGCGCGCTCGGCACCCTCCACCATCGCATCGGCGAGCCGGCCGAGGAGGTTCACCACCTCGCGGCTCAACATCCCGGACTCCAGCAGCGCCTCCGCGGCGTCGGCGATCCGGGGGGCCTCCTCGGTGAGGCGCCGGGTCGGCGCGGCCAGGTAGGAGAACGACTCCGCGACCGACTTGACGTCCTTCAGGCCGGCCTCGATGTTGTCGCTGATCGTGTCGGCCCGGCGGAGCAGGCCGTCCAGCGCGACCAGCCCGAGGGCGAGCGTGTCGGCGTTGTCGAGGATCAGGTCGAGGGACGCCGCGACCTTGGGATCGTCCAACCGGGCCCGGAGTGCGTCGGACGGCGTGGTGCGCAGGTCAGGCATGGACGACCTCCTCGACGCGACAATGCGTCGTCCGACGGCGGGTTGCCGGGAATGTAACCGGCTGCTGTGAGGGATGTCTCTATCCCACCAGCACCTTTGGTTTGAGTCTTTGGTGAGAACCGCTGAACGTCCCCTTGCGCAAGGACAAAGGTCCTGCGGCAACACGGTCCTTTCGGTCATCCCTCGTGTTTCGCGGTTACGCGGCGGCTGCGGCGCAGGCCAAGGGCGTAGTCGTGCAATAGGCCGGGGTCTGGCTGACCTGGGGTAACGGTCGCAAACCGGGCTGCGATGATGGTCTTGCGCAGCTACGGGTAGAGATACCTGGTCCCATACCTGCTGCCGTACGCCGAGATCGTCGCCTCGATCGTGCCCGGTCGGCCGGCCCCGAGCTGCACCGTTGTCCTCGGCCGGACCGGAGGAATCTCGCGCGCTCCGGCAACTGACAGCGGATCCTCCGGCAGCGAGGCCACGCAATGAAGGCACCGCTGCCCATCATGGCGCCACGGTGCGGCTGGGCCAACCCCGCCGTTTGCTACTCGCCGGGGGCCAGGACGATGTCGAAACGGGTCCTGGCCCAGCTCCGCTCCCCCAGGTCGCGACCGTCGGGTGTCGGCGTTCCGGCCGGCTGCTCGATGAAATCCCGGACCAGTGAGTCCTTGACGCCGAAGACGCTATCGCTGGCCAGCAGGGCGTCGCCGCGGACGAAGATGTGCGTGACCAGGGTGCGGAACCCGGCCGCGGTGACCATGAAGTGCAGGTGCGAGGCCCGCATCGGGGATCGACCGGTGGCCGCGAGCATGGCCCCGACCGGGCCGTCGTGCGGGATCGGGTAGGGCGTCGGCGTGATCGCCCAGAACCGGAACGCCCCAGCTGCATCCGTGAACAGGTGGGCGCGCGCTGCGATGCGGTCGTCGTCGTACTGGACGTCGTAGAAGCCGTCCTGGTCGGCCTCCCACACCTCGACCCGAGCTCCCGGGACGGGGTTACCGGCCGCATCGCTGACAGTGCCCTCGACCCAGCAGGGCTGCCCCGCGGCGCCGCCGGCGATGTCACCGCCGAGCTCGACGTGCGGCGAGTCCTCGACGAAGAAGGGCCCGAAGACCGTCGCCTCGGTCGCATCCCCGTACGCCTGGTTGTTGATCGCGATGGTCTGCATGGAGGCGCCAAGTGTGTCCGACAGCAAGATGAACTCCTGCCGCCGCGCGTCGGTGATGTGGCCGACCGCGGTGAGGAACTCGATGCCGGCCGTCCATTCCTCCTCGGTGAGCCGGACCTCGCGGAGGAAGGCGTGCAGGTGCCGGACCGCGGCCTGCATCAGCTGCTTCAGCCGCGGGTTGGGTGCCCCCTCGAAGGAGGCGACAACCCGATCGACCAGCTCTTGCTCGCGTGCTTGCTGCTCGGTCGATACCGCGGGGCCGCTCGGTCCGGCGTGCACCGTCATCGTGGATCAGCTCCTTCCCAGGCGTCCCGAAGCAAGCGTTCGAGGACGTCGCGCGTGACCGGAGCGGGATTGCTCGCGGGGACGGCTGGCAGCACTGCTTCGGCGGCGTCACTCAGCTGCGACTCTGCCAGCCCGTAGTCGCGCAGGGCACGCGGCGCGTTGATCCGGGAACGCAGGGTCTGCAACCCTTCGAGCGCGCTGCGACTGCCGAACGCCCGGGCGATCCGCTCGGCCGCGTCCGGCACGTGCGGTGCGTTCAGGGCCAGCACGTACGGCAGCACGACAGCGTGGGTCGGCGCGTGCGGCAGGTCGTACCGGCCGCCCAGCACGTGGCAGATCTTATGGTGCAGGCCCGAACCGGCCGAGGCGAACGCCACCGCCGCCAGATACGCCCCGTACAGGGCCAGCTCGCGCCCGGCGAGACCGTCCGGATCGTCAATGATGGCGGGCAGGCTGGCGGCCAGGGCCCGGATTCCCTCGCCGGCCAGCGCCGCGTTGATCGGGTCGGCAGCCGGTGCCCACATCGAGTCCGCGCAATGCGCAAGCGCATTCAGCCCGGAGGCGACGCTGAGGTCGACCGGGAGGGACGTGGTGAGCGCGGCGTCGTAGACGACCGCGCGCGGCAGGACGCGAGCATCCACGCCCGTCGTCTTCGTGACGTTCTCGGTCAGCCCCCAGATATTGGTTGCTTCCGATCCCGCGTACGTGGTCGGGACCGCGATCACCGGCAGCCCGGTACGCAGCGCAACGGCTTTGGCCAGCCCGGTGGTCGAGCCACCGCCCACGCTGACGACGACATCGGCGCCGGCATCGACCGCGGCCGCCGCGGCCCGCTCGGCGACCGGGACGGGGACGTGCATGACCACCTCGTCGTGCACCAGCGCGACCGGCAGCCCGGCGCTGACCCGCGTGGCCAGCTCCGCCTCGGCGCGCGCGGCGATCAGCATGATGCGCCTGCCGCCGAGCCGGTCCACCTCCTCGGCCAGGCCCTCGCGGGCCGCCCCCGTCGCGAACCGGACCCGCTGGCCGAGGGTTTCGTGCACGAACCGCCAGGGCATCTCAGGCCCGGCTCAGGATCGCGGCCAGGGCCACGCGCAGCTGCCGCTCGGCGTCCTCCGGCAGCGACGCAGCACGCCACCCGACGTGCTTGTCGGGCCGCAGCAGCAGCGCCCCGCTCTCCTCCACCTCGCGCAGCTTGGCCCAGTCGTAGTACAGGTCGGTGACGTCGCGGCCGGGCCCGATCACCACCGTACGTAGCTCGATACCGAGGTCGTGCGCCACCTTGTCCGCGGCCGCCTTCCAGGCCTCGCCGGCGATGCCGGTGAGGATGGTGAACCCGGTGTAGGGCGCCAGGTCCATGATCGCCAGCTTCCGCATGCTGTCGCCCACCCAGGCGTGCGGGACGTGCGAGCCGGGCACGGTGGACGGCTGGTAGTACAGGTCCGGGTCACGGGTGGGCTCCGGCAGGGTACTGCCGTCCGGGACGACGGCGGAGGACTGGTAGAACTGCCCGAGGTCGACGCCGTGGGCGTTGAACTCGTAGTGCTTCAGGTCCATCGCCGCAACCAGTGCGGCGCGCTTGGCTGCTCCCTCTGGCGTGTTCGCCTTGCGCTCCTCGATCTGGCGACGCATCTCCTCCTCGGTCTTCGCGCCGGTGATGCCGAGCGCGACGAAGAAGTCGACGAACTCCCGGCTGGACTTGTTGGCGCGCTTGACGATTCGCTCCGCGACCGGTGCCCGCTCGGCGGAATAGGTCTCCAGCAGTTCCGGGCCGGCCTGGCCGCGCAGCACGGCGGCCAGCTTCCAGGCCAGGTTGTAGGAGTCCTGGATCGAGGTGTTCGAGCCCAGGCCGTTGCTCGGCGGGTGCCGGTGAATGGCGTCCCCGGCGCAGAACACCCGGCCCTCCTGCGCGTGGGTGGCGTACATCTCGTTGTTCCCCCATAGCGACGTGCCGGTGATCTCCACCTCCAGATCCGGCATCCCGAGCAGATTCCGGACGATCTGGGTCGCGGCCGCCTCGTCGACCTTCGGCGGTTCCTCGTTGATGTCGTAGCCCCAGACGATCAACCATTCGTGCCAGGGCCGCACCATCCGGACCAGACCAGCCCCGATGCCGCCGACGTTCGAGCCGGGCTGGATCACCCAGTACAGCACCGAGGGGCGGTGGCCGACGTACGCGCTGATGTCGGCCTTGAAGGTGATGTTCATCGAGCCCGCGATATCCAGCGCGCCCTCGAAGGGCAGCCCGATGTCGGCCGCCACCTTCGAGCGGGCCCCGTCGCAGCCGATCAGGTACTTGGCCCGGATCGTGTACTGCTGGCCGGTGAGCCGGTCGAGCACCTCGACGTCCACGCCGTCGTCGTCCTGGCGGTGGGAGAGGTACTCGGTGGAGAAGCGGGACTGGGTTCCCCGGGCGGTGGCGTTGCGGACCAGGATCGGCTCCAGGTAGGTCTGCGGGATGTCCACGACCAGGCAGGGAGAGGCGCGCTGGTAGTCCGCCTCGCGCTCCGGGCTGGTCCCCCAGGTGTGGATCCGGCCGATCTCCTCGCCGGCTATCGAGGTGCAGAAGACCGTGTCGCCGACCAGCTCGTGTGGGGTGGCATCGGCCAGTACCTGGTCCTCGATGCCCATGTCGCGGAAGATCTCCATCGCCCGCTGATTGGTGATGTGCGCGCGTGGCGTGTTCGCCGTCCAGCGGTATTTGGTGATCATGATGTTCGGAATGCCCAGGGTGGACAGGAACAGCGCCGCCGCCGACCCGGCAGGGCCGGAGCCGACAATCAGGACATCCGTCTCCACCATTGCGCCCGGCAGCTGCGTCTCCTGCTGACCGTCGTCGAACTCGGGCATGGGGTATCCACCTCACTGGGGATAGTCGATTGCCGACTCCTGAACCCGAGTGTCGGTAGCCCTCGCGGACGGCGTCGACCGGTGACGCCGATCTGGGCGTGAACCCGAAAGGTTGGCGGATCCTGGCAGCTCCGACCAGCCGCCGGGCTAGTCTCGCCGGACAGACCTGGCGACGACGGCGCGTCGCCGCACGTCCGTCGCTCGTTCGCCATAGCGGGCGGTAAAGGCATTCGAGAAGTACGTCGTGGAGGTGAACCCGCACTCGAGGGCGATGGTGGCGATCTTCATGGCAGCGGCCTCGGGCCGTTGGAGCAGGGCATGCGCCGCTTCCAGCCGGCAATCGAGCACGTACTTGGGCAAGCTGGTGCCGGCCTCGGCGAAGATCCGGGACAGGTGCCGGCCGCTGATCCCGATCGCCGCGCAGACCTGGCCGGCGGACAACCGCGGGTCGCGGAAGTGCCGGTCGATGTAGGCCTTCGCCGCCTTCCGGTGCACGCCGGACGGCTCCGCCGAGTCGTTGCCCATCAGCCCAGCCACCAGATTGAGCAGTGCCGGCTCGTCTGCAGGGCGCGGGTCCTCGGTCCGCGCCGCAGCGCCCACCTGGGCGGCCAGCGCGTGCGCCATCGCGTTCGCCCCGTCCGCGAACCGGACAACCAGCGGCCGGGTCACCTGCTGCACGCCGGTGGCCTCCGCGAAGACCTCCCGGGGGATCTTCAGCACGAGTTCCTCCAGCCCCTGCGAGAAGCCACGCATGAACGGCCGGTCCGCGTCGCACACCAGCAGTTGCCCGGGCTGGACCGTCCGCACGCCGTCGTCATGGTAGAAGAACGCCTCTCCGGCCAGGCTGAAGAACAGCGCGACGGCGTCCGTGGGCCGGCTGCGGATCATGCTCTGGTCGCGCTCGACCACGTGCGAGGTGCCCCGCACCCGGGCGAGGTGCAGGCGGTCGAGCTGAAGGTTGATCTCGGTGGCCTCGAGCACCGACGAGGTCAGCGATCGGCAGCGCAGCCCGATCAGCGCGTTGGCGTTGTGGCTCTCCCACAGCTCCACGCGCTGCTGCTCAGGCAGCCCGACGGTCGTGAACGCGGAGGGAGCCGCGAACGTGACCTTCATCATATCGCGAGCATACCGAGCGAACGCCCACTGTCGTAGATCCACAAAGGGCGTCACCCGTCCGGGCGGACATGCCCTCGGACTCGATAGCCGACCAGGAACAACTCGAACCGGCCGCGGGTGATCAGCCCCCAAAGGCCGTGCGGTGCGGTCAGCACGACCAGGATGGCGAGCAGCCCCGGCGCCACGGCCGCCGTGAAGGTCAGCCGCACCATCGACTCGCCGATGCTGTGCGCCGCGGCCACCACAGGACCCCGGCGTGCCCCGGTGTACGCGAGCACCCCCAGCGTGCCGAACTTGATCAGAACCATGCCCGCCGTCGGGACGCCGACCCGCGTCATGCGTGCCAGGTAGGCCAGGCGCGGCGGCGGCCGGCGGCCGACCCGGACCTGGGCCACCGCGCGACGCAGGAACCACCGGGCCACGACGGCGTTGACGCTGACCGCGGCGAGCATGGCGACGCCCGTCCCGATCAGGCCCAGTCGCGGTGCCCCCGCGAGCGCTGATCCGCGCGGCCACCAAGCGCAGGCCGACGGGGCGCGCCCGGTACGGGCCCGATAGATGGTGCGTCCCGTCGCAAGCGGACAGCTGCCCTTCGGGGAGGAACGCGGTGCGCACGGAGCTGGCAGAAGCCCTGGCTCAGTGATCGCCGACCGGCTAACGTCGTCCCCGCGCTCAGGAGATCGAGGGGGGACGACGAAGACGACGAGGACGGGCGCCGAACCAGGCGCAATCCCATTGGAAATTGTGACCATCCAACAGCCGGAGCCCACTGGACGAAGCCGCATGAAGGCACACGCAGGAGGGTGTGAGTTTCCAGGAGTGAGCTGCGGGTGAGGTTGGGGTGCGCTCACCTGGTGATCATGCCGCGGGGTCCAGTTCGATGGGGGCCGGGCCCCGGTCACCCCGAGACGATCCTGGACGGCGTAGCGGCAGCTTCCCTCGATGACCCCGGTCGCGACCGGCCAGCCACGGGCCAGAGCGGTCGGGTAGTCCAGGTATGGCGCCTTGTTGGTCAGGTACGCCGCCGCCATCGCCGATTTGCGTTGTGCCTCAGTCAGTTTGGAGGTGCGGATTCGGGCCCGGATCCGGTCTGCGACCTCCAGGGCACCTCCGTGAAGGATCATCCGGTTCCGGGCGTGGACCCAGGCGCGGGCCAGCGCCATCCCGGTGGTGGTCTGGGTGTCGAAGAACGCCTTGGCCGCGTCCCACACGTGGCCCGACACGTGCAGATACCAGTAGTCCACCAGGACGGTGACCCTCGACGTGCCGGCGGGCGGCCTCGGCGGTGATCGCGTCGATCTGGGTGAGGTTCCCGTCGACCAGACCGACCCAGGACCGGGCATGGCCCGGGTCGCGACGTTCGGCCTCGTCGAACCCGGCCGCGATCACCGTGGGGATGTCCCGCACGATCGATGCGGCCAGGCCGTCCACCGTGATCGCAACCGCGTCCCGCGGGTCGGCCTCGGGCAGGTCCCGGGACGGGTCGGTGTAGAACGTCTCGGTGTCCCGGGCCGCCGCCTGGGTCAGGGCAGCGACGCCTGGACCGTCCCGCTGACCCCCCTGCCCACCCCACCCTCACGTCGCCGGCCCTCCCCTCGCCCGGCCCGGCGTGCCTCGAGGAGCTCACCATGACCTATGTGATCACCGCGCCGTGTCTCGATGTGATGGACAAGGCCTGTGCGGCGGCCTGCCCTGTCGACTGCATCTACGAGGGAGAGCGGATGCTCTACATCCATCCCGACGAGTGCGTCGACTGTGGTGCCTGCGAGCCCGTCTGCCCGGCGGAGGCGGTGTTCTCCCAGCTCGACGTGCCCAAGAAGTGGCGTGCCTTCACCGCAGCGAACGCCGACTTCTTCTCCGAGCTCGGCACGCCCGGTGGGGCCGGCGCACTGGGCCGGATCGCGCACGACGCGGACATCGTCCGTGCCGCCGCCACTGCCACGGCGGAGTGACCGTGGCCGCGCCGTCCGCCCTGTACGACCGCCAGCTCGGACAGCCCGGCCTGGGGCCGGCCGAGCAGAAGCGGCTCGCGGCGGCCACTGTGCTGGTGGCGGGGATCGGTGGCCTCGGCGACGCCGCCGCCACGTACCTGGCGGCGGCGGGGATCGGCCGGCTGGTCCTCGTCCACCCCGGCGACCTGGAGTGGCCGGACCTCAACCGGCAGACCCTGATGCAACCGGACGACGTGGGCCGGCCGCGCGTCGCCGCGGCGAAACGCACCCTGCGCCGGCACCCTCCCGGCGTCCGGGTCGAGGCCCACGACCGGGCGATCGCGGACGACGAGGTGCCGCACCTGCTCTCCCGGGCGGACATCGTGCTGGACGCCCGGCACAACTTCCCCGAGCGCCACCTGCTCGGCACGATGTGCCGCGACGCAGCCCTCCCCGAGGTGATCGCCGCGATGGACGGCACCCAGCTGCAGCTCACCACCTACCTGCCCGGAGGGCCGTGCTGGCGGTGCCTGTTCCCGGCGGCCGACCCGCACTGGCAGCCACCGGGGTTCCGGGTGCTCGGAGCCGTCGTCGGGACGGCCGGCTGCCGAGGTCGTCAAGGTGCTCACCGGCGCTGGCCGACCACTGGCGGGGAGATTGCTGTTTGCGGACCTATGGGACATGAGCTTCCGGACGGTGACGATCCAGGCGAACCTGCGGTGCGGCCCCTGCCGGGCCCGGCAGTGACGTCGGGCCTGCCCACCGGCGGGGTCAGCGGTGGACAGCGGCCAGCTCGCCCCGCAGGAGACGTCCCCATCGGGGTGTGGGCGTGCCGCTCCAGTCGGAGGTCAGCGCCCAGCAGTCGCCCGACGGCGTCCAGGCCCAGGCCACCCAGCCGGCTCCGTGCGCACCCAGCCAGTCCACGGTCCGCGCCGAGAAGCCGGTCTGCCCGACGTAGCCCGGGGGACACGTGGCGTCGAGATCGGCGCCCGAACGGGTCAGATCCGGCCCCAGTTCGGCGGCGAGCAGGGGCACCTGCGCGGCGACCGGCGCGAGCTCGCGGTCATAGCAGCGGGTCGTCGAACAGGAGTTGAACGAGTAGAGGTGCACCGAGGCGGCGACCTGCCCCGCCGGGTCGGCGGGGCGTTCCTGCAGCCAGCGCGTCAGGTCCTCCGCCCAGTAGATCCCGCTCAGCAGCAGGATGTTGCGCGCGCCGGTGGATCGGACCGCGTCGACCAGCTCGCGCATGCCGGCGGCGGTGTAGCTGCTGCCGGAGTTGGTGGAGGTCAACGAGCACCCGCCGTCCCGCCAGCAGTCCCAGGCCCGGGCGCTGCCCTGCTCCTGGTAGGGGAACGGCTCGTTGAACAGGTCGAACACGACCGAGGGGTCGGGCCCGAAGGTGCCGGCCACCGAGGCCCAGAACTGCGGGCTGTGGTCACGGTCGGGCATCTGCTCCTGCTCGCGCGACGCCGCCGAGCCTGGCGCGCTCCGGTGCAGGTCCAGGATCGTCACGAATCCGTGGGCCGTCAGCCGGGAGACCAGCGCGGCGATGGCCTGCCGGTAGGGCGCTCCCGCGTACTCGGGCTTGACGCCGGCCAGCCCCAGCCAGCACTGCTCGTTCAGCGGCACCCGGACGGTGTTCGCGCCCCGCCAGGCCGCCATGGCTGCCACCATCCGGTCCGAGGGGATCATCCCGTCGGGGGTGTCGGACATGCCGAAGCCCTCGATGCACGCGTACTCGCTCCCGGACAGGTTGACGCCGACGAGGCGAACGGGCCGACCGGTCGCGTCGCTTGGCGGTGGCTCGGTCGATGCGCAGGAGGCCGGAGGTGGTGCGGCGGAGGTAGCGGCGCAGGCCCGGCTTGCCCTTCAGGGTGGCGACCAGTTCGTCACGGCGGCGGGCGGTCCAGGTGTCCGACCCGTCGATCAGCCCGGACAGGTGGTCGATCAGGTTGGTGCGCACGGCGGCGTCGCGGTCGGCCTGGTCGGGGTTGTGGCAGACCACGAACCGGACCGCCCTGGCCCCCTCGTCCCCGTCGCCGTCACCGCCGGGAGCGACGTGGACCTCCTTGACCCGCAGGTTCCCGGCCACCGTCTTGTACCGGCCGGGGCGGGCCAGTGCCGCGGCGGCCTCGCGGTTGGTGTGCCGCAGTTTCTCGGCGTGGATCTCGGCGTGGATGTCGTGCCCGCCGCTCTTGGTCAGGTAGGCCCGGCTGGTCGCGGAGGCGAACCCGCGGTCAGCGACCCAGACCAGGCGGTGCAGGTTCCAGCCGGTCAGGTCGTCCTTGACCCGTCGGATGATCGCGGTGTCGGCCTCGTCGCCGGGGAAGGTCCAGCACCGGATCGGGATCCCGTCCCGGGTGACCGCCATCGCGAT
>DATDMG010000542.1:0-38025 GCA_036518955.1 Kineosporiaceae bacterium | reverse complement strand
TCAGAAGGATCAGGCACTGGTCGGGGTCCAGGTCGGCGCGGCGCAGGGCGAGGGCGCCGCCGCGCCGGCAGGCGGTCTCGGTGTGCAATCGGAGCAGCAAGGCGTCCAGGGCGGGGTCATTGCCGGTGGTGGCGGCTACCTGGTTGATCTCGGCCAGCCTCGTGTCGGGCACGGCCCGACGGGTGGACGGCAACCGCCGGGGTTTGGCGACCTTGGCGGCGGGGTTGTCCGCCTCGCCGATCAGACCGTCGGCGATGGCGTGCCGGTAGATGCAGCGCAGGGCGGCAACGGTGTGCTCGGCGGCGCTTCGTCCGCCGCGGGCGTTGCGGCGGGCCACCACATGGGTACGCACGTGCTCGACCAGCCGCTGCACGTCCGAGGGAGTGGGCTCGTCCAGGTGCCGCTCCCCCCACGCTTCGACGATGCGGTTCCAGTACGACCCGTACACCCGCCGGGTTCCCTCACCGACCCCGTCGGCCACGACCGGCACGTACATGGCGAACGTCGGCACCTCCCGCCGCGGCACAGCCGGGCCGAGCAGGTCGGCGGGGGACACCCCGAGCCGGGCCAGCAGCAGCCGGGCCGCCTCTAGCTCGTCCGGCCCGGCAGGTCCCGCTGGGGTCGGCGACAGGGCGGTCACGACGCGGCCTCCTCGCTGCCGAGGTGCCCGGCCACGAACTGAATGATCATCGTCCGCCAGGCCCGCGGCGGGTACACCAGCAGCGTCCCGGCGTCCGGGTCGGCGACCAGCAGCAGCCGGTCCCCGGCGACCAGCCCGCATCGGTGCCGGACCGGGGCCGGCAGCCGCAGGTGCCCGGCCCGGGTGATCGTGAACACCGCGTCCACGGCGGCCGAGACGATCACCAAGCCCTCGCGGACCCGGATGTCCAGGCGCGCCCCGATGCCCCAGCCGAGGGCGGCGATCACGGTCGCGTCGGCCAGGCGGCCGTTGCAGTCCATGGTCGCCGCCCCGCAGACCAGCCTCCCGCCGGGCCCACCTGCTGGGTCGCCCAGCTTGGGCAGCTCCGCCAGCGGCAGCGGTGTCCGCCGCAGGCCCGGGACCGGTACGGTCCTCGAAGGCGGAATCGTGCCCGACGTGGGCGCGACCAGGGCAGATATCAGTGCGGTCGGGATCACCGCGGGCACGACCGGGGCGGTCATGACGCCCACCCTGCACAGACATGGCAGCCCATCACGGGCGCAGGGTGTGGGTGGTCGAAGCCGCTCGACCACCAGTACGTCAGATCAAGCAGGTGTGCTGGGTTTTTGTGTCCGAGGGGGGACTTGAACCCCCATGCCCTTGCGGGCACTAGCACCTCAAGCTAGCGCGTCTGCCTATTCCGCCACCCGGACGAGGGACGCGGGCCCGTGGCCCGCAGCGGTGACGAGACTAGCACGCCGTCCAGTCCGGCTCACACAGGCGTCACCGGCCTCCACCTACTCTCTGAGAGCCTGCTGGTAAAGGGTTCATGCCGGTGTGGCTGAGGCTGGCCGGGGTTGGCCCCACCGCTGTCGATGGGGTGGCAGGCCGGGTTGCTGGCGTCCGGCGAGGCGTCGTGTCATCAGGAAGATGGTTGCCCAGTAGACCATCGCCTCGTGGTGCGCGGGTCGGCGCTCGTGGTCGCGGAGCAGGCGTCGGTAGCGCAGCAGCCAGCCGAACGTCCACTCTACCACCCATCGGCGGGGCACCACCTTGAACGCGTGCGCCTCGGTCCGCTTGATCACCTGGAGGGTGACCGTGGCGACGCTGCGGAACCAGGTGGCCAATGGCGCACCCTCGTGCCCGGAGTCGGCCCAAATGATCTGCAAGCGGGTGCAGATGCCCAAGAGCTGGATCAGCAGGAGCTTGGCGCCCGTCCGGTCCCCGACGTTCGCGGCGGTCACCACGACCGCCAGGGCGAAGCCCTCCACGTCCACCGCGACGTGCCGCTTCCTCCCGCCGATTTTCTTTCCGTCATGCCGGGCCCGGCATGACGGGAATCATGCCGGCTGGGCGGTTATGCCGGGTGGGCCCGTTGGGCGGGTATCGCTGCTGGTGAGGCGGGGTGGTGGCCTGACCGTCCCGGCATGTCCACAGGTTCTCGAGGAAGGCGAGGAACTGGTCTGCGGGGCGCAACCGTGTGGTGGTGGAGCCTGGGGGTGCGGTGCGGGCCAGGGCTTGTTCCTTCACGGCGAGATCGGCGTGGAGGTGGCGCCGGCGGCACTTCAGGAACCGATCGAGCATGTCGGGCACCAACTCGGACGGCACCAGGTGTTCCTGCTCCAGCCACCGGCTCAGGTGCGCCACGACGAACGCCTGGTCCTGAGCCGTCCGCGGGTTATGGCCCACCGTGATCAGATGACCATGCACGTCCTCCACCTGCCCAGCCACCGGACCGTGCGCCCGAATCCACGACATCACTATGATCCAGCTCCCTTCGAGAGATCCTCAAAGGAGCCTGTACACCACCGCGTCAGGCCGGGAAGGTCAGACCGCCACCCTCGCTTGACCAGCAGCGATACCCGCCCAACCGGGCCCACCCGCCCACCCGGCATGATTGCCACTGTCAAGACCCCTGGTCGTGGCCCCGACCGTGTCGGCAGCCTTCACCGACTGGGGGTCCACGACCGCCGCGGACGGTTGCCGGTCCCGTCCGGCCCGCTCCCGCAGCGCCTCCCGCGGCCGCCCCGTCAACCAGGGCCGGCAGGCCCTTGGCCGCCCACCGCTGGAAGAAACGCGTACACCGCCGTGTGCGGCGGGAAGTGCACCGGCAGAGCCGCCACTCGATGCCGTTGCGGACGACGTACGCGATCGCCTCTGGAGCGCAGGTCGTGCACCATCGGCCGGCCCGTCGCACGCTTCAGCTCGGCCATCACCTCCACCGCCCGCGGACGCAGCACCTCCCACTCCGCATCAGTCAGGTCCGAGGGGTAGGAACGGACACGATCACGACACCAGCACCCCGGACAGGAAGTGCCGGCGCGCAACGCAACGGCAGAGTAGACAGGCATCGGCGGGTTCTTGGTGTGGACGGCATCAGCAACTGATCCACTGCCAAGGACCCGCCCTCACGCCCGGATGACACGCCCATGTGATCCCGAACCGTCACGATCCACCCCGAGCCAGCCGGGCTCACCCCGGGCCGACACCCTTGACCAGCAGGCTCTGAGGAGCGGTCCGGAGGAGCCGGCCGTGCCGTGAGCTGCAGGGACCACCGGCGGGCAAGACACGGGCAGCGGCAGCAGCTCGGGGCACACCGGCTCGGGCATCCGGAGGCGCCCAGGACGGCTACCGTGGCGGGAACCGGCCGACAGGCTCCGTCCCTGCGTTCTGGGAGGATGCCGACGTGCCAGATCCGAGCGCCCAGCCCACACAACGTGACGTGCAGCAACTGTCGGAGGCGGCGGAGTCCGAAGTCCTCCGGATCTGCAGGGACCTCCTGCGGATCGACACCTCGAACTACGGCGACAACTCCGGCCCCGGCGAGCGCAAGGCCGCCGAGTACGTGGCGGAACTGCTCAGCGAGGTCGGGCTGGACGTCGAGGTCCTGGAGCCGGCCAGGAGCCGGACCACGTTGGTGACTCGGATCGAGGGCCGGGACCGCACCAGGCCCGGCCTGCTGGTCCACGGCCACCTCGACGTCGTCCCGGCCGCTGCGGTGGACTGGCAGGTCGACCCCTTCTCCGGCGAGGAACTGGACGGCTGCCTCTGGGGCCGCGGGGCGGTCGACATGAAGGACATGGACGCCATGATCATCGCCTCGGTGCGGGATCTCGTCCGGGCCCGCGTCCGTCCGCGGCGGGACGTGGTCCTGGCGTTCCTGGCCGACGAGGAGGCCGGCGGCGGCTACGGGGGCGAGTGGCTGGTGCGCACCCATCCGGACCTGTTCGAGGGGGTCACCGAAGCCGTCAGCGAGGTCGGCGGCTTCTCGCTGGACCTGGCCGGGCGGCGCGCCTACCTGCTGCAGACCGGCGAGAAGGGGATGGCCTGGCTGCGACTGGTCGCACACGGCCGGGCTGGGCACGGTTCACAGATCAACGACGACAACGCGGTCACTCGGCTCGCCGCCGCGGTTGCCCGGATCGGCGCCCACCCCTGGCCGTTGGAGATCACCCCGACCGTGCGCGCCTTCCTGGAGGGCGTGGAGGAGATCACCGGGGTCCGGCTCGATCCCGACGACCCGGACGCACTGGTCGCCATGCTGGGCACGACCGCTCGCTTCGTAGGTGCGACCCTGCGCCACACCGCCAATCCCACCGTGCTCGGCGCCGGCTACAAGCACAACGTCATCCCGGGCACGGCGACGGCCCTGGTCGACGCGCGGTTCCTGCCGGGCCGGGAGGAGGAGATGATGCAGACCATCCGCGACCTCGCCGGCCCCGGGGTGGACGTCGAGGTCGACACCCGCGGTGTCGCCCTGGAGACGCAGTTCTCCGGGGCGCTGGTCGACACCATGATCTCTGCGCTGCGGTACGGGGATCCCGACGCCGCGGTGCTGCCCTACCTGCTGTCGGCCGGGACCGACAACAAGCACTTCAGCACCCTCGGGATGCGCGGTTACGGCTTCGTCCCGCTGCGCCTGCCGGCCGACCTGGACTTCGCCGGGATGTTCCACGGCGTCGACGAGCGCATCCCCGTTGAATCGCTGCGGTTCGGTGCGCGGGTATTGCATCGATTCCTGCAGACCGCATAGCAGGCGGCACCGCGTGGCAGGCGGCGTCCTGACCGGGTGGCGCCCGGCAAGGCCGCGGACGAGTGCCTCAGACTCGTTCGTCCACGTGGCTGCGACCGCTGGCACCGGCCAGCCCCGAGTGCCGCCACCCGTAGCTCGCGTAGACCACCAGGCCGATGACCATCCAGATCAGGAATCGCAACCAGGTCATCCCGGGCAAGTTCAGCATCAGGTAGAGCGAGGCGAGCACCGAGAGGATCGGGACGACGGGAACGCCCGGTACGCGGAAGGCCCGCGGCAGGTCCGGCCGGCTCCGCCGCAGTACCAGGACCGCGATCGCGACCAGCACGAACGCGAACAGCGTCCCGATGTTCACCAGTTCGGCCAGCGCGCTGAGCGGCAGCAGCGCGGAGATCACGGCGACCACGGCACCGGTGGTGACGGTGACTCGGACCGGCACCCGGGTGCGCGGGGACACTCGGGAGAAGACCGGGGGGAGCAGGCGGTCCCGGCTCATCGCGAAGAACACCCGGGACTGCCCGAGCATCAGCACCATCATGACCGTCGTCAGCCCGGCCAGCGCTCCCACGCTGATCACCGTCGCGAACCCTGGGCGGCCGACGGCCCGGAACGCCTCCGCCAGTGGGGCGGACGTGCTCAACCGGTTGAACTTCACCATCCCGGTCACGACCACGGAGACCGCCACGTACAGCAAGGTGCAGATCACCAATGAGCCGATGATGCCGCGGGGGAGGTCGCGCTGCGGGTTGCGGGTCTCCTCGGCCGCCGTGGCGACGATGTCGAATCCGATGAACGCGAAGAACACCAGCGCCGCCGCGGTGAAGATCCCGGCTACCCCGAACGAGCCGGTCGAGACCCCGAGATCCTGCAGGAGCGAGGGCGAGGCCTTGGCTCCCGGCGCACCCTGGGAGCCTGACGGCGGAATGAACGGGGAGTAGTTGGTCGCCTTCAGGTAGAAAAGGCCAGCGATGATCACGAAGAGCACGATCGCGAGCTTGATGGCCACAATCACGGCGTTGACCCGGGCCGAGACCTTGATTCCCAGGCAGAGTACGCCGGTCAGGGACATCACGATCACCGCGGCGATCAGGTTGGGAGAGTGCAGCGACGGGGACTCGGTGTAGATGCGCCGCGGCACGGTGATCCCCGTCGCCTTGAGCACGTCGGCGAAGTACTGCGACCAGCCGACGGCCACCGTACTGGCTCCGAGGGCGAGCTCCAGCACCAGGTCCCAGCCGATGATCCAGGCGACCAGCTCGCCGAGCGTGGCGTAGCTGAAGGTGTACGCCGACCCTGCTACCGGCACGGTCGAGGCGAACTCCGCGTAGCACAGCGCGGCCAGGCCACAGGTGATCCCCGCCACCACGAAGGACAGGGCGACAGCCGGTCCGGCCTGCTCCCCGGCGGCCCGACCGGTGAGCACGAAAATGCCGGTGCCGATGATGACGGCGACGCCGAAGACCGTCAGATCCAGGGCTGACAGGTCCCGTCTCAGCCGGTGATCGACGATATCGGTGTCCGAGAGGGACTGCTCCACGCCCTTCGTGCGGAAGATCCCTCCCGTGCGGCCCATTGATCCCGGCATGCGGACCACCCCTCCCGTAGGGACGCCGTCCGGATGATCGAGGTACCCGGTGCGGTGCCCTTCATGCACCGGTCATGGACCAGGTTCCGGACCGCTGCCCGTCAGCCGGTCCGGACCACGCGGATAATCTTGCGTCGCAACCAGATCCGACGCGTTCCGTTCATCAGGAGCTGAACGCGTGCCAACTCCCAGCGCTCGTACTCGGCATACTCGGTGAGTACCCGCCTAACCTCAGCACGTGACGAACCACGGGTCATGGTGAGCAATCGGTACTCGTACTCCCCACGGTCCGGAGGCAAGTCGTCGGCCAGCGGGGGAACAGGCCGTGGCGTGGAGGAAGTCATCGCCCCAATGTCACCATGAACAGATACGGTCGTGCCATGACGACCGCTCCGCGCGACGCGCTCGACCGCCTCGTCGCGGCCCTCGAGGCACACTTCGACGCCGTGACGCGGCGGGCTGGTGAGGCCGACCCTGCCGTGTCCGCCGCCTACCAGACCCTGGCCGACGCCTTCGAGACCTACGATGACGCGCTCTACGACTCCTACGACGAGGTGACTCCGTTCGTCCTCGTGGAGGACAACGACGACGACCTCGACGACGAGTTGGACGACGAGGAACTCGACGACGACCTCGACGAGGAACTCGACGAGGAGGACGACCTCGACGAGGAGGACCTCGAGGACGACGAGGAGGACCTCGAGGACGTCGACGTCCGCGTCGACGGCGTCGACCGGATGAACGGCGGCCGGTCCGGTCAGAAGCGTTCGGGGTAACCGATCTCCGGCCGGGAGACCTCGTCCAGGGCGGCGTGGATCTCGGCCGGAAGCTCGACCTCCTCACTGGCGATGGCCGCGCGCAACTGGGCCGCCGTCCGGGCGCCCACGAGCATCGAGCTCACCGGCTCACGGCTCCGTAACCAGGCCAGCGCCACCTCGACCGGCGAGCACCCCAGCCCGTCGGCGGCTGTGATCACCGCGTCGACCACCCGTCGTGACGGGGCGTTGAGGTACCGGCCGACGAAGGCGGACAGGTGCGGGGAGGCACCCCGAGAGTCGGCCGGCGTCCCGGTCCGGTACTTGCCGGTGAGGACGCCGCGCCCCAACGGCGACCAGGCCAGCAGCCCCAGGCCGAGCGCGGACGCCGCCGGTGCCACCTCCCGTTCCACCCCGCGCTGCACCAGGGAGTACTCCACCTGCGTGGCGACCAGCCGGTTCCCGGGCGAGAGCTGCCCCAGCAGGGTCGCCGCGTGCGCGGTCTGCCAGCCCGAGTAGTTGGAGATCCCTACGTACCGGGCCCGACCGGATCGGACCGCGTCGTCCAGCGCGGTGAGGGTCTCCTCGATCGGGACCAGGACGTTCCAGCCGTGCACCAGCCACAGGTCGAGGTGATCGGTCCGCAGCCGCCGCAACGACCGGTCGAGATCGCACAACAAAGTGGTGCGGGAGGGGTCGACCCGGCGCCCACCTTCCCGGCGCACGATCCCGCCCTTGGAGCACAGCACGACGTCCTCGCGCCGGACGAGATCCCCGAGCAACGAACCGATCAGCTCCTCGGCGGCACCGTCGCCGTAGGACGAGGCGGTGTCGAGCAGGGTCCCCCCGGCGTCGACGAACGACCGCAACAGGTCGCCGGCCTCCTGCGCGTCGGTGTCACGCCCCCAGGTCAGGGTGCCAAGACCCAGCCGCGACACCCGAAGGCCGCTGCGGCCGACCAGACGCTCCTCCACGAGCGACCAACCTAGTGGGCTCTCGGCCCGACCACGTGGAGGCTGAACGGCCTGGTCGGACGCCCGTCCGGGGTGGACGGTGACCGCTCGGGACGTACTGGGAGCGATCCGTGCAGACCCACCGGCGGCCGCGGCCGGCCCACCGGCCGCCGCCGGGCAGCCAACTGTTCACGCGGGAAACCCGCGCGCCCTGCGCCGTCCGTACCGCCTGACCGCCCCGCCGCCAGTACCCTCGCAGCATCATGAGACTGGCCGTGAACCTGGGATCCTCCGCAGGTAACGACGCCTCCTGGCTGGATCTGGCGGTGGCCGCCGAGCACCTCGGCTACGACTGCGTCTGGGCGGCCGAGGCGTATGCCTCCGATGCGGTGTCGGTGTTGGCCTGGGTAGGCGCCCGGACGCAGCGGATCGGCCTGGGCTCCGCCGTCCTGCAGATCCCCGGCCGCACGCCCGCGATGACCGCGATGACCGCTGCCAGCCTGGACACCCTGAGCGACGGCCGGTTCCGGCTCGGACTGGGGGTGAGCGGGCCCCAGGTGTCGGAGGGGTGGCACGGCGTCCGGTTCGAGCACCCACTGGAGCGCACCCGGGAGTACGTGGACGTCGTCCGACTCGCCCTGGCCCGCACGGACGTCGCCTACCAGGGAGCCCACTGGCACCTGCCGCTGCCCGACGGGGAGGGCCGGCCGCTGCGGCTGGGAGTCCGCCGCGTGCGGGAGCGGATCCCGCTGTACCTGGCCGCCACCGGCCCTCGCAACTGCCGTCTCGCCGGAGAGATCGCGGACGGCGTGCTCGGCGTGTTCTTCGCCCCCGAGCACGCCCAGCCCACCCTCGCCGCGATCCGGGAGGGCCGCCGGATCGCCGGCCACGACACCGAACCGGGCACGGACCCGCTCGACCGCTTCGAGATCGTCCCGACCGTCCCGGTGAGCGTGGGCCCGGACGTCGAGGCCGCCGCCGAGCCGATCCGCCGGTACGCTGCGCTCTATCTGGGCGGCATGGGCAGCCGACGACACAACTTCTACAACGACCTCGCCCGGCGGATGGGGTTCGAGCAGGCCGCAGCACAGGTCCAGGACCTGTTCCTGGCCGGCAACCCGCGGGACGCCGCGCGCGCCGTCCCGGCCGAGTTCATCGATGCCACCAGCCTGGTGGGCCCGGTCGAGCGCATCGCCGACCGGCTTCACGCCTACGCTGACATCGGGGTGACCACGCTCGCGGTCACCCCCTTCGCGCAGAACCCCACGGCCCGCGTCGAAACGCTGCGAGCCGCCGTCACAGCGATCGAAAGGGCTGGCTTGGTGTGAGTGGCATCGGCACCGCGGACGCCGTACTGCTCGGAATCGTCGAGGGACTCACGGAGTTCCTGCCGGTGTCCAGTACCGGACACCTGACCGTCGCCGAGGGACTGCTCGGCATCCCGGTCGACGCTCCGGCAGTCACCGCGTTCACCGCGATCATCCAGTTCGGGGCGATCGTCGCGACGTTCCTGTACTTCCGCGCCGACATCGTCCGGCTCGTCCGGGCCTGGGGCAGTGGCCTGGTCTCGGCCGAGGCCCGGCAACGTGCG
Source organism: Kineosporiaceae bacterium (assembly GCA_036518955.1). Taxonomy (GTDB): domain Bacteria; phylum Actinomycetota; class Actinomycetes; order Actinomycetales; family Kineosporiaceae; genus DATDMG01. Next base: position 28,468 of record DATDMG010000542.1, on the reverse strand, counting down.
GACTACCGGTTCGCGTGGACCGTGATCGCCGGCTCCGTGCCGATCGCCCTCGTCGGCTTCGCCGCCAAGGACCTGATCGCCGGCCCGTTGCGCAACCTCTGGGTGGTCGCGGGGGCGTTGGTCGCGTGGAGCGGGGTGATGTACGTCGCCGAGGCCCGGGCCGCTCAGAAGTACGGCGAGGAGGAACTCAGCCTGGGCCAGGTGCTGACCATCGGCCTGGCGCAGTGCATCGCCCTGATCCCGGGCGTGTCCCGGTCGGGCGCCACGATCTCGGCCGGCCTGCTGCAGGGCGCCACCCGGGTGGCGGCGACCCGGCTGTCCTTCTTCCTGGCGATCCCGGCGCTCACCGGGGCCGCGGTGTACGAGCTCAAGGACGTCGACACCACGGTGGTGAGCTGGGGAGAGCTGGCGCTGGGCACCGCCGTCAGCTTCGTGGTGGCGTACGCCAGCATCGCCTGGCTGCTACGGCTGGTCGCTCGGCACCCGATCACCGTCTTCGTCGCCTACCGGGTGCTGGCCGGGCTGACGGTCGCCGGCCTGCTGCTCACCGGGGTGCTGTCGCCGACCTGACCCGGGTCGCCCGGGTGGGCCTGCAGCCCACCCCCTACCCTAGGTCGCGTGCCCACCGTGCTGCTTGTCCGTCACGGCCGGACGACGGCCAACGCCGGAGGCGTCCTGGCGGGCTGGACCCCCGGGATCGGGCTGGACGACACCGGCCAGGCCCAGGCGACCGACCTCGGCCGTCGGATGGCGACGCTGCCGCTCGCGGCGATCGTGACCAGTCCGCTGCAACGGTGCCAGGAGACGACGGCTGCGATCGTCGCCGTCCCCGGGCCGCGCGGTGCGGCCCGGCCGGAGCCGGTCGTCGACGACCGGCTGGGGGAGTGCCGCTACGGCGACTGGACCGGGCGCCCGCTCAAGGAGCTCAGCCGGGACCCGCTGTGGCGCGTCGTCCAGGCGCACCCGTCGGCGGTGACGTTCCCGGGGGAGGAGGGGGAGTCGATGCCTGACATGCAACACCGGGCGGTCGCCGCCGTCCGGGCGCACGATGCCGCGGTGGCGGGCACCCACGGCGACGACGCGGTCTGGGCGGCCGTCTCCCACGGTGACGTGATCAAGGCCTTGCTGGCGGACGCTCTCGGCATGCACCTGGACGCCTTCCAGCGGATCGTGGTCGACCCCTGCTCGGTCTCCGTCGTCCGGTACACCGCGCTTCGCCCGTTCGCGCTGCGGATCAACGACACCGGCGGCGACCTGGGCACTCTCGCCCCGCCCCCCCGTCGGGGGCGGCGCCGGCCGGCCGGCCGGCGGCGCCTCTCGGCCTCCGACGCCCGGGGGGGTGGCGAGACCGGGGTGCACGGTGCTGTCCGGGCCGCGACGCCGTAGGGTCGTGCCATGCCTCGCCAGGTCTACGACTACGACCCCCCCGACCGGTTCGTCGCCGGCACGGTGGGTCAGCCCGGCTCGCGCACATTCTTCCTCCAGGCGCGCACCGGCGGCCGGGTGACCAGCGTCGCTCTGGAGAAGGCCCAGGTATCCGTGCTCGCCGAGCGCGTCGACGAACTCCTGGACGAGGTGCTACGCCGGACCGGCGGTTCGGCCCCGGTCCCGGCGCTGGCCACCGCCGACTCTGAGGACAACGACCCCCTGGACACCCCGATCGACGAGGAGTTCCGGGTCGGCACGATGAGCCTCGCCTGGGACGGCGAGAACCAGCGCGTGGTGATCGAGTGCTTCGCGGAGGGCGCCGGGTCGGACGACCCTGACGCCGCGGACGAGGAGGCCGAGCTCGGGTCGATGCTTCGGGTCAGCCTGACCGGTGCCGCGGCGCGCGCCTTCGCCAAGCGCGCGATCGCCGTCGTCGCCGCCGGCCGGCCGCCGTGCCCGTTCTGCACCGGGCCGCTCGACCCCGAAGGACACATCTGCCCGCGCGCGAACGGATACCGGCGCTGATCAGCCAGGCTGTCGAACCGGGCGGCGTGCTGGACCTGCTCAGCCGCGGGCAGCTGGAGGTGCGCGGCCGGCTCGTCGACGCCAGCAACGCCACCCTGTACTCCGCCGTGACGCTGGACGGGGTGGAGGCGGCGTGCGTGTACAAGCCGGTGGCCGGGGAACGGCCGCTGTGGGACTTCCCGACCGGCACACTGGCCCACCGTGAGGTCGCCGCCTACGTGCTGTCCGCGGCCCTGGGCTGGGACGTCGTCCCGCCGACCGTGCTCCGTGACGGTCCGTTCGGCCCAGGCAGCGTGCAACTGTGGATCGGGACCGAGACCGGCGCCGACGACGCACCGGAGATCTCCGATCCGGGGGCGGGCCTGGTCGACATCGTCCCCCCCGACCAGGTGCCGCCTGGCTGGCTGCAGGTGCTCCGCGCGCAGAACTACGAGGGCACCCCGGTGAGCCTGGTCCACGCCGACGACCCGGACCTGCGCCGGATGGCGGTGTTCGACGTCGTCGCCAACAACGCCGACCGCAAGGGCGGCCACATCCTGCGTGCTCCCGGCGGCGGCGTCTGCGGAGTCGACCATGGGCTGACGTTCAACGTCGACGAGAAGCTGCGGACGGTACTGTGGGGCTGGGCCGGGCGCCGCCTGCCGGCCGAGATCATCGAGGTGCTGCGCGCGCTGTGCAGGGACCTTGCCGACGAGGGCTTGCTGCACGAGGAGTTGCGCCGGTTGTTGACCGATGCCGAGGTCACGCGCACGAGGATGCGCGTCGCGCGGCTCCTGGAGTCCGGCCGCCATCCCCGCCCCGGCGCCAGCCGCCACCCGATTCCGTGGCCGGCTTTCTGACCTCGACTCCGCCAGGCGGCTCTGACGCCGCTCTGACGCGGCTGTGACGCCGATCCCGGATCCGCGGGTCGATCACGTGTCCGGACGCCTGTTGACCGTCCCCGGAGGGGGTGCGGACCGCAGCTGAACCGTCCACTGCGCCCGCGTGGGGGCGGCCGGTTACGCTCGGGACGTGACGTCCCGTTGGCACACCCCTCCCGTCCCGCGGCTGCCAGGGCGCGGCCTGCCCGTACGGCTCCACGACACCGCGACGGGCACCATCCTGCCGACCGCGCCCGACCCGGTCGTCCGGATGTATGTCTGCGGCATCACCCCCTACGACGCCACGCACATCGGGCACGCGGCCACCTATGTCACGTTCGACCTGCTGGGGCGGGCGTGGCGGGACGCCGGCCGTCAGGTGCGCTACGTCCAGAACGTCACCGACGTCGACGACCCGCTGCTGGAGCGCGCCTCCGCCACCGGCCGGGACTGGCGGGAATTGGCCGAGGAACAGACCGAGCTGTTCGCGGCGGACATGGCCTCCCTGGGCGTCATTCCCCCGGACGAGTACATCGGCGCGGTCGAGGCGATCCCACTGGTGATCAAGGCGGTCCAGCGGCTCCTGGACACCGGGCACGCCTACCAGGTCGGCGGCTACGTGCTGCCCTCGGGCGAGGTGGAACCGGACGGCGACATCTACTTCTCCGTCCATGCCGACCCGCGGTTCGGCAGCATCGCCAACCTCGACGAGTCGATCATGATGTCGATCTTCGCCGAACGCGGCGGCGACCCGGACCGCCCCGGCAAGAAGCACCCCCTGGACTGCCTGCTGTGGCGGGTGGCCCGTCCCGGGGAGCCCGCCTGGGACGGCGGCGTGCTGGGGGTGGGCCGGCCCGGATGGCACATCGAATGCACGGCGATCGCCCTGGAGCACCTCGGGATGTCCATGGACGTCCAGGGCGGCGGCGCGGACCTGGCCTTCCCGCATCACGAGATGGGCGCCGCGGAAGGTCACGTGCTGACCGGAACCTGGCCGTACGCGCGGGCGTACGCCCACGTCGGGATGGTCGGGCTCGACGGGCACAAGATGAGCAAGTCCCGCGGCAACCTGGTGTTCGTCTCGCGGCTGAGGGCCGACGGTGTGGACCCGGCGGCCATCCGGCTGGCGATCATGGCCCACCACTACCGCTCGGACTGGGACTGGACGCCGCAGGGCCTGGACGACGCCGCGCGCCGCCTGCTCGCCTGGCGCCTGGCGGCCACCACGCCGGACGACGAGGGCACCGACGAGCAACTGCTCGCGGCGCTGCGCGAGCGGCTCGCGGATGACCTGGACGCACCCGGAGCCGTGGCCGCGGTCGACACCTGGGCCGCCACCGAACTCGCGCGAGCCGGCCTGACCCCTCCCGCCGACGCCGACGGCAGCGGCCGGCCCGGCGCGCTCCCGCCGTCCGGGTCCGCCCGACTGGCCGCGCTCGCCGTCCACGCCCTGCTCGGGATCGAGCTCTGAGCCCAGCCGCCGCCGCGCCGCCAGAGCGGCTGCCGGACGACAACGGCACCGCTGGGCCGACGTCGCGGCGTGCTGGGGCTCAAGGGCCCGATCGGCGACCTTCCGGGTCAGCTCTCGGTGGTGGCCGCGTTGGGTGCGCCGTTCGCCCCCGTCGCCCGGCGTTCGGCCCCCGGTGACACCGCTGCCACCGGTGTGCCCGAGGCCACCGCTCGGGACGTGAGGTTCGCGGCGGGCCCCGCGCCGTTGGGCTGCTGGCCGAGCCCACCTCGGTCACCGGTGCCGCGCTGCCCGCCGTCCAGCATGCCGCGGACGATCGACAGCCCGGCGAGGCCCTGGCCGATGATCGACGTCAGCATCTCGGTCACCCCGTCGGCGCCGTTGAGCACCTGTATGTTGCCGACACCCTCGAAGGCCTTCGCGGCGTTCGCCACGATCTCGGGGTAGTGCTCGGCGATCTGCTGCAGGACGACGGCCTCGGAGTTGGTGCTCAGCGCCTCGGCCCGTCGCTCGATCGCCTCTGCCTCGGCCAGGCCCCGGGCGCGGATCGCGGCTGCCTCCGCCTCTCCGGTGGCCTTGATCGCCGAGGCTCGGGCCTCACCCTCGGCCCGAGTGGCGTCGGCACTGGCGAAGCGCTGCGCCTTCTCGGCCTGGCCGATCAGCCGGACCTTCTCCGCGTCCGCCTCGGCGGCCGCGATCACCGTCGCGCGGTGCGCCTCGGCAGCCGCGATCGCCGCCGTCCGCGAGGCCTGGGCCTCCTGCTCGACCCGGTAACGCGCGGCGTCCGCCGGACGCCGTACCTCTGCCTCCAACTGCTGCTCGCGGCGAGCCGCCTCGAGCTTGGCCACCTCGGTCTCCTCGACGACGACCTCCTGGCGCGCGGCCGCCGCGGCGAGCGGCCCGGCCTGCTGCGCCTTCGCGGCGGCCTGGTCGACCTCGGCCTGGTACTGGGCCTGGGCGATCCGCGAGCTGCGGACCGCCTCGGCCTGCTTCGCCTGAGCCAGCGCCTCCGCCTCGGTGGCCTCCTGGTTGGCGATGGCCTGCGCGATCCGGGCGTGCTTCTCCACCTCGGCCGCGAAGGGCTTGGACATGTTGAGGATGTAGCCGCTCGGGTCCTCGATGTTCTGGATCTGCAGCGTGTCGATGATCAGACCGAGTTTCTCGCACTCGGTGCCGGCCGCCTCGGCCGTCTCCTGGGTGAGCCGCTCCCGCGCGCGGACCAACTCCTCCATCGTCAGGCTGCCGATGATCGAACGCAGGTGCCCCTCGAACACGTTCACGATCTTGGCGACCATCTGGTCCTGCTGATCGAGGAACCGTCGGGCCGCGTTCGAGATGGACGCCTCGTCGTCCCCGACCTTGAAGATCACCACGCCCCGGACACCCACCTCGATCCCCTGCTTGGTCACGCACTTGACGGCCAGCGAGGCCTCGTTGATGTCCAGGCTCAGCCGGCGCACCATCTGGACCCCGGGGATCACCAGCGTCCCGCGGCCGGTGACGATCCGGAAGCCCAGCCCCTGGCCGTCCTCCCCCCGGTGCCGAGCACCAGAGATGATCAAGGCCTCGTTCGGCTCGGCCACCCGCCAGGTGGCCCGGAAGACGAGGATCACCGCGATCAGGGCGGCAAGGGCGCCGGCGGCAGTGACGGCGAGCACAGTGATGTCCATGGGTTTGAGGCATCTCCCCACACAACGCGTCCGACCCACCCGACCCGGGCGGGTTCTGGTCGAGAAGTATGTCCCCCGGGACCGACAGTCCGCGCGGGGCCAGGGGGCCGTTCTCGATCATGCCTCCGTCAGACGTCGTACCACCAGCCGCGGTTCCGCACCCCGCAGGTCCTCACCCGGCACCACCACGAGCGCCAGAGCGCGTGAGCGGCGGACCCGGGGCTACCCGTCCGCGCTCACGACCAGCGTGCGGGGCGGGAAGATCTCCACAACGGTCACCCTGGTCCCGGCCGGGATGGGGACACCACGGTTGGCCCCGTACGCGTTGTACGTCCGGGTGCCGCCGTGCATCGCGAGGCGGACCTGACCCAGCCCGCCGGCCGGGATCGTCGTCGTCACGATCCCGGCCCGGCCGACGACGTCCTCTGCCACCCGAGCCCCCCGTCCGGCGGTCTACAGCCGCCCCGGCCCGCCGTCGTCCCGCCGCCGCAGGTACCGCTCGAACTCCCGGGCGATCGCCTCGCCGCTGGCCTCGGGCAGCTCCGCGGTGTCCTTGGCCTCCTCCAGCTGGCGGACGTAGTCCGCGATCTCGCTGTCCTCCTGGGCGAGCTCGTCGACGCCGTGTTCCCAGGCCCGGGCGTCCTCGGGGAGGTCGCCGAGCGGGACCGTGACGTCGAGCAGCTCCTCGACCCGCCGCAGCAGGGCCAGCGTCGCCTTCGGGGACGGCGCCTGGCCCACGTAGTGCGGCACCGCCGCCCACAGCGACAGCCCGGCGATCCCGGTCCGCGAGGCCGCGTCGTGCAGCACTCCGACGATGCCCGTCGGCCCCTCGTACGAGGAGGACTCCACCGCCAGGCGTCGCATCAGCTCCGGGTCCTCGCTGGTGGCGGTCACCGGGATGGGCCGGGTGTGCGGGACGTCGGCCAGCAGCGCCCCGAGCGTCACCAACGTGCGGACGCCGAGCTCCGCGGCATAACCGAGCACCTCCTCGATGTACGTCCGCCAACGCATCGACGGTTCGATCCCGCGCACCAGGACGACGTCGTGGGCGGCGCCGGGCGGCCGCGCCCAGAAGAGCCGGGTGGTCGGCCAGATGATCCGACGACGGGCGCCGTCCAGGGTGATCTGGGGGCGGTTGACCTGGAAGTCGTGATACTCCTCCGGATCCAGCTGGGCGAACGGCTGGGCCCCCCAGATCTGCTGGAGGTGGGCCACGGCACCGCTGGCCGCCTCCCCGGCGTCGTTCCAGCCCTCGAAGGCTGCAACCATCACCGGGTTCCGCAGCGGCGGAACGGCCGTCAGTTCGCTCACCAGTCCTCCCTCCGGCGGCATCCGCCGACCACAGCCTACGGGGGAGCGGCGACCTGCGATTCCACTCGTCACCGCGGTGGGCGTGCCGGGCCATCCGGGTTCCCGAGGGACCATGCGATCGTGCTCCGGACGCCGACTGCGTAAACTCGGAGCGATGAGCAGCCGCTCCCACAACCTCCGCAGCGCCCTGCGCGACCGCGTCCTCGTCGCCGACGGTGCCATGGGCACAATGCTCCAGGTGGCCGATCCCACCCTCGACGACTTCACCGGCCACGAGGGGTGCAACGAGGTCCTCAACCTGACCCGGCCAGATCTCGTCCGTGCGGTGCACGACGCCTACCTCGAGGTGGGCGTCGACTGCGTCGGTACCAACACCTTCGGCGCGAACCTGACCGCGCTCGGCGAGTACGACCTGGCCGACCGGATCGGACAGATCGCGCACGCCGGCGTCCGGATCGCCCGGGAGGCCGCCGACGAGCACTCCACCCCGGACCGGCCACGCTACGTCCTGGCGTCGATGGGGCCGGGGACCAAGCTGCCGTCACTCGGTCACGTCCCGTTCGCCAGCCTGCGGGACGCCTACCACGAGCAAGCCGCTGCCATGATCGATGCGGGCGCCGACGCGCTGCTGGTGGAGACCGCGCAGGACCTGCTGCAGGCGAAGGCGGCGATCATCGCGGCCCGGCGGGCGGCCGACGCGGCCGGCCGCGACGTCCCCGTGTTCGCCAGCGTCACCGTGGAGACCACCGGGACGATGCTGCTGGGCAGCGAGATCGGATCGGCGTTGACCGCGCTGGAGGCCCTGGGCATCGACGCGATCGGGCTGAACTGCGCCACCGGCCCGGCGGAGATGAGCGAGCACCTGCGCCACCTGGCCAAGCATGCCCGCGTGCCGTTGACCTGCATGCCCAACGCCGGGTTGCCGGAGCTCACCAAGACCGGGGCCCGCTACCCGCTCACCCCCGGCCAACTGGCGGACGCCCACGACAGCTTCGCCCGCGAGTTCGGCCTCTCCCTGCTGGGTGGCTGCTGCGGGACGACCCCGGAGCACCTGCGCCAGGTCGTCGAGCGGCTCCGGGACCGCCGTCCCGAGGTGCGGCAGGCCCGCCCCGAGCCGGGGGTCGCCAGCCTCTACCAGCACGTCCCGTTCCGGCAGGACGCCAGCTTCCTGTCCATCGGAGAGCGCACCAACGCGAACGGGTCCAAGGCCTTCCGGGAGGCCATGCTCGCGGGCCGCTGGGACGAGTGCGTCACCATCGCCCGCGCGCAGACCCGTGACGGCGCCCACCTGCTGGACGTCTGCGTCGACTACGTCGGCCGGGACGGCGTCCGCGACGCCACCGAGATCGTCGGTCGTCTCGCCACCGCGTCCACCATGCCGCTGGTCCTGGACTCGACCGAACCCGCGGTCCTGCAGGCCGGACTGGAGCTCGTCGGCGGGCGGGCCGTGGTCAACTCGGTGAACTTCGAGGACGGCGAGGGCCCGGGCAGCCGCTTCGAGCGGATCATGCGCCTGGTCCGGGAGCACGGCGCCGCGGTCATGGCGCTCACCATCGACGAGACCGGCCAGGCCCGGACGGCGCAGCACAAGCTCGCGGTCGCCGTCCGGCTCATCGAGACGCTCACCGGTCGGTGGGGGATGCGGGTCGAGGACATCATCGTCGACTGCCTCACCTTCCCGATCGCCACCGGCCAGGAGGAGACCCGGCGCGACGCCGTGGAGACGATCGAGGCGATCGCCGAGCTCAAGCGGCGCTACCCCGGCGTCCAGACCACCCTCGGGGTGTCCAACGTGTCCTTCGGGCTCAACCCTGCCGCCCGGATCGTGCTCAACTCGGTGTTTCTGCACGAGGCCGTCACCGCGGGCCTGGACTCCGCGATCGTGCATGCCGCGAAGATCCTGCCGATCTCCCGGATCCCCGCTGAGCAGTTGGAGGTCGCCCTCGACCTCGTGCACGATCGGCGCCGCCACGACGACGAGGGGCGGGTCAGTTACGACCCGCTGCAGGCGTTCCTGACCATGTTCGAGGGCGTGGACACCGCCACCGCGCGCGCGGACCGAGCCGCCGAACTGGCCGCCCTGCCGCTCGGCGAGCGCCTGGCCCGGCGGATCGTCGACGGTGAGGGGAAGGGCCTGCCGGCCGATCTCGACGAGGCGCTGGCCTCCGGGCAGAAGGCGCTGGACATCATCAACGACCACTTGCTCGAGGGGATGCGGACGGTCGGGGAGCTGTTCGGCCGGGGCGAGATGCAACTGCCCTTCGTCCTGCAGTCGGCCGAGGTGATGAAGATCGCCGTCGCGCACCTCGAGCCGCACATCGACCGTACCGACGACTCCGGCGGCAAGGGCACCATCGTGCTGGCCACCGTCAAGGGTGACGTGCACGACATCGGCAAGAACCTGGTGGACATCATCCTGTCCAACAACGGTTACACCGTGGTGAACATCGGGATCAAGCAGCCGATCTCGGAGATCCTGCGCGCCGCCGAGGAGAACGACGCCGACGTGATCGGGATGTCCGGGCTCCTGGTGAAGTCCACGGTGATCATGAAGGAGAACCTCGAGGAGATGGCCTCCCGCGGACTCGCCGCGACCTGGCCGGTGATCCTCGGGGGTGCCGCGTTGACCCGGGCCTACGTGGAGAACGACCTCGCGGAGATCTACCCGGGCGAGGTCCGCTACGCGCGGGACGCGTTCGAGGGTCTGCGCCTGATGGACGCCTTGGTCGCCGTCCGCCGTGGTGTTCCCGGTGCGACCCTGCCGCAGCTGAGGCCGCGGCGCGTGCGGCGCCGGGAGGGCGACGACGCGGTCCCCGCCGGGTCGCCGGCGGCCCGCTCGGACGTCGCCCGAGGACTGCCCGTACCGGCTCCGCCGTTCTGGGGCGAGCGCGTGGTGAAAGGCATCCAGCTCGCGGACTACGCCTCCTACCTCGACGAACGCGCCACCTTCGTGGGCCAGTGGGGGCTGAAGGGCTCGCGTGGCGGGTCCGGCCCGAGCTACGCCGAGCTCGTCGAGACCGAGGGCCGACCCCGGTTGCGGATGTGGCTGGAGCGCGTCCAGACCGAGGGCCTGCTGGAGGCCGCCGTCGTCCACGGCTACTACCCGGTCGTCAGCGAGGGCGACGACCTGGTGGTGCTCCATCATCCGGGCGACGGCACCGGCGGCGAGCCCGGTACCGAGCGCACCCGGTTCGCCTTCCCCCGGCAGCGCCGCGACCGGCACCTGTGCCTGGCGGACTTCTTCCGCTCCCGGCAGGAGGCCGCCGAGCTCGGCGGGCCCGACGTCCTCGGCCTGCAACTGGTGACCATGGGTGGGCGGGTCGCCCAGGCCACCGCGGAGCTCTTCGCGAAGAACGCCTACCGCGACTACCTGGAGCTGCACGGCCTCTCCGTGCAGCTCACCGAGGCGCTGGCCGAGGCGTGGCACGCCCGGGTCCGCGAGCAGCTCGGGTTCGGCCCCGAGGACGACCCGGACCTCTCCGGTATCCTGCGGCAGGGGTATCGCGGCTCCCGCTACTCCTTCGGCTACCCGGCGTGCCCGAACCTCGAGGACCGGGCCAAACTCGTCGCCCTGCTCCGCCCGGAGCGCATCGGGGTGGAGCTGTCCGAGGAGCTGCAGCTGCACCCGGAGCAGTCCACGGACGCCCTGATCGTGCACCACCCGGAGGCGAAGTACTTCAATGCCACCTGACGGGCCGGGCTCCCGCCGTCCGACCCGCCTGCCGGCCGCCGTGCTGTGGGATCTGGACGGCACCCTGATCGACAGCGAGCAGTACTGGGACGCCGCGACGGCCGACCTGATCGCCGCACACGGTCGCACCTGGAGCCAGGCCCACTCCGACGCCCTCATCGGTAACGACCTGCTCACCTCGGCGCGCTACATCAAGCGCCACGGAGGCGTCGAGCTGCCCGCGCCGATGATCGTCGACATCCTGGTGGACGGCGTGACCGAGCGGCTCGCCCGGCACCTCCCGTGGCGGCCGGGCGCCCGGGAGCTGCTGGCCGAGTTGACCGAACTCGACGTCCCGTGCGCCCTGGTCACGATGTCGTACCGGCGGCTGGCCGACGCCGTGGTGGCCGCGCTGCCCGCGGGCAGTTTCGCCGCCGTCGTCGCCGGGGACGACGTGTCGCACGGCAAACCGCATCCGGAGCCCTACCTCACCGCTGCCGCCCGGCTGCAGGTGGCCCCCGCGGACTGCGTGGCCATCGAGGACAGCCCCACCGGCCTGGCGTCGGCGGTCGCCGCGGGCGTGCCCGCCCTCGGCGTGGCACACCTCGTTCCGCTCGAGCCCAGCCCCGGGCGCCACCTCGTCGGCTCACTCGTCGGCGTCAGCGCCGCCGGGCTCGGCGAACTGCCCCGCCTACTCGGCACGGCGGCCGGCTGACGCGGGCCCGGGGGACCCGGCCCGCGCTCGGAGAGCGGGTGCGGACCCAGGTCTCCACTTGGTTGCGGCTTCATCACGATCCTGCCCCTGACGGTTCGGTCACTGGCGGCGTCCGCGGGTTGAGGGCAGCATCCCGGCCCAACAAGGATTGCGCGTCTGCTACGGTCGTCGACGATTGTCTCGTCCACCGCAGATCCTCAAGGCCTGGCGTCCAGTGGCGCTAGATCCTTCGGTAATTCCGGGCAGGAATGCGTAAATTTCCGACCTGCCGACGATGACGTCAGCGCCCATCGTTCCGAGACAGGGGGAACTGCGCCCGTGACCACACCGCTGGAGGTCCCTGGCTCCATCGAGGCAGCGCCCGAGGCCGTGCCCGACGGTGCGCGGGGGCCGATCGCCGGCCGCTCCTTGGGTCGGATCGCCTGGATGCGGTTGCGCCGGGACCGCGTCGCGATCGGTGGCGCCGTCCTGATCCTGGTGTTCGTCCTGATCGCGGTCGCCGCCCCGCTCATCGTCGAACTGCTGGGCCACCCACCGAACGAGTTCCACCAAGACCTGGTGGATCCCGATCTGCAGATCCCCCAGGGGCGCTTCGGGGGGGTCGGTCGCGACTTCCTGCTGGGCCTGGAGCCGGTCAACGGTCGGGACCTGTTCAGCCGGGTGGTGTACGGCTCGCGGATCTCGCTGCTGATCGCCTTCATGGCGACCCTGCTGTCGGTGGTCATCGGAACGACGCTCGGGGTGATCGCCGGGTACGTGGGCGGGCGGAGCGACACCTTCATCAGCCGCACCATGGACGTGTTCCTGGCGTTCCCTCTGCTGGTCTTCGCGATCGCGCTCGCCGGTGTCGTGCCCGACCATGCCTTCGGCCTCTCCGGTGACACGCTGCGCATCGCGCTGCTCGTCTTCATCATCGGATTCTTCAACTGGCCCTATATCGGGCGAATCATCCGCGGCCAGACCCTGTCCCTGCGCGAGCGGGAGTTCGTCGACGCCGCCCGCAGCCTGGGCGCCAGGACGCCGTACATTCTCCTCCGCGAGGTCCTGCCCAACCTCGTGGCGCCCATTCTCGTCTACTTCACGCTACTGATCCCCTCGAACATCCTCTTCGAGGCTGCGCTGTCGTTCCTCGGCGTGGGGGTCCGTCCGCCGACACCGACGTGGGGCGGGATGCTCTCCGACGCCACGCACTGGTACCAGGTGGACCCCTGGTTCATGCTCGTGCCCGGCTTGGCCATCTTCGTCACGGTGCTCGCCTTCAATCTGTTCGGCGACGGCCTGCGTGACGCCCTCGACCCGCGAGCACGGTGACGCTCGCGCTCAGCAAGTTCCCGGATCCGACCACCAAGGGGTGAACCCGTAGATGAGACACAAGCGGACAGCGGTGGGCGCCGCTGGTGCCGCCACCCTCGCCGTGATCCTCGCGGCCTGCGGCGGCAGCGGCGGCGGCACCAGCGGCGGCAGTTCGGGGAGCAGCGCCTCAGGATCCTCCGCAGGCGGAAGCTCCGGGAAAGCCGAATTCAACGCGGCCGTCGGCAAGGTGTACAACGCCTCCGACGCCAAGGGCGGCACGCTGCGGTTCGCCAACTCGGGTGACTGGGACTCGCTCGACCCCGCCGACACGTACTACGCGTACTCGTGGGACTTCGTCCGCCTCTTCGGCCGCTCGCTGGTGATGTTCGCCTCGGCCCCGGGCAAGGACGGCGCCAAGCTCGTGCCGGACCTCGCCGAGTCGCTCGGCGCGCCGTCCGACGGCGGCAAGACGTGGACCTACAAGCTGCGCAAGGGCGTGAAGTTCGAGGACGGCACGGTCGTGACGTCCAAGGACGTCAAGTACGCGGTGGAGCGGTCCCTCGACAAGGACACGTTCCCGAACGGCCCGACGTACTTCAACGACAGCCTCGACCTGCAGGGGTACACGTCCCCCTACAAGGACACCTCCGCGGACAAGCTCGCGCTCAAGGCGATCGACACCCCCGACGACAACACGATCGTCTTCCACCTGAAGGCGCCGTTCAGCGGCTTCGACTACTTCGCGCAGTTGCCGAGCACCATCCCGGTGCCGCGGGCGAAGGACACCGGCACCAAGTACAAGGAGCACGTCGTCGCGACGGGCCCCTACATGTTCGAGACGAACAATCCGGGGAAGGACTTCTCCCTGGTCCGCAACCCGAACTGGGACCCGGCCACCGACCCCAACCGCAAGGCGCTGCCCGACAAGATCACGGTGCAGCTGAACGTCAACGCCGAGGACATCGACAACCGCCTGCTCGCCGGTGACCTCGACGTCGACATCGCCGGAACCGGCGTACAACCCGCCACCCAGCCGCGGATCCTGGCGGACGCCGCGAAGAAGGCCAACGCCGACTCCGCCCTGGTCGCCCGGCTCTGGTACACGGCCGTCAACGGCGACGTCGCGCCGCTGGACAACATTCACTGCCGCAAGGCGGTCCAGTACGCGGCGGACAAGACCGGCTACCAGCGCGCCTACGGCGGCACCACCGGTGGCGAGATCGCCACCAACCTGATGCCACCGGTGATCTCGGGCGCGGAGCAGTTCGACGACTACAACGCCAAGGCCTCGCCGTCCGGCGATCTCGAGAAGGCGAAGTCCGAACTGCAGCAGTGCGGCCAGCCGAACGGGTTCGCCACCAACATCTCCTACCGGGCCGAGCGGCCGAAGGAGAAGGCCGTCGCCGAGTCCCTGCAGCAGTCGCTGGCCAAGGTCGGCATCAAGCTGACCGTCAAGCCGTACCCGACCGGCGACTACTTCAAGCTGTACGCCGGCAAGCCGGCCTTCGCGAAGGCGAACGGGCTGGGACTGATGGTCTCCGGCTGGGGCGCGGACTGGCCGGACGGCTACGGCTTCCTCGAGCAGATCGTGGACAGCCGCGTCATCCACGCCGCGGGTAACACCAACCTCACGGTCAAGGACCCGGCCGTCGACGCGCTGATCGACAAGGCGCTCGGCACGACCGACACGGCGGCCCGCGAGAAGACCTGGGTCGACATCGACAAGAAGGTCATGGACGACGCGTTCATCCTGCCGGGGGTCTGGGCGAAGGGCCTGCTGTACCGGCCGCCGACGCTGACGAACGTGTTCGTCACCGACGGCTTCCAGATGTACGACTACCTGGCCCTCGGTGTGAAGAAGTAGCGACCGGCAGCGGCCCGGCCAGCCGGGTCGCCTCGCACGTCCCTGGCCCGCTCTCGCACTCAAGGTAGGTGAAGGCACCCGACGTCGGATGGTCCCCGGTCAGCAGGCCGGGGCCACCCGACGTCACCGCCGCCGTCGTGGTCGCTTATCTCGTCCGCAGGATCATCGGCGCCGTCTTCCTGATGGTCATCGTCAGCATGGTGACATTCGCCATCTTCTTCCTGGTGCCACGCCTGGGTGGGGCCACGGCCGACGACCTCGCCTCCCGGTACGTGGGCAAGAGCGCGGGCCCGGAGCAGATCCACCAGATGGCGGTGAAGCTCGGCTTCACCAAGCCGCTGTACGAGCAGTACGGGGACTTCGCCTCGAGCGTCGTGCGCGGCGCCGACTACGACACCGGCAGCGGGATCGAGCACTGCCCGGCGCCCTGCCTCGGCTACTCCTTCATCACCCAGAACCCGGTCGGGCCGGAACTCCTGAACCGGGTGCCGGTCACGCTCTCCCTCGCCGTCGGAGCCGCGGTGATCTGGGTGACGTTCGGGGTGAGCACGGGTGTCATCTCCGCGCTGCGCAAGGGCAGCGTCTTCGACCGCACCGCGATGAGCGTGGCGCTCGCCGGGGTGTCACTACCGATCTTCTTCACCGGACTGCTGTCGCTGTCCGTCCTCAGCTACGGCCTGCACCTGTTCCCGCCGGGCAGCAGCTACACCCCGATCACCGAGAACCCGGTGCAGTGGGCCTACGACCTGACCCTGCCGTGGATCACCCTGGCGTTCCTGTACGCCGCCGGGTACGCCCGGCTGACCCGGTCGGGGATGCTGGAGACGATGAACGAGGACTACATCCGGACGGCCCGCGCCAAGGGCCTGCCGGAACGCACCGTCGTCATCAAGCACGGACTGCGTGCCACCCTCACGCCCATCCTGACGATCTTCGGGTTGGACCTCGGCCTCCTCCTCGGCGGCGCGGTGCTGACCGAGAGCACCTACTCGCTCAACGGCATCGGCAAGTACGCCATCGACGCGATCACGACCAACGACCTGCCGAAGGTGCTGGGGGTCACCCTGCTGGCGGCCACCTTCATCGTGGTGGCGAACCTCGCGGTCGACCTGCTCTACGCCGTCGTCGACCCCCGGGTGAGGCTGTCGTGACCTATCGGCAAGGCACCGGAGGGCCGACCCGGCCGAGCACCGCCTTCCTCGACGTCCGCGACCTGCGGATCCACTTCCCGACGGACGACGGGCTGGTCCGCGCCGTCGACGGGCTCTCGTTCGCCCTGGAGCGGGGCCGGACCCTCGGCATCGTGGGGGAGTCGGGCTCCGGCAAGAGCGTCACCAGCCTGGGGATCCTCGGCCTGCACAAGGGGACCAGGGCCCGGCTGTCCGGGGAGATCTGGCTGGACGGTGACGAGCTGATCAGCCGCGACGCCGAGTACGTGCGGAGTCTGCGCGGCCAGAAGATGGCCATGATCTTCCAAGACCCGCTGTCGGCGATGCATCCGTACTACTCGGTCGGCGCGCAGATCGTGGAGGCTTACCGGATCCACAACAAGGTCAGCAAGGCGCAGGCCTACGCCCGCGCCGTCGAGTTGCTGGACCGCGTCGGCATCCCGGAACCCGCCAGGCGGGTGCACGACTACCCGCACCAGTTCTCCGGCGGCATGCGCCAACGTGCCATGATCGCGATGGCGCTCAGCTGCAACCCGCACCTGCTGATCGCGGACGAGCCCACCACGGCGCTGGACGTGACCGTCCAGGCGCAGATCCTGGACCTCGTCCGGGACCTGCAGAAGGAGTTCGACTCCGCGGTCATCGTGATCACCCACGACCTCGGTGTGGTCGCCGAACTCGCCGACGACATCCTGGTCATGTATGCGGGCCGGGCGGTCGAGCAGGGCAGTGCCCAGGACGTGTTCCGGGCGCCCGAACACCCCTACACCTGGGGGTTGCTGGCGTCGGTCCCCCGGATGGACCGGCTCCGATCGGAGCGGCTGTTGCCGATCCAGGGCTCGCCGCCGTCCCTGATCCATGTGCCGCCCGGCTGCGCGTTCCACCCTCGTTGCCCGTATGCCGACCTCACCGACGGCAAGGACCGCACCGAGGTGCCGGTGCTGACCGAGACGGCCCGCCGCCACCTCGTGGCATGTCACCTCGATGCCGGGCGACGGCGGCAGATCTGGGCCGACGACATCGCCCCGAGGTTGTGAGGAATCCCGTGACGAACACCGAACCCGCGGTCACCATCGACGGCCCCGAGGCTGCCGCAGCAGCTGCCGGCGCCACCGGCGCCGGCGCGGACGACGTGGAGGCCCTGCTGACGGTACGCGGCCTGCAGAAGCACTTCCCGGTGACTCGCGGAACCCTCTGGCGCCGTCAGGTCGGCGCGGTGAAGGCTGTCGACGGGCTGGACTTCTCGGTGCGCAAGGGCGAGACGCTCGGGGTGGTGGGGGAGTCGGGGTGCGGCAAGACGACGACGGGTCGCCTGCTCACCCGGCTGCTCGAGCCCACCGGTGGGGCGATCATCTTGGACGGCCGCGACATCACCCACCTGCCCCAGGGCCAGTTGCGGCCGCTCCGCCGCGACATCCAGATGATCTTCCAGGATCCCTACTCGTCGCTCAACCCGCGGCACACGGTGGGCGCGATCGTGGGAGCGCCCTTCCGGTTGCAGGGCACCAAAGGCCGAGCGGAGATCAAGCCTGCCGTCCAGGAGCTGCTGGAACTCGTCGGGCTGAACCCGGAGCACTACAACCGCTACCCGCACGAGTTCTCCGGCGGTCAGCGGCAGCGCATCGGCATCGCCCGCGCCCTCGCGCTGCGGCCCAAGCTCGTCGTGGCCGACGAGCCGGTCTCGGCGCTGGACGTGTCGATCCAGGCCCAGGTCGTGAACCTGCTGGAGGACCTGCAGAACGAGTTCGGACTCACCTACGTGGTGATCGCGCACGACCTGTCCGTCGTCCGGCACATCTCGGATCGGGTCGCGGTGATGTACCTCGGGAAGATCGTCGAACTGGCCGACCGGAACAGCCTCTACGAGACACCTCACCACCCGTACACCACCGCGCTGCTCTCCGCCGTCCCGTTGCCCGATCCGGACCGCCGCGGCGGGCGGGAGCGGATCCTGCTGCGGGGCGACGTGCCCAGCCCGCTGAACCCTCCTCCCGCCTGCCGGTTTCACACCAGGTGCTGGAAGGCCCAGGAGATCTGCCGCACGGTGGAACCTCCGTTGCGCCGTCTCGGATCAGACCACCTGGCCGCCTGCCACTTCCCGGAGAACCTGTCGGAGCAGGCCCCGGTGGCGACGTCGGGCTCGGCAGCCACCGCGTCCGCGGCCGAGGCCTGACGCCGCCGGGCCCGACGTCTGCACCCGGTGCCGGCTCCAGCTGTCCGCGCAGGCGAACGGCCCGCACGGACAGCCGCGCCACGTCATGGGGCGGCGATCGCCTGCAGCACGTTCATCCGAACCCCCCGGATGGCCGGCAGCACCGCCGCGCAGACACCGGCGAGCGCGGCGGACAGCAACACGACGATGATCGTGCCCCAGGAGATGGACAACACGTCGAACGTGCCGTCACCGCCGAGCGCATGCTGCATCGCGACCCCCAGGGCGAGCCCGAGCCCGGTGCCCAGGAGTGCTCCGAACACCGCCGTGAGGGCCGCCTCTACAGTGATCATGCGCGCGAGTTGGTTGCGCCGCAGCCCGATCGCCCGCAGCAGCCCGATCTCCCGGGTCCGTTCGATCACCGACAGCGCGAGAGTGTTGATGATGCCGAGCACGGCGATCACGATGGCCAACCCGAGCAACGCGTACAACAACCCGATCAGCTGGTTCACCTGGTCCGCCTGGGCGTTGACGAACTCGTCGCCGTTCTGCACGCTCACCACCAGGAACGGCTTGACGGCGCTCACCAGGTCGGCGCGCACGGCGCCGGCATCGGCGGCGGGCTTGAGGCGGACCAGCGCCACCAGGTCCTGCTGCCGGCTGGCCGGCACCGCCTTCTGGTACAGGGTGCGGTCGACGATGAGCGGCCCCAGCAGCGGGCTGTCCTTGATGATCCCCCCGACCTCGAGGCGTTGCGGGCCGGCCACCACGCCCACCTGGGCGGTGAGCTGGCTGCCGACCTGCCAGCCATGGTCGGTCGCCGTGGTCTGGTTGACCAGAACTCGGGACCCGCCCAGCGACTGCAGCGATCCGCCGACGACGTTGATGTTCATGGTGTCGGCCAGGCCCTTGGCGGTGGCCGCCGTCGCGCGCGTGCGCACGTTCCCGACGGCCAGGTCCACCCTGCTCAGCGTCGCCACCGAGTCCACCCCCGGCAGGCTGCTGATCGCCGGAGCGAGGGTCGCGGGCACGCCGTCCGACCCGGCTGTGGTGAGCACGAAGTCGGCAGTGAGTTGCTTGGCCACCACGTCCGCGACGCTGGCCTTGATGGACGCCGCGATCACCGAGATCCCGGTCACCAGGGTCAGCCCGATCATCAGGGCGGCCGCGGTGTTCGCCGTCCGTCGGGGAACCCGCATCGTGTTGTCGGTAGCCAGCCGCCCCACCACGCCGCCGAACCGGACGAACGGCCAGCCGATCACCCGTGCCAGCGGCCGGGCGGCCAGCGGCGCAGCCACCAGCGTCCCGATCAGCAGGATGCCCGCGCCGAAGCCGATCGACGCCCACTGGGCATGCTTGGGCAGCACCCCTGCGGCGAGCATCAACGCGCCGATCACCATCAGGACGACGCCGACGACGCCCCGCCGCCGTACGCTCGAGGCGGCCGGGATCATGTCGTCGCGCATCGCCACGACCGGCGCGATCCGCGCCGCCCGCCGCGCCGGCAGCGCGGCCGACACGACGGTCACCAGGGTGCCCACGAGCAGGCTCACCACGATGGTGAAGGGACGCACCGGCAGACCCCCCGCGATCTCCACCCCCGTCGTCGCCTTGCTCAGCACCTTCAGCCCGGCGGTCAGCGCCAGGCCGAATCCGATGCCGATCGCGGAACCGAGCAGACCGACCAGCACGGCCTCGCCCACGACCATCCGGAACACCTGTCCTCGGGAGGCTCCCACCGCCCGCAGCAGGGCCAGTTCCCGGGTGCGCTGGGCGATCAGCATCGAGAACGTGTTGGCGATGATGAAGGCGCCGACGAAGAGCGTGATCCCGGCGAACACCAAGAGGAAGGTGGTGAAGGCGCCGAGGCCCTTCTGAAAGCCGGTGGTGGCCTCGTCGGCGGCCTTCTTCCCGGTGACGGCCTCGGCGGAAGCCGGCAACAGCGGTGCCACCCGGGCCCGAAGCTGCTCCTGCGACACCCCGGACGCCGCCGACAGACTGATCGATTCGACCGTGCCCCCGGGCGCGAACGCCTGCTCGGCCGTGGCCCGATCCACGAGCACCGCGGTGGCCCCGAACAGCGCCCCGAACGTCACCTCACCGGTGATCCGCACCTGCCGGGCGGTGCCACCGATCAGGGCCTGAGTGCTGTCGCCGATGGCGAGGCCGGACCTGGCCAGGGTGGACTGCTCGACCAGGACCTCCCCGGGACCGGTCGGCGCCGAGCCCTTGACCAGGGTGAACGACGCGCTGTCCGGGGAGTAGGCGAATCCCAGCCCGGGAGCCCCGCCGTTGCGGACGACGAGCCCGTCCTTGCCGACGATCAGCGCGGTGCCCCGCAGATCGGGCTCGGAGCGCGCCACCCCGGGCACCGCGGCCAACCGGGTCGCCAGCGCGAGGGGAACCTGCGGCCGCGGGCCGTCCTGCCCGGCGAGCTTGGTGGGTAGTCCGCGGACCTTCACGTCCAGGCCCTTGGTCGCGCTGTTCAGCAGGTTGTCCAGGGTGGCGTTGATGCTGTCACGCAGCACGAACGATCCGGCCACGAAAGCCACCCCGAGGGTGACCGCGAGGGCGGTCAGCACGAAGCGCACCAGGTGGCCGCGCACGCTCTTGACGGTCAGACGCAACATCTCAACCTCGCCGATCTGCCAGCTCGAAACCCTTCATCCGCTCCAGCACGCGCTCGGCGGTCGGAGCGTCCAGCTCGTCGACGATCCGCCCGTCGGCGAGGAAGAGCACGAGGTCGGCGTACGCGGCGGCGGTCGCGTCGTGGGTCACCATCACCACGCTCTGCCCGAACTCGTCGACGGACCGCCGCAGGAAGGCGAGGATCTCGCCGCTCGACCGCGAGTCCAAGTTGCCCGTCGGCTCATCCGCGAACACGATCGCGGGCCGGCTGACCAGGGCGCGAGCGCAGGCCACCCGCTGCTGCTGGCCGCCCGACAGCTGACTCGGCCGGTGCCCGAGTCGGTTGCCCAGGCCGACGGTGTCGATCAGCGTGTCGAACCACGCCCGGTCCACCGCGGCGCCGGCGATGTCGAGCGGCAACGTGATGTTCTCCCGCGCGGTCAGGGTGGGCACCAGGTTGTAGGACTGGAACACGAATCCCAACCGGTCGCGCCGCAGGGCGGTGAGTGCCCGGTCCTTCAGTCCGTTGATCTCGGTCCCGTCGATGACCACCCGGCCGGAGGTCGGGCGGTCCAGGGCCGCCATACAGTGCATCAGGGTGCTCTTGCCCGAACCGGACGGTCCCATGATGGCGGTCAGCCGCCCGCGCTTGAAGTCCACGCTGACCCGGTCGAGGGCAGTGACGACGGCCTCTCCCGAGCCGTACATCTTGACCACGTCGATAGCACTGGCGACGACGTGAGGATCTGCTGGGCCAACAACTCCAGCCACGAAGGGCTCCTTCCGAGAGCGGCTCGCGCGGGTCGCGAGTCGCGGCGTGCCGTGCGCGCATCGAATAGAACGATCTACGTCCAGTCTGGCCGTTCCCGTCGGCCGACACACTGGTGGCAGCCGCAGGACCGGCGGGAGACAGCCCCCTACTCCGTACTGATGCGGCCTTCACCGGCCTTCACCGGCCTTCACGTGGCGCGGACGTCGCCCGCCGTCCTCCGGTTCCCGGCAGGTCGGCCCCCTCAACAGGCGTGACGTTGCCTGGGCTCGTCACGGCTCGTCCAACCCCGGCGTCTCCGGTGCGGAGGCACCCTCGCCGATCACCCGGTCCGCGACGTCGAGCGGGAGCGGGGGCGGGGTGCCCCCGAACGACGGGCAAAGGGCCTGATGGTTGCACCAGTCGCAGAGTCGGCTGGGAGAGGCGCGCCAGTCACCGGTGGCCGCCGCCCGCTCGATCGCCACCCAGAGGGCCTTCACCTTGCGCTCCGTGGCCAGCAGGTCGGACTCCTCCGGGGTGTACCGAAGCACCTCGCCGCTGCCCAGGTAGATCAGTTGCAGCATCGAGGGCACCGCCCCCCGCAATCGCCAGAGGACCAGCGCGTAGAACTTCATCTGGAACAGCGCCTTGCCCTCGAACGCCTCCCGGGGAGCCCGACCGGTCTTGTAGTCGACCACGCGCATCCGCCCGTCCGGGGCGACGTCGAGCCGGTCGACGTAACCGCGCAGCACCAGCCCGCCCTCCAACGTCGTCTCGACGTAGAGCTCGCGCTCGGCCGGCTCCAGCCGGGTCGGGTCCTCCAGGTCGAACCAACGGCCGATCAGCTCGTGGGCGCCGGCCAACCAGGCCGCCTGAGCCACCCCGTCGCCGTCGAACAAGGCGGCCAGCTGGGGGGCTTCGGAGCAGATCCGGTCCCACTGCGGGCCGAGCAACCGCCGCGCGGCCTCCACCGTGCGGGCCGACGCGGGCAGGTCGAAGAGCCGCTCGAGCACGGCGTGCACCACGGTGCCACGCGCCATCGCCGGAGTGGGGGTCTCGGGCAACCTGTCGACGACCCGGAATCGGTACAGCAGCGGACACTGCATGAAATCGCCCGCCCGGGACGGCGACAGCGCGGAGGGAGCCATGGAGGGGACTGTAGGAGAGCGCACCGACAGTTTCGCTCGATCCACTCCGAGGGGGTGGGCCCGAGGACGTCGGGGAGCCAGCACACCGGCGGCCGGGGGCGACGCCTAGACTGGATGCCCATGACCGCACCGGCCGGGGCCGCCCGCCCGCCCGACGCCTCCGCGCCGCCCGATCAGGCCGGTCGAGGCGGGGAACCCGCGGCCGATGCCGCACGAGCCGTGGCACACCCCACGGGAATCGAGTGGGCCGAGGTCGAGCCGGCCGAGGTCGAGCCGGCCGAGGTCGAGCCGGCCGGAGCAGCCCACCGTCGAGGGCCGTTGCGGGCGGGCGAACGCGTCCAGCTGACCGATCCCAAGGGGCGGCTGCACACCATCACGCTGGGTGCCGGCCGGGAGTTCCACACCCACCGGGGGCTGTTCCACCACGACCAGCTGATCGGTCAGCCGGAGGGCACCGTCGTCCGCAACACCGCAGGCGTCGAGTACCTGGCCCTGCGTCCGCTGCTGGCCGACTACGTCCTGTCCATGCCGCGGGGGGCGGCAGTGGTCTACCCCAAGGACTCCGGCCAGATCGTGGCCATGGCCGACATCTTCCCGGGGGCCCGCGTGGTCGAGGCCGGCGTGGGGTCGGGCGCACTCACGATGTCGCTGCTGCGTGCGGTCGGCGACGCCGGGCTGGTCCACTCGTACGAGCGGCGGGCGGACTTCGCCGACATCGCCCGGGCGAACGTCGAGGCCTTCTTCGGCGGCCCCCACCCGGCGTGGCGGCTCACCGTGGGTGATCTCGGCGAGAGCCTGGACGAAGTCCACGTCGACCGGGTCGTTCTCGACATGCTCGCCCCCTGGGAGTGCCTGGACGTCGTGGCCCCGGCCCTGGTACCCGGCGGCGTCCTGATCTGTTACGTCGCCACCGCCACCCAGCTCTCCCGGGTGGCCGAGACGATCCGGGACGACGGCCGGTTCACCGAGCCGAGCGCCTGGGAGTCGATGGTCCGTGGCTGGCACCTGGAGGGGCTCGCCGTCCGCCCGCAGCACCGCATGGTCGGGCACACCGGTTTCCTGGTGACCAGTCGTCGCCTGGCCGACGGGGTCACCCCGCCCCTGCGCCGCCGCCGCCCGGCCGCCTCCACCCGGGAGGGGGGCGAGGGCGTCGACGAGGCCTGGGAGCGGTGGTCGGCGGCGGACCTCGGCGAACGCCCCGTCTCGGAGAAGAGGATCCGCAGGGTCCGCCGGGACGTGACCGCTGATCGGGCCCGCGCCGTCCCGGACGGCGAGGACACGCCGGAGCTGGGGTAACCAGCCCCTGGCACGGTGACTTTTTCGGCCAGAAGTGACCAAAGTCCTACACAGCGTGAACAGCCGGTCACTCGACATCACATTCTCGTCGTCCAGCCCTTGCCTGACGGCCATCCATTCGTCACGCTTTCGGCACAGCGGCCCAAAGACGAGCCGAGGATCGGAAGCGGTGGGAGCGAGACAGACGTCTCGCGGTCCTCGTGCCGCGTCGCGGGCACATCTGCGATGAGGCGCGTTAGGGTCGAGTGGTTCCACCCGGAAGCACGGGAGGTGCCGGCGATGACCAACAGCGAATCGACCAACCACGAGGTGGGGGCTCTGCGGGCCGAGATCGCGCGTCTCGAGGGCGAGCTCGAGCGGGTCCGGGGCCTGCGCGGGTACCCCGGCGAGACCGAGCAGGTAGCCCGCCTCCGGGCACAGGTGAGCCAGCTGGCCACCCAGAACGACCGACTGACGTCCACCTTGCGCGACGCCCGGGACCAGATCGTCGCCCTCAAGGCGGAGGTGGACCGGCTCGCGCAGCCGCCGAACACGTTCGGCGTCTTCCTCACCACCGGCGAGGAGTCGACGGCAGACATCGTCAGCTCCGGACGGAAGATGCGCGTCGCGGTGAGCCCATCGGTCGACCTGGACGCGTTGCGTGCGGGCCAGGAGGTCATGCTCAACGAGGCGTTCAACATCGTCGCGGCACGTGCGTTCGAGCGCACCGGCGAGATCGTCATCCTCAAGGAGCTGTTGGACGACGACCGGGCGTTGGTCGTCGCGCACGCGGACGAGGAGCGCGTCGTGCACCTCTCGGGTGAGCTGCGCGAGGAACGGCTGCGCGTCGGTGACGCGTTCACGATGGAACCGCGGTCCGGCTTCATCTTCGAGAAGATCCCGCGCTCGGAGGTCGAGGAACTCGTCCTCGAAGAGGTACCGGACATCGATTACGGTGACATCGGCGGCCTGGGGTCGCAGATCGAGCAGATCCGCGACGCGGTGGAACTGCCGTTCCTGCACCCCGACCTGTTCCGTGAGCACGGGCTGAAGCCGCCCAAGGGCATCCTCCTGTACGGTCCTCCCGGCTGCGGCAAGACGCTGATCGCCAAGGCGGTCGCCAACTCCCTCGCCAAGAAGGTGGGGGAGCTGCGCGGGCTGAAGGAGTCCAAGAGCTTCTTCCTCAACATCAAGGGCCCGGAACTGCTGAACAAGTACGTCGGCGAGACTGAGCGGCACATCCGGCTGATCTTCTCCCGGGCCCGGGAGAAGGCCGGCGAGGGGACGCCGGTCGTGGTCTTCTTCGACGAGATGGATTCGCTGTTCCGCACCCGCGGGTCGGGCGTCAGCTCGGATGTCGAGACGACGATCGTGCCGCAGCTCCTCAGCGAGATCGACGGGGTCGAGCGGCTGGAGAACGTGATCGTGATCGGTGCCTCCAACCGCGAAGACATGATCGACCCGGCCATCCTCCGGCCCGGCCGACTGGACGTGAAGATCAAGATCCAGCGCCCGGACGCCGAGGCGGCCCGGGACATCTTCTCCAAGTACCTGACGGCCGACCTCCCGCTGCACAGCTCCGACCTGGAGGCGAACGGTGGTTCGCCGTCCGCGGCGGTCGACGCGATGATCCAGCGGACGGTCGAGCGGATGTACACCGAGAGTGAGGAGAACCAGTTCCTCGAGGTCACCTACGCCAACGGTGACAAGGAGGTCCTGTACTTCAAGGACTTCAACTCCGGAGCCATGATCCAGAACATCGTGGACCGGGCCAAGAAGATGGCCATCAAGGACTTCCTCGACTTCGGCCGGCGAGGGATCCGGGTGGAGCACCTGCTGGCGGCGTGCGTTGACGAGTTCAAGGAGAACGAGGACCTGCCGAACACCACCAACCCCGACGACTGGGCCCGGATCTCCGGCAAGAAGGGCGAGCGCATCGTCTACATCCGGACGATCATCCAGGGCAAGCAGGGCAGCGAACCGGGCCGGACCATCGACACCGTGCCGAACACCGGCCAGTACCTGTAGCAGCGGCGTACCGGCGGCCCGGGTCCGAGGGATCCGGCCGCTGGTGCGCGCCTGACCGGCTCACCGGGCCGGCCCGCCGTGGTCGCGGGCGGGCGTCACCCCGGACGTCGACGCCGTCGGAGGGTCACCGCCCGGACCCCCACCCTCCAGCCGAGCAGCGCCAGACCCAGGAAGGTGGTGGCCACGATGACGAACGGCAGCGGCGTGCCCCGTCCGGCGGCGTGGCGCAGCAGCATGCCCATGGCGACGGTCACCACCACCACGAGCAGGCCCGAGCGCAGGGACGACCCGTCCCGTCTCCGGACGGCGGAGGTACCGATCATCCCCAGCCAGGCCGCGCCGGCCCCGACGAGGAAGGGCCCGGCGGTGGCGAGGGTGCCGGTGAGCGCGGACCCCTCGTCGTGGGCCCGGCGTCCGAGCGCCGCGAAGACGACGACCGCCAGCAGGTCGGCGCCGGCGCCGAGCCACGCCGCGCGGAGCCGGCTCGGCTCGGGGAGGTCCGGTGGGTCGAGGGTGCGGCCACTCACGTGGTCCATGGTGCCAGCCGCCGACCGGCGTCCGTCCCGGGCCGCCGGAGCCCGCGGCCCGAGGGCATGCCCCGGTCCCGGGCCGGGGCGCCGTGCTGGCGACCTTCCTGTCGGGTCCGCGACGTAGGCTGGCGGTCATGAGCGCACAACGGGTCATGGGCATCGAGACCGAGTACGGCGTCTCGGCCCCGGGCGACCCGACGGCCAACGCGATGCTGATGTCCAGCCAGGTGGTCAACGCCTACGCAGCGCCCCTGGGCAGCCGGGCCGGGCGGGCCCGCTGGGACTACGAGGACGAGGCGCCCCTGCGCGACGCACGTGGCTGGGACGTCGTCCGCGACGCCGCCGACCCGAGTCAGCTCACCGATGCTCCGGAGGATCCGGGGCTGGCGAACGTGATCCTGAGCAACGGCGCGAGGCTCTACGTCGACCACGCCCACCCCGAGTACAGCTCACCGGAGGTCACCAACCCGCGCGACGCGCTGCTCTGGGACAAGGCCGGCGAGCGGGTCATGCTCGAGGCGGCCCGCCGGATCGCCGCCACCCCGGGTCTGGGGCCGGTGAACCTCTACAAGAACAACACGGACAACAAGGGCGCCTCCTACGGCACGCACGAGAACTACCTGATGCGCCGGGAGACCCCGTTCTCCGACATCGTGCGCTACCTGACCCCTTTCTTCGTGTCCCGCCAGGTCGTCACCGGCTCCGGCCGGGTCGGGCGCGGCCAGGACGGCACCGGCGTCGGCTTCCAGATCAGCCAGCGGGCGGACTTCTTCGAGGTCGAGGTGGGCCTCGAGACGACGCTCAAGCGCCCCATCATCAACACCCGCGACGAGCCGCATGCCAGTGCTGACCGGTTCCGCCGCCTGCACGTCATCATCGGCGACGCCAACCTGTGCGACGTCGCCACGTACCTGAAGGTCGGCACGACGTCCCTGGTGCTGGAACTCATCGAGCAGCGGGCGTTCACCGCCGACCTGGGGGTGGAGCGCCCGGTCTCCGCCCTGCACGCGATCTCGCACGACCCGACGCTCACCGTCACGGTGAAGCTCCGCGACGGGCGGGCGGTGACCGGCGTCCAGCTCCAGTGGCTGTTCTTCGAGCAGGTGAAGGCGTTCGTCGACGATCGGTACGGCACGGACGCCGACGAGCACACGGTCGAGGTGCTGCGCCGCTGGGAGAGCGTGCTCACCCGGCTGGAACGCGACCCCATGCTGTGCGCGCGGGAGCTGGACTGGGTGGCGAAGCTCCGTCTGCTGGAGGGCTTCCGCAACCGCGAGAACCTCAGCTGGGACGCCGCCAGGCTGCAGCTCATCGACCTGCAGTGGGCCGACGTCCGACCGGAGAAGGGGCTGTACCACCGGCTGCGGGAACGGGGCCAGATCGAGCGGCTGGTGACCGACCAGGAGATCGCCCGGTCGGTGTCCGAGCCCCCGGTGGACACCCGGGCCTACTTCCGCGGTCGGTGTCTGGCCAAGTACGGCGAGCACGTCGCGGCGGCCTCCTGGGACTCGGTGATCTTCGACGTCCCGGGCCGGGGGGCCCTCCAGCGGGTGCCCACGCTCGACCCGACCCGAGGTACCCGCGACCATGTCGGGGCCCTGCTGGACCGGTGCGCCACGGCCGCCGACCTGGTCGACGCCCTGGCCGGCCGCTGATGCGCACCGGGGCGGCGACACGCCTGACGCCGGGCGGAGGGCGTGAGCGGGCCCGCACGCGGTGCCACCGGGCGAAACCTGCGGTCAGGCACCTAGGATCGAGCGCAGCACCTGGATGTTCGAGGAGGACGTGATGGCCGGTCAGGAGCACCAGCGCCCACGAGGGCGGGACGACGACCCCGAGGGCGTGCCCGTCCCCACCACACCGCAGACGCAGGCCAAGGACGAGGACGTCGACGCGCTGCTGGACGAGATCGACGACGTCCTCGAATCCAACGCGGAGGAGTTCGTCAAGGGCTTCGTGCAGAAGGGCGGCCAGTGACCCACGGCA
>DATDMG010000541.1:0-4146 GCA_036518955.1 Kineosporiaceae bacterium | reverse complement strand
CCCCGTCCCGACGCTGGCAACAGGGAGCCCGGCGCGCCGTCGAGCCGCCCTGGTCGTCGCCAGCGTGTGTGTCGTCGCGGCGGCCGCGGTGCTCAGCGTGACCGCTCGGACATGTGCCACCCCGGCACCGGCCGCGATCATCCAGGACGGGTCGACGGCGCCCCCGCCCGTGCCCTCACCATCCCCGCCGCCCTGGTCGCCCGCTGTGTGATTACTGACAGCTCCCGGACAACACGAACTGCCCCATCCCCGACGTTCGGCGTGGGGGCCGTTCCGCGATGGCGAGACCCCCAGACGGCGGACCCCACCCATCTCGAACACCCGTTCGAACAATGGCAGCATGGGTGGCATGGGAGCTGGCGGCCAGTACCCCAAGCGCGAGATGGCCGAGGGGGTCATCAAGCGGCTTGGCCTCAACAAGACCCTGCCGCCCGCACCAGCACGGCCACCCTCCCCGCCACCAGGCCTGATCGACGAGCACCGCCACACCCAGCGGGCGACGTCCACGGGTGAACCACAGCACGTGTGGATCACGGACTGTCCAGAGATCCCCGGCCGCGAGGCGGGGGTGCTGCTCGGCTGGACGATGGCGCCGGACGGGACATGGATCGGCCGGGTGATCACGACCTGCGAGGGCGTCCGCGGGAGAATCACGATGACACTGTGGGTGGAGCAGCAGTACCTAACCCCCGTCCGGGAATGCCCACACGACGCCCAGTAGTGGGCCCGCGAACACTGTTGCCATGGAACCCCACCTGGAGATCGCCGAGCAGGTGCGGGAGCCTCGATCAGGGCTGATAACTCCCCCGCAAGATCCGTACTGGACGCCCAATATGTGCCTTATTTCGAGTAGGCGCGTTTATCCCGCCCTAGACCTCCCCCGGGGTTGTCTGTCCTGTTTCATCGAAGGTGAGGCATGCATCAAGTAGCTGAGACTCTCGTCGAGTTGCCTCAGATAGGTGAGACACCAAGCCGGCGACCTGCGGTGATGCGACGGTGCCTCGTTCCAGTACAAACGAATTGCCTCAGATCGGTGAGTACAGGCCCATCGATCGATCATGCCTCAACTGCGTGAGACGCCCTAGTCAGAGGCCCAGCCCTCCCCCGAACGCCCGATGTCCGCACATGCGCCCGGCACCGGCAGGCCCCTTGATCGATCATAACAGGATGGTCTTGCTGGCAGCCATCATCCGCCGATGCCGGGGCTGGCTGAGCTGGTCGTGGAGTGCCCTCGGCGTGTCATGGCGACTCGGGCTCCGGTTCGCACGGGGGGTATGGTGGCGGGTTCAGTACAACGCGCACTGGTGGTGGCGGGGTGTGCTCGCCGGTTCGCTGCTGGTCGCGGCAGCCTGGCTGTTCTTCGGCCCGGTCGAGAAGCGGACACTGTGGGCGACGGTCCTGGGGTCTCTGATCATCGTCGGCCAACTGCTGGCCAGCCTGCTGCGGGTGCAGGGCAGCAGGCGCGGGCGGAGGCGGCGGAAGGCGCGGAGGCGGTGGAAGGCTTGGGCCCGCGCGACCCGGCTGCG
The DNA here is from genome assembly GCA_036518955.1 of Kineosporiaceae bacterium. Taxonomy (GTDB): domain Bacteria; phylum Actinomycetota; class Actinomycetes; order Actinomycetales; family Kineosporiaceae; genus DATDMG01. Next base: position 2,620 of record DATDMG010000541.1, on the reverse strand, counting down.
CTCGGCTCTGGCCTTCCTCTCGCCTCTGGTCTTCCTGATGCTCGGGACGCTGGTGGGCGCTGGCGCCACCTTCTTTGTGGGGGCCTGGGGCAGGGCCTTGCTGGACGGCTGCCTGACACTGCCGGACAACTTCAAGACCAGTGGGCGGTCCGCGGTGGACCGGCTGCCCAACGGCGACTGCTACGGGTACATCGACACCATGGACACCGGAGGGCTGCGCAGCGACTTCCTGTTCGGCCGTGATCTCGAGGTCCGGCAACTGGAGGAACAGATCCTCCAGGACAACGCGCCCTGGAGCAAGGACGGCCTGACGGTCATCTGGCTGGGCCAACTGTCCTGCACCGCCCTCCCGAGCGACTCGTCCGAGTGCGAGGACGGCCGCAAGGCCGGGGCGGAGCGCGAGCAGTTGCAGGCGCTACGGATGTGGCAGGAGCGGGCTAAGCAGGACCGGCATAAGCAGGACCGGTATAAGGATGTGCACTTTGTCATCGCCGACGCCGGGCAGGACATGAAGTACGCGGACAAACTGGCCGCCCTGATCCTCTCCCACAGGGACCGGTTCGGCTCCCACCTGGCCATCATCGGCGGCGGCGACAGCCGGCTGGTGACTCGACGCGCCATCCATGACTTGCTCAGCGGCAACAATGACACGGACAAGCACGACCGGGACTGGTACCCGGTGGTGTTCGTCGCTCCCACGCTGACGGCGGACCCGGACGGGCCGGGCACCGCGCTGGTCCGCGCGTCCGGCTACTTCCAGCTTGCCCCGCCTGCGACGCTGCTGGCGCAGCACTTCCTCAGCTTCCTGACCGGTGAACGTCCCGGCGTCACCCGGCTGTGGGTCTACCAGGAGCCCGACCTCACCGACCTGTACACCACCTGGCTGACCAACGATCTGCTGAAAGCCGCCGTCGACGCGCGGGCCGGCGCAGCCGCTGGCCCGGCCGGCGGGCTGGCCGCCGCCCATGTCTCCGCCCTGGCCGACATTCCGCGCGACATCTGCGGGAAGGCCAGCACCTCAGCGATCTTCTTCGCCGGGCGGTGGACCCGGTTCGGGGCGTTCGTCGACCAGATCAACCGGCTGTGCGGGGTCGACGGCGCAGACAACGTCTTTGGTGATGGCTCGGTCAGCCGGTACATGGACAACGACGAGGTACGCCCGTCGTCCAACGTCACCTGGCGGTTCGGCTACTACACCTCCGGGTTCCAGTGCATCGACCTGCACCACACCCTGGACGACGGCCGGCTCAAGGGCCAGAAAGTGGGTCTGGTGAGCAGCCACAAGGACATCGTCCAAAGCCTTTTCGACGCGGCCAAGGACGTCCTGCAGGTGGACTGCAACCGCGCCTACAGGGACGCCTACAACCCGAACATCGCCCCCGCCCGGGAGCCTTCTCAGATCGGTGCCCACGTCGCTCCGACCTGGGACTCGCTGGAACTGGCCACACAACTGCTCTCCGGGCCGTCCGACCAGATCCTGCACGGCACGTCCTCGCACGCGCTGGCCGAATCCATCGTGACCGTGACGAACGGGCAGATCGACCGCTCGACCGACGCCGCAGCCAGGGCCGCTGTCGCCCAGACGGCGCCGCCCATCGGCGACGGCATCCCGCCGATCCTCGTCTGCGTAGACCACCTGGGCCTGCCCGGCCCGCGAGCAGTGGCGAATTGCTTCACGAAGGACTCCGCGGCAGCCAGCGACCGCCCGCCGCCTCGCACCTTGGCATCACATGACCGACGTTAGAGCCATCTCTGACGCACGGAGGATCTTCAAGGCCAGTGGGCGGACGAGGAGGACATCAGCGGCGGCCAGGAAACGGGCCAGGCTCGGTGGGGCGGCCAGCGCCGGTGTGGACGACCAGCCCCGAGGCGCGGGCGGCGGCGATCACTCCCACCGGCACGTGCGAGTGGCGGAGCCCGCCCGGCTCCAGACCGGCGACGAGGATGTCGCCGCGCAGGCGGCGCTGAATGTCGCGGCCGTGGTAACCGAGCCGGGCGGCGAGCACGGCGGCTCGCGGGTTGTCCGACGAGGCACTGTCGGGCGCGTAGATCACGAACATTCCGCTGGTGACCGCACCGGAGACCACCTCATCGAAGATCGCCCCCCGATGGCGTCGCTGATCGCTCTGGCCTGATCGTGGACAGGGACGATCGTGCAGTCTCGCGGGTTAGTCGGGATGAGTAGCGCGAAGATGCGCCGCTCGCTGGTCGCGCACATGTGGCTAGGCCCCCCTTGGCCCGGTGGATCGCGTGGTTGGCGCGCTCGGTCGAGAGGTCTTGCTCGCCGACCAAGCGCGCCGATCACCGAAGGTAGGGGGATGACGACAGGCGTGTGGGCACAGTTTGTGCCCCTTGATCGTCAGGCAGACAGGAGGCCCATCGTCGCGGCCAGGTCCGCGGCCTGCTGTCGGCGTGGAGCGCTACGCGCCTCCATCTCCTCCAGCACGATCGCCTTGGCGTAGCCGTTGTACCTGACCGTCTCCGGGGCGGCTGCGGATGCTTGCGTCAGGGTCGCGATCGCGGCGTCCGGCTGGCCGGCGAGCTGGTACGCGCGGGCCTGTTCGACCCGGTGCCGGGCCAGACGCGGCCGGGACGGGATCGGCAGCGCCTCCGCGGCTGC
>DATDMG010000540.1:0-2082 GCA_036518955.1 Kineosporiaceae bacterium | reverse complement strand
CAGGGCGTCGTGCCGGGACACCACCTCCGAGAGCGCCCGGCGCAGCCGATGCTCGTCGAGTGGACCGCGGATGTCGAGCCGGAACGGGACGTTGTACGCGACGGAGTCCGGGTCGGTGATCCACAGGGCGTACAGGGAGCGCTGCTGCGGGTGCAGCGGCACGGCCGTCCCGCCGAGGACGGTGGGGATGGGTCCGATCTCGAGTGAGCCCTCCGCCGTCGCCCCGGGATGATCGGCCGCACGGCGCATCGCCTGCCACAGCGCCCGGAGGGTCACGGCCGTGCCGACGTCAGCCAGGGACACCCGCGCCGCGAGCCGATGCTGGATCCGGCCGAGCGCGACGCCCAGCCGCAGGGAGTCCCCACCGAGATCGGCGAACACCGTGTCCGGGCCGATCGCCGTCATCGGCACTCCGAGCACCTGTGCCCAGATCTCCGCCACCGGCAGCAGCTCGGCCGACAGCTCCTGCCCGCCGTCCCCGACGTTCTCCGCAGCCGGTGCCGGAAGCGGCAGCGCACGCCAGTCGACCTTGCCCGTCCTGCCCAGCGGGAGCCGCTCCAGCATCACGACGTGCTCCGGACGCATGTACCCGGGCAGCCGGTCCTGCAGCGCCGTCCGGACCGCAGCGGCCGTCAGATCGGGAGCGACCACCCAGGACACCAGGCGGCGTCCTCCCGCGTGCCCGTCGAGGGCACGGGTGAAGGCATCGAGCACGCCGGGCAGGGCCAGCACCGCGGCGTTCACCTCGTCCGTCACGACGAGGTTTCCCCGGATCTTGACCTGGTTGTCCCGCCGCCCGTGGAAGTGAAGGACCCCGTCCCGATCCTGGTGCACGAGGTCGCCGGTGCGGTAATAGCGCTCCCCGTCCAGGACGACGAAGCGCTCGGCGGTCAGCTCCGGCAGGTTGAGGTAGCCGCGCGCCAGACCGAGCCCTCCGGTGTACAGCTCCCCGATCTCGCCGGCCGGCAACCTCGCGCCGTCCGGCCCGCAGACCAGCACCGTCGTACCGGCGATCGGTCGTCCGATCGGGATCGGGCCGTCCGGGTCCCGGTCGATCGGGTAGGTGGTGGTGAAGGTGGTGTTCTCGGTGGGGCCGTAGCAGTTCAGGATCCGCAGCCCGGGGTTGCTGTGCCGGGCACGTCGCACGTGGGTCGGGGAGACCACGTCGCCGCCGGTGAGCACGGTCTCCACGGAGGCAAGTACCCGGGGGTCCTCGTCGACCACCTGGTGGAAGAGGGGGGCGGTGAGCCAGCACGTGTCCACGCCGTACTCACGCAGCGCCGCCGCGAGCCGGCTCGGCACGACCGCCGTCTCGTCGTCCACCACGCACAGCCGGCCGCCGTTGAGCAGCGCCCCCCAGATCTCGAAGGTCGCGGCGTCGAACCTCAGGGCCGCGGCGTGCAGGATGCGCCGGGCGCGCGAGAAGTCCAGGTAGTCGGTGTGCCTGACCAGGCGGACGATGCCCGCGTGCTCGACCATGACCCCCTTCGGCGTTCCGGTACTACCCGACGTGAACATCACGTACGCCAGGGGCGAGCGGTCCCGGGGCACCGCCGGTGACCGGTAGGTCCACGGGTCGGCCCCGGGCAGGGCGACGTCGTCCGTCGCCCGCACGTCGATGCCGTCCGGCACCACGAGGCCGGCACTCCCGGAGGCGACCAGCACGATCCGTACGCCGGCGGCCCGCAACACCTGGGCGATGCGGTGAGGTGGATCGGCCGGGTCGAGCGGGACGTACGTGCCCCCGGCGAGCACGACGGCCAGGGAGGCGGTCACCGCCTCGGCCGACCGTGGGGCCAGGACGCCGACCAGGCTTTCCCGTGTCACGCCTTGCGCCGTCAATCCTCTCGCCAGGGCAACCGCGCGGGCGAAGAGTCCCTCATACGTCAGGGCAGACGCCGAATCGACGACAGCCAGGTCCCCGGGCGTGGCCCTGACCTGTTCGCGAAAGCATTCATCCAAGGACATGACACGGCGAGGGGCCGAAACCCCTAGATCGAACACTATGAGATTCCCCCCGGCGAGCGCCATTACGGCTGCGCAACACCCACGACACCGATTCGCAAGAGTGGGCGTTCGATG